>JACRFW010000034.1 GCA_016234265.1 Candidatus Magasanikiibacteriota bacterium
CCGGCGGTATTTAGCTGGACAAACTAAGTGGTACAGCAGTAACGAGACATTGTGTGACCGTTTGATATGTTCTGACATGCACCCAGTTTACCAGCTTTTACCCACGCAGCATAGCTGCGGGGAAAATTTGATTCATTTTAAGAATACTGCTAGTATAACAAATAGGTGCGTTGCGTCAATTGCTTAACATGGCTGTGCCTTGCCAATTAACATTGACTTAAATATAAGAGAACTCTATACTAACACCAGCCGATTTTCATATAATTACCAACGTATGTCTGAAAGATATTCACCGGGAGATAAGAAATCCGCCAAATTTTCCCGCCGAGATTTTTTAAAAGGTCTGCTCACGGCGGCCGCGGTCAGCGCTGTGCCGGCTTGTGACGTTAATCTGTCCGAAGGATTTTGCGCCAATCCGGATAAGGCTGAGGCATCACTTAAATATGAATTTAAATTTGATGAAGCCTGCCACTATTCTGAACGGCAAAAAAAATACGTCACCGACCTGATCGAACAAGAAATGCGCGAATATGAACCGGTTTTTAGACAGGGGATTACTGAAATTACTATTTATCCGCCAGACGGCGACGAAGCGAGCAACCACGGCGGTCGCTATAATAGATTTTTTAACAGCATCCGAGTAGTGGGGCCATATCTGGATAAGTCTGGGAAAATTGAGCTGGAGACTTTTTTTACCATTACGTCGAGCATGTTGGCGCACGAAATTGGTCACCGGGTTGATGACATGGGTGGCATCAAAGAGCGCTATAAAGCCGCCGGACCATTATTATATGACTCATACTATGCCCCCCGTAGCGTTAATCCTCGTATAATAACATCTCCGGAGAATGAAGACGCGGCGGTTGGTTTTGAGTTGTACCGAAAAAAGAGATTAGCTTTTCCACTATTCTTTTTTGGACAAAATCCGAAAAATAGAAATAAATACCGCTCGCTTCGTGAAGACACTTTTTGCGGTCAGGACTATCCCATAATTCCTTCACGCATGGCCAACGTGATTTATCGACTATATAAGTCAATGTTAGCCGACCATTGGTCGCGAGAAACGGAAAATCAGGCCGTCCAACAAACCTACGCCGGGCTGCGGCTGGATGAGCGCGACAGCCGATTGGAACTTTTTTATCGTTACTACCTATTGCATAAACGAATAGACAATCCGGAACTCTCCGTACTGGTGGCGGAATACGAGTCACTGAAAGAATCCGCTTTAGCCACCGAGTGGCCGCTGTTAGCGGTTGAAGCAGACCTAGATCTCGCCAGAAAAATAAATCTGGCCACCCCGGAGATAAAAATAAAGAAATTTCGCAGCGCGATTGATAGCCATCTGCTTCCGTTGCGCCTGGAAGCCGAGGCCAGATTTGATTTGGCTTCTATTTTGAAAATTGTTTTGGGGCAGAAGCAGGAGGCCGCGGCCATACTGGAACCAAATATCGCCTTATCGGAAACGACGTTTGCCAGCCAGGCGATTAAGTTGCTGGAAACTTAAAAACGACCACCATGGATTGGTGGCCGTTTTGCTGTTTCCCTGCCCGAATTTGCTATGGCGAAGCCGTTGCAGGCGAGTTTGCTTTTATTGCTTGTACCCCGTACCGGCCGGAATGAGGCGGCCGATGATGACGTTTTCTTTGAGGCCCTCCAGGTAATCAATCTTACCGGTGGAAGCCGTGTTGATGAGGATGCGGGCTGTTTCCTGAAATGATGCGGCGGAGAGGAAGCTCTGAGTAGAGAGAGCAACCTTACTAACACCGAGGAGTAGTTCGCGAGCGTCGGCCAATTTGATGCCACTTTTCTTGGCTTGGCGGTTGGAGAGCACCAGCTGTGACTTCTCCACAATTTCGCCCGGGAGAAGCTCGGTGTCACCGGCATCTTCCACATATACGCGGCTAAACATCTGACGGATGATGAGTTCCACATGCTTGTCGTTCACTTTCTGACCTTGCGAAGAGTAAATGCTCTGCACTTCCTCTAGAATATAACGCTGAACAGCAGCACGACCGCGGAGCTCAAAGAGCTCTTGTAAGTTGATACTGCCGTCGGTCAGGCGAGCGCCTTTTTCAACAGTGTCGTTGTCTTTGACGTGGAGTTTATACCCCAGCGGAATAATGTACTCGCGCACACGCGGGCCCTGATACTCCAGGCTTACGAGATTTTTGGCCACTTTCACCTGTCCTTCATACTTGGCCTTGATTTCTTCGCCCGATGAGCCGCGCACTAGAAGCACTTCGTCTTTGGCAACGGTCGCGCCGTCTTTCACCAAGATTTCGTCCTCGGCTTTGCACTTTACTTTCATTTCATCCATACCTTCAAAGTGAATCTTGACGATTTTTTGCCCGCGGCGGCCTTCAAAAATCTTTTTACCGGTCGGCGAGGTAACAATTTTACCGTCGGCGTCTTCAATTTCAATTTTGCCGGTCACCTCGGCCAGCACGGCCTGGTGCTTGGGCACGCGGACTTCAAATAATTCTTCAACGCGCGGCAAACCTTGCGTGATATCGCTTCCGGCCACACCGCCCGAGTGGAAGGTGCGCAGTGTCAGCTGGGTGCCCGGTTCACCGATACTTTGCGCGGCAATAATGCCGACCGCGGTGCCAAAGGCTACTTCGCCGTTGGTGGACAGATCATAGCCATAGCACTTGCGGCAGACGGCTTTCGGCAAACGGCACTGCAAGAGGCTGCGCACATGTACCGATTTCACTTCAGTCTCTTCAATGAGGCGGGCGATTTTATCATCAATGACGCCGCCGGATGCCACAATCACTTTATTGCCCACTTTCACATCGGCCACCACATAGCGGCTCCAAACGCGGTCGGCCAATTTTTCACCCATCTGCTTACTCTGTTCAACGGTAAAGACCTCACCGATCTCATCGCCGCAATCTTCTTCCACCACCACCACGTCTTGGGAAACGTCCACCAGACGGCGGGTCAAATAACCGGCGTTCGCGGTGCGCAGAGCGGTATCGGACAACCCTTTGCGCGTACCGTGACTGGAGATAAAGAATTCCAACACATCAAAGCCCTCTTTGAAGTTGCCTTTGATCGGGAGTTCAATAATGTCTCCAGATGGTGACACCACGAGACCTTTCATACCCATGACCTGGCCGAGCTGGCCATAGGTACCACGGGCGCCAGAGTCAATCATGGCGTAGACGGGGCCATTCTTGTCCAAAATATTTTTGTTGTTGGCCATGATCTTGTCTTTGGCTTCGGTCCAAATTTCCAAAATCTTGGCGTGGCGTTCACCCTGGGTCAAAAGACCTTCCTGAAACTGTTCTTCCATTTCTTTGATCTTTTCATCAGCCTCTTTGATGAGCCCAGGCTTTTCCACGATCTTCGGAAAATCATCCATGCCGAGCGAGTAGCCGGACTTGGTGACGTAGCGATAGCCAAGGTTTTTCAGTTCGTCCAAGAAGAAAGCGGCAGTCTCCTGGCCATACATTTCCAGGCACAGACGAATGATCGTCGCCAATTTCTTCACGTTAATCGCTTCGTTGTAATAGGGAAGTTTTGCCGGAACGATGTCGTTGAACAAAATGCGGCCGACCGATGTTTCAATCAGTTTTTCACTATCTTCAGGAAATTTTTCCCGGTTAGAAAATCGGACCTTGACGCGTTCGTGCAAAGTGACCAGCCGACCCTTGTAGGCCATCTTGGCCTCTTTTTCTGAACCAAAGAAACGCTTCACCTCACCCGTATCGCTAACGGCATAGTGTGTGAGATAAAAACAGCCAAGAGCAATATCCTGTTTTGGCGTAATAACTGGCTGACCGGTGGCCGGCTTCAAAAGGTTTTTTTCCGCGGCCATCAGGTTTTCCGCTTCCCAACGGGCTTCAGCAGTGAGGGGCAAATGGACGGCCATCTGGTCACCATCAAAGTCAGCGTTAAAGGCGGTACACACCAGCGGGTGGAGTTGAATGGCTTTACCTTCAACGAGGCGGGGGTGGAAAGCCTGAATACCAAGGCGATGCAGAGTGGGCGCGCGGTTCAGGAGGACACGGGTAGTCTTGGTCAATTCTTCCAAAATATCCCAAACCTCGTCGGCTTCAGATTCAATAAAACGAGAAGCGGAGCGGACATTGTGCGCCAGTTCGCGTTTAATAATTTCGCCCATGATGAAGGGCTTGAAGAGTTCCAGCGCCATGCGTTTCGGCAAACCGCATTCATCAATGTTGAGTTGCGGGCCGACAACGATGACGGAGCGGCCGGAATAGTCTACGCGCTTACCAAGGAGGTTCTGGCGGAAACGGCCCTGCTTGCCCTTCAAAATATCGGCGAGCGAACGCAGTTGGCGTTTCTGACCGGTAGAGGCAGTGACGGTCTTGGCGTGGCGGGCATTGTTATCAATGAGCGCGTCCACGGCTTCCTGCAACATGCGTTTTTCGTTGCGGCAAATAACTTCCGGAGCATCCAGCTCAATCAAGCGGCGCAAGCGGTTGTTGCGGTTGATAACACGGCGGTAGAGATCGTTCAAATCGGAGGTGGCAAAACGACCGCCATCCAGCGCCACCATGGGGCGCAGATCGGGAGGGATAACTGGAATATTTTTCAAAATCATCCACTCCGGTTTGATTTTATTGACGGCTAAACTCTTGAGGAGTTTCTTGCGGCGAATAATGCGTTCCAACTTTGACCCTTTAGCATTTTGCTGTTCCACGGCCAATTTCTTGATCGTTTCCTCAACGTTAATGCGGCCGAGCAAATGATACACCGCTTCGGCGCCGATAGAGGCCTCAAACAGGTGGCCGTAGCGCAGAGACAATTCCTGATATTTATTTTCCGAAACAATTTTCAGTAGCGCCAATTCTTTGAGTTCTTTTTCGGCTTGCTGGAAATCAGCCTCCAGGGCTTTTTGCTTGCGTTCGGCTTCCTCCTTGATTTTTTGCATCGCTCCCGAGGTGGCTTTGTTGTCGGCGGCTACTTGCAAACCATCGCCCAGCTCGCGCTCAATTTGCTTTTTCTTAGTTTTGTATTCCTGGCGCAACAAGTCGCTGGTCTGCTTCTTACCATCTTCATCAACGCGCGTGATGACAAACGAAGCAAAATAAATAACCTTTTCCAGGGCCTGGGCGGAAAGATCCAAAATTAAACCGACTTTTGAAGGCACGGAGCGCAAGAACCAAATATGGGCGGCCGGAGCGACCAGCTCAATGTGGCCCATGCGTTCGCGGCGCACTAATGAGTGAGTCACTTCCACGCCGCATTTATCGCAAATAATACCCTTGTAACGGATTTTCTTGTATTTACCACAATAACACTCCCAGTCTTTCACCGGGCCAAAAATTTCTTCGGCAAAGAGGCCGCCCTTTTCCGGTTTTTGGGTGCGGTAGTTAATGGTTTCCGGTTTGGACACCTCGCCATACGACCAGCCGCGGATAACTTCCGGAGAGGCTAGCTTCAGGCGGATAGCATCAAAGTTCATTGAATGGAGTTGATCACGAGCCATATAATTATTAGGAAGTAGGTAGGTAAAAGAAGGTTATGAGGCTGGCTCATGCACAACTTCATCAGTTTTCATTTCCTTTGCCTTCTCCGCTTCGACTTCAGCGGTTGGTCTATATTCGCCGGATTCACCCCGGCTCAAGAGCTCCACATCCAGGCCGAGGCCTTTCAGTTCGCGCACGAGCACGTTGAATGATTCCGGGATATTCACTTTACTGACCGGCTCGCCCTTAATGATCGCTTCATAAGCTTTAGATCGGCCATGCACGTCATCAGATTTAATAGTGATCATTTCTTGCAAGGTATGCGCGGCGCCATAGGCCTCCAGGGCCCACACTTCCATTTCACCGAATCTCTGGCCACCGAATTGTGCCTTACCACCAAGCGGCTGCTGGGTGATGAGGCTGTACGGCCCGATAGAGCGTTGGTGGATCTTATCTTCCACCATGTGGTTGAGCTTCAACATGTAGTTGTAGCCAATGGTAGTTTTGTGATCAAAAGGTTCACCAGTGCGGCCGTCGCAGAGCTGGACCTGGCCGCTCAAGGGGAAGCCGGCACGACCGAGTTCAACTTTAATTTGTTCTTCGGTGACGCCGTTCAACACCGGGGTCGCCACTTTGTAGCCCAGAGCATTCGCCGCCAGGCCGAGGTGCGTTTCCAAAAGCTGGCCCAGGTTCATACGGGAAATAACGCCGAGCGGGGAGAGAATAATATCAACCGGCGTACCATCTTCAAGAAAGGGCATTTCTTCCACTGGCACCACTTTTGACACTACACCCTTGTTGCCATGGCGGCCGGCCATTTTGTCGCCGACTTGAATTTTGCGCAGATCGGCGACTGTCACCTGTACTTGCTTAATCACGCCCGGCTCCAGCTTATCACCGTTTTCGGCTGAGAAAATCTTTACGTCAATAACTTTACCGTGTTCGCCGTGCTCCAAGTAAAGCGAGGAGTCGCGCACGTCGCGGGCTTTGTCGCCGAAGATGGCGCGGAGCAGGCGTTCTTCGGCCGAGAGCTCGGTTTCGCCTTTGGGCGTGATTTTACCGACCAAAATATCGCCGGATTTTACTTCGGCGCCAATGCGGATGATACCTTCACTATCTAAATTTTTTAATTTTTCTTCACTGACGTTCGGAATATCGGAGGTGACTACTTCCGGCCCCAGCTTGGTTTCGGAGACATCAATGGTGTAGTCCTCAATGTGAATGGAACTGTAGCTGTTGTCCTGCACCAGGCGCTCGGAGATGATGACCGCGTCTTCGTAGTTAAAGCCGTCCCAGACCATATACGCCACCAGCACATTCTGACCCAGCGCGAGTTCGCCCTGGCGAATAGACGGCCCGTCCGAGAGGGGCTGACCTTTCTTTACTTTTTCGCCAAGCGACACCACCGGGTGCTGGTCAATACAGGTGGAATGATTGGAGCGTTTGAATTTGCTAAATTGATGAGTATGCTTTTGTCCTTTTTTCCCGGTCAAAACAATGTGGCCGCCATCAACTTCGGTGATCTCACCATCCTCATCGGCCAGAATCATATACCCGGAATAACGAGCGGCCTCGTGTTCCACGCCGGTGCCAACGAGCGGCGCCTCGGGCTTGATGCAGGGCACGGCCTGGCGCTGCATGTTCGTGCCCATGAGAGCGCGCGTGGCGTCGTCGTGTTCCAAAAAGGGAATGCAGGAGGTGGCAATACTCACAATCTGATTGGAAGCAACGTCAAGATACTCAAGATCAACTGTGTGCGCAACCCCTGGTTTGCTGTAAAGACGGGCGGCCGTTGATTCTTCGGTAAAGTAGCCGCGGTCATCGGTTTTGGTGGAGGCGGCGGCGCTGATAATTTTTTCTTCCTTAAACGAATTTAGATATACCACTTCGTTGGTCACGCGGGGGCGCACCGGGATAGTTTTTTGTTTTACCTTGGCTAGTTTGGCGGCAATTTCTTTTGTAATTTCCGTGCCATCTTTTATATCACCAATAGTGCCACGCATAACTTCGCCTTCGGTCATCTTCGGATCATTCGTTACCTCGCGCAACACTTTGCGGTAGGCCGTTTCAATGAAACCAAATTCATTGATGCGGGCAAAGCTGGAAAGATGGTTCACGAGACCAATGTTCGGACCTTCCGGGGTGGCAATCGGGCAGATGCGACCATAGTGAGTGGTGTGCACGTCGCGCACTTCAAAACCGGCGCGATCACGCGAAAGACCACCGGGGCCAAGGGCCGAGAGACGGCGTTTATGCTCCAATTCAGCCAGCGGGTTGGTCTGGTCCATGAACTGGGAGAGCTGGGAACTCATGAAAAACTCGCGGATGGCGCTCGTAACGGGCCTGGCGTTGATGAGCTTATTGGGGGTCAGCTGTTCCATCTCATAGGTGCTCATGCGGTCCTTGATGATACGCTCCATGCGGGCCAAACCGACGCGGAAACGATTCTGCGTCAATTCACCCACCGCGCGCACGCGGCGGTTGCCGAGGTGGTCCACATCATCCGGCTCTTCTTGAGAAATGTTTAGGCGCACCACTTCTTTCAAAACCAGGAGGAGTTTTTCGGCCGACAAAATACGGTTATCCTTTTTATCATAATCTTCTGGCGTGTAACCAAGATCAAATTTCGTGTTGAATTTGTACACACCGACGCGGCCGAGGTCGTAGCGATCAAAGTTAAAGAACATGGCATAGATCAGGCTCTTGGCGTTGTCGGCGGTGGCGAGATCGCCCGGGCGGATTCTTTTGTAGACCTCAATGAGCGCCTCGTCCATGCTCTTGGCTAAATCTTTTTTGATGGTGGCGTCAACGTAGTCAATGTTCGGGTGTTTGTTTACATTTTGAAAAAGCTCAATAAGCTTTTCGTCATCCTCATAGCCAAAGGCACGCAAAAGCGAGGTGGCGGCGACTTTACGTTTGCGGTCAACTTTAATCCAAAGGACATTATTCTGATCGGTTTCAATCTCAATCCAGGCGCCGCGATTCGGAATAATCTTCGCGCCATAGTAGCGACGGCCGCGAACATTTTCGGCGGTGAAAAAAGCGCCGGCACTGCGAATGAGCTGGCTCACGACCACGCGCTCAATGCCGTTGATGACGAACGTGCCGCGAGTGGTCATGGCCGGCACATCGCCCAAATAAATTTCCTGCGACTTAGTCTGGCTGGTGCGCTTGTTCACCAGGCGGGCCGTGACGCGCAGAGGGGCTTCAAACGTGATGTTGCGTTCACGACAAACTACTTCGTCAAAACGCGGTTCATCCAAATAATAATTTTCCAAATAGAGTTCCAGGTCGCGGCCGGTAAAATCGGTGATCGGAGAAATTTCTTCAAACAATTCTTTCACGCCAAATTTTAAAAACCAGTCATAGGAATTTTTTTGCACTTCAATGAGATCCGGTGTCGGAATGGACACCACTTCGTGCAGATATTTTCGCTCGGCTACTTTTACTTTTTGATGCTTGAAGATGGGCATAGCGATGAGTTGGAAAAAGTTATAAAGTTTGTAAAGTTAAAAAAATTATTTGTGTGTGGCTGTCATTCCCAACTTGATTGGGAATCCATTATCAAAACTCTTAATATCAGTTACCCTGTAGATTCCCGCTTTCCTGCCTGCCGGTAGGCATGGCGCGGGAATGACAATTTAATCACAGTTAACAAAAAAACCTCTAGCAGACCATTTTTCCGCTAGAGTTTTTGAGTTTTACGTAAAAACCGCAAGGCGTGCAACAGATTGGACATCACAATTGTTAGACCTTGCATCCCGGCGAAGACATTTGGACGGTGGCTGGGACACCTACCCGACCAGCCAAATATGGCTAGTATTAGCCAAATTCAGCTTGAAGTCGAGGACGAGTAATTTAGAAGTATCGCCATTTTACCCTTAAACAAAGGTTTTGTCAAATAAAGCAAGTGGATAAAGTGTTGTCAAGTCCGCCAGCTGGCGGATGCCTATTTTTGGCTAAGATAAGATAAAAAAGAGTTATTCCATAAAACTAATGACATATGTTATCCACAGAGTCACACGACAGTGCGGGCAGAGCCTCGCGTTGTCCTTGACACCAGGCACGCTACCGCTGGGTGCCTGGCGAAGGGATGGTGGGCCATCTTCCAGCGGTCCACCAAAAAACAACTCAACATATGGGTTGTTTTTGTTTTTAAACTTATTCACACTTGACTTAAATTTTCTTTAGTTTACAATTGACACACACAAAAAAATAAAAAATTTGTCTCTACCAAACTGCGAAAGTGTTGATGTCTCAACCGAATCGGACGCTAAAAAACAATCTCTCTCTTGTCTCTTAACAGATTTATTTTGTTACCAGGCAACGTTTTCTAGATTTGATTCGTAAGCTAAGACGTGCAGCGCTTCTCGCAGTTTAGTGGAGAAAAATTCCAGATGCCGCCCCACATACTTGGAGCGGTTTTTTGTATCCAAACTGTATCTGGTTTACACCGAAAAATTATGCTATACTAGGCGGTATCTATGAGCCGACGTACCAATCAAAAACGAGGCCTGGCGGAGCGGCTGGCCATGAACCCCGAAATCGGTCGCGGATTGCTTACAATTATCCTTTTCATCGTGAGCGGGCTGGCTCTTTTGAGTTTTTTCAAGAAGGCCGGGGTGGCCGGTGTGTTCATTGATTCACTGCTCGCCATTTCTTTTGGCCAGGTGCGCTACATCTTCCCCGTAGTGCTTTTTATCGTGGCGGCGCTCATCATTAAAGACATGGACTATGACTACCGCCCGACACATTTTTTGGGTGGGATCCTTTTTTTCTTAAGCTTCAACGGGTTGTTCCAACTGCAAAAGACACTGCCCCTACGCGATGCCACTTCAGTGCTCGTAACGGCGGCGAACGGCGGCGGGCTATTTGGCTTGGCCTTGGCTTGGCCCTTGGCCACCTACGTGGGTTATTGGGGAGCAATGGTTGTGTTGGTGGGGCTACTCCTCATTTCCAGCATTCTCTTGTTCAATACCTCGCTCGCGACACTGGTGGCCGCGCACCGGGCGGCATTTTTGGTCTTGGGATTCCTCGGCCGACAAATTATTGCTTTCTTTGCCTTATTTAAAAAACAGTCGGCTGCCCGTTTAACCATTAAAGGCGAATACGAACCCCCGCGCGCCACCCGCCCTGATAGTGAAAAGGAAACAGCTGATGACGAAGAAGAGAAAAATCGGACGTTCCAAAAACGGACTTTAGGAAAAGAAGACGAAGAAGACGAGTCGGAAGAAGAAACAGAGGACGCGCTGCCGCAAAAAAACGAAATGAGGGTGACGAAACCAAAAGTTTATTCCAAAAAATTGCCTTCATTAGAAATTTTACAAACTTCTAGAACCAAACCGACCGCGGGTGATATCAAAAGCAACGCCGAAGTTATTCGCGACACCTTTCAAAACTTCGGCATTGAGGTGGAGATGGGGGAAATACGCGTGGGGCCCACCGTGACCCAGTATTCACTCAAACCATCAAAGGGTATCAAGCTCACGCGCATCACGGCGCTCTCAAATGATCTTGCGCTTGCGCTCGCGGCCCACCCCATTCGCATTGAAGCGCCTATCCCAGGGCAGTCGCTCGTCGGTATTGAAGTGCCCAATGAAAAAGCGGCGGTGGTGACACTGCGCGAACTGCTGGAGAGTCCGGAGTTTGCCCGGCGCGAACACAACATGGAAATCGCTGTCGGAAAAGATGTCGCCGGCAAAACCTATTTGGGCGATCTCGGAAAGATGCCCCATCTGCTCGTGGCTGGCGCTACCGGTTCGGGTAAAACAGTGTGCATCAACACTATCATTTTGAGTTTACTTTTCCAAAACACTCCGGAAACGCTCCGCCTAATTATGGTGGACCCGAAACGGGTGGAGCTCACGCTCTATAACGGTATCCCCCACTTGCTGACACCGGTCATCACCGACGCCGCGAAGACCGTAAATGCTCTGAAGTGGACGATTGGCGAAATGGATCGCCGCTTCGACACGCTCGCCGCCGCCGGCAAACGAGATATTGATTCCTACAATAAAACGGCTGAAGAAAAAATGCCGTACATTGTCTTTGTGATTGATGAGTTGGCCGACCTGATGGCCGCGGCGGCGGCCGAAGTGGAAGCCGGTATTATCCGCCTGGCGCAAATGGCCCGCGCGGTCGGGATTCACCTGCTTGTCGCGACCCAGCGGCCGAGTGTGGAAGTCATCACCGGGCTCATGAAAGCCAACATCCCGGCACGTATCGCTTTTTCGGTCGCGAGCATCATTGACTCGCGAACTATCCTGGACTGCCCGGGCGCGGAAAAATTGTTGGGGCGGGGCGACATGTTATTCTTGACGGCCGACATGTCCAAACCAAAACGGCTGCAGGGCGCCTATGTTTCCGAAGAAGAAATGAAAGAGGTGGTACACTTTTTGAAAGGCGACGAACCGCCGGAATATGATGAATCAATTATTTCCCGCGGCGGCGGGGCCAGCGGCACCGTCAATATGTTTGGCGGGCCGAGCGACGACCAAGATCCGCTCTTTGAGGAAGCCAAGCGAATAGTTTTGGAATCGGGCAAAGCGAGCGCTTCGCTGCTGCAGAGACGGCTCAAACTGGGCTATGCCAGGGCGGCGCGCGTGCTTGACGAACTGGAGGAAGCTGGTATAGTAGGACCGGCGGACGGCGCTAAACCGCGCGAAATTTTCACTGAACATTTGCTAACAGCTGAAGAAGAAATACCGGCCGAAGAACAGACCATGGACGCGGGCGGCACTGTGTTGAATAACAGTGAGAAAACAGATATTAACATGGAAGAGACCCCTGCTGCAGATGAGGAAACAACTGAAAACTAAGATTTCAACATGAGTATTTTCTGCTATAAAAATCTAGCCCTGACTGACCGGCTCGGCGAACGTTTCCAAAAAAAACGTAAAAATTTGCAACTCACCGTAGAGGAGCTGGCGGAGCGAACCCGGATTGCTGTCAAACACTTGCTGGCTATTGAGCAAAGCAATTTTTCCGAACTGCCCAAAGCCAAGGCCTTTCGTTTGGCCTATGTCCGCGAATATGCGGCCGCGCTGGGCTTGGCCGGCGACGACTGTATTGAGCAGTTCACGCATGAGGATGGCCTCTTGGATACTCCCCTAATTCACCCGCACCGGGTAACGCGCGGGCTCCGTTTTTCATCGGTCTCCCTGTTTCTACGCAATGCTCTCGTGCTCGGCGGCGTGGCGCTCTTTGCCGGCTACCTCTTTTGGCAGGTGCGCGGGGTGCTGGAGCCGCCACGGCTAGTTATCTACTCCCCGGTAGAGGGGCTGGTGCTTCGGGCTCCGGCCACCGTCGTGCAGGGAGAAACCGATCCGGAAACACACCTGTCGGTGAATGGACAAGATATTATGGTGAATGACAAAGGGATATTTGAAACAAAAATTGATTTATCAAGCGGCATGAATACCATTGTCATCACGGCCGAAAAGAAACATGGTAAAACCACCACCGTTACCCGCCACCTGGTGGTGCAACAAAAAAACAAAAACGAACAGATCAGTTTAAATAATAACTAATGTATATGTATGCCGAAGGGAACTGTCAGCGAGGAGGTAAAGGAGAAACTCAAAGCCGCGGAGAGCGCGATTGATCAGATCAAAAGCCGCTTCGGCGATGGAGCCATTATGCGTTTTGGGGAAGCTAAAGCCATGCAAGTGGACGCGGTCTCCACCGGCTGTCTGTCGGTAGATATTGCTTTGGGCGTAGGCGGCGTACCACGAGGCCGAATTGTGGAAATTTACGGACCGGAAGCGAGCGGCAAGACCACGCTGGCCCAGCATATCGTGGCGGAAGTGCAAAAAATTGGCGGCATTGCGGCCTTTGTGGATGCTGAACATGCGCTCGACCCAGACTATGCCAAAAAAATCGGCGTGAAGATAGATGAACTCCTTATCTCTCAACCAGACACTGGCGAACAGGCGCTGGAAATTGTGGAAACGCTGGTGCGCTCCAATGCCGTTGACGTGGTGGTGATTGATTCAGTCGCGGCGCTGGTGCCCAAAGCGGAAATTGAGGGTGAAATGGGCGACTCACACATGGGTCTCCAAGCGCGGCTCATGAGCCAGGCTCTGCGCAAGCTCACCGGCATTGTCAGCAAATCAAAAACCCTCGTCGTCTTCATCAACCAGACGCGCATGAAGATCGGTATCGTCTATGGCAACCCGGAAACAACGACCGGCGGCGTGGCGCTGAAATTTTATTGCTCGGTGCGCATAGAAATCCGCCGCGCGGCGCAAATCAAACAGGGTGATAAAATTATTGGCAACCGCGTGAAAGTAAAAGTGGTAAAAAACAAAGTAGCGGCGCCTTTCCGCACCTGCGAGTTTGATATTATGTACAATGAAGGCATTTCGGTCGCGGGCGATGTGCTGGATACGGCGGCGGCTTATAAAGTCGTTGACAAACGAGGCAATTCCTATGGTTACGGCGAGGAAAAACTGGGTGTGGGGCGCGAAGCGGCCAAGCGCTTTCTGAAAGAAAATCCCAAGCTATTGGAAAAAATCAGAAAACAAGTGTTTGAAATAGTGGAGCGCGGAGAGTTGCCGCCGGAGGAAGAGGCGGGCGAAGAAGTGCCGCCGCCGTTGGAATAATTACCCCCTGCTGTCATTTAGACCCCGCCATCAGACCGGGCAAACCGGCAGAAAAAAATTCTGTCGGTTTTTTTATTGACCTTGACACCTGGTGTACCTTAAGTGTACACTTAAGGTACACCTTACTCAATACTTCCTCCCCCTTTTAGGGGGAGGATAGAGGAGGGGGTATTTGGCCGCGTCTTTAAAATGCCATATACCCCACCCCTTGCCCCTCCCCTAACAGGGGAGGGATAAATGATCCCTCTATGATCACTAAACTCATTGGCGTGAAAGACTTCCGCCAGAACCTGGCCAGGTATTCCCGTCGGCAAGGATTGCGCTATATTATAATGAGCCGCAATCAGCCTATTCTAGAAGTAAAACCGCTTTCAAAGAAAGAGGCTGTGCTGGCTAAATTAGAGGCGGATATCGCTGAAGCAAGAGCTGACGTAAAGGCCGGACGCGTTTTTACTCTTGAAGAAGTGGAAAAAAAACTTGGTTTAAAATAATGTTTATGTATCAGCTAAAATTTGCCGCTAGGGCTTTGGCTGATTTGGAGGGGTTGGACGCACAAGTATATGAAAGAGTTGTTCGTAAACTTCGTTTTTTTGCCACTCAAGAAAACCCTTTGCGCTTCTCTTCGCGTCTAACTAACCCAAAAGAGGGTACTTATCGCTTCCGCGTCGGCGACTATCGGGCTGTCTTTGACCTTGATCATAACGGCGCCATTACAATTCTCATGATCTTGCGAGTGAAGCATCGGCGTGAGGTGTATGATTGACCCCGCCCAGTATCGCGCCTTTGCCAAAATTGGCAGAGAGCGGTAAAATGACAAGGCTTATTTGTTCGCGTATTATTACTATGAATACAAACACTCTCAAACGACTCGGCATTTGGATGACGGTCGCGGCGGCTCTTGGCCTGATGGTCTGGGGGCTGGCCCGACTCGGCGCCAAGCCGGCGGCGGTGACTGCCGGCGGCACGCTGCAGGACCCGGTTACTGCCAATGACCACGCGGAAGGGAGCGTCTTAGCCAAAAATATTTTGGTTGAATACAGCGATTTCCAGTGTCCGGCCTGTGCCTTGTACTACCCTTTGGTAAAGCAGATTGCCAGCACCTACGGCGGACGTCTTTTGATTGTCTACCGTTATTTTCCACTTGCGTCTATCCACCAGAATGCTGACATCTCGGCCCGCGCGGCCGAAGCCGCCGCCCGGCAAGGCAAATTCTGGGAAATGCACAACCTGCTCTTTGAACGCCAGAAAGATTGGAGCGGCTCTTCTGACCCGACAAATATATTCAATGGCTACGCCGCCGAACTGGGCTTAAACAAAGATCAATTCATGGCCGATTTGAATTCAGCGGCTGTGAGGGCGCGCGTGCGGACAGATTTTGAGTCTGGCGAACGCGCTAATGTGGACGCTACTCCCACTTTTTACCTTAATGGGAAAAAATTGACGAATCTGCAGAACTATGGAGATCTTGAACAAGACATCAAAGACGCTCTCAAATAAAATTATTGCCATCATTTTTGTTCTCATCGGACTGCTGGGATTTCTTGACGCCACCTATCTCACTATCGGCCACTTTCGCCATACCCTCCCGCCCTGTACGATTGTACATGGCTGCAGCCAGGTGCTTACCAGCCAATATTCAACGATCGTCGGTGTGCCGGTCGCGCTCGGGGGCGTTGTATATTATCTTTTCATTCTCATCTCCGCTTTGGTATATCTAGATACCAAACGCGAGGCGGTGCTCCTGCTGGCCGCCCGGGCAACGGTGCTTGGCGTTCTGGCCTCAATTTACTTCCTGACCCTGCAAATATTTATCATCCGCGCCTACTGCCTCTACTGTCTGGTCTCCATCGGCACCTCCACCGCCCTCTTCATCGCCGCGAGATTCGCCAAAAAATCCTCGCCGTAGCGCATCTTCGTTGCGGGCATACCCCACTTCTGGTACAATAACCATACCTCTACTGTATGGTAACTATTCCTTTTTATAGCGTTTTATTTGTCTACGGTTTTTTTCTCCTGACGTTCACCACGTTCGCCCTGTTTAATATTGGGCATCTGGTCCGAACTGGCACCTTCACCCTCGCCAGTTTTTTTGTGACTTTTTTATTTCTCTCGGCCACGGCCATTATTCTTTGGTTCACTTGGAATCTGCTCTCAGGCGTTGATTGGACAATGCCGGTGCCGATATGGAATGCCGAGTGGCTGCGCAATTTTTTCTCACCCAACCAGTTGGTTATATAACCTATGGTCTTCACCGCTTTCATCCACCAAAAACCGTACGAGCATATAGTCTACAAGGTACGGCACCATCTGATAACATTGGTTCCGGCGATACTGGGTTTTTTGGTGCTGCTCGCCATACCGGCGGTTCTCTATCTGCTGATCGTCCGCCTGTTCCCGTCGCTTCTCCTCGGAACATTTTCTTATCCGCTCCTGGTCTTGGCCGGCAGTATCTACTGCCTGTCAATAATTCTTTTCTTCTATACTTATTTTGTGAGTTTTTACCTGGACCTGCTCATTGTCACCAACGACCGATTGCTCCATATTGAACAGCAGGGTCTATTTGCCCGCACTATCTCCGAAGTTGATCTTTATAAAATCCAGGATATCACTTCCGAAATAAATGGAATCTTTCCCTCCGTATTCAATTACGGCAATCTGCTCATCCAAACTGCCGGAGCCCTGGAAAAATTCATGATCAGCTCGGTGCCTCACCCGGAAATGCTGCGCCAGGCGATTTTGGATTTAGCCGAAGCGGACCGAAAGTTTCATAACAGCAACCCGTAAAAAATCTTGAAATTGTCTAGAAACAAAAAATAAAACCACCTTTTTTAATTTTTTAGGTGGTTGTTTTATTTTGGAATTATTTTTCAATACATCTTCTGAATACCAGTACGAGTATAATAATATGCCAGAATAGTGTCATAACTCCAGCCATCTTTCAGAGCGCGCATGGCCGCGTCGTAGGAGCTCATGCCGTAGCCGTGGCCGGACATTTTTTTCCCGACATCATAGGGCGCTTCCACGCTTTGCATCCACGGCCGGCTGCCAAAACCCCGCCCATCCCACATTTTGGTCAAACCATTAGAGTGGGCAAAGTAATTGGTGATAACTGGCGATCCGTTGTAGGTGACCATAGTGCCGGCAGTGTCAGCAGAGGCGGCAGCGACGCGCGGCAGAGCTATTTCGGAATTATACCCCAAATAGAGCTGGTCAACGGTAGAGGCATAGACATCAAAAAGATGCTTAGCCGAGCGGGGGCCGATCATCATATAAGCATATGTCCGACCGGCGACCGCCAGCGCCTTTAGGTATTCTTCGGCCGCGCCGTTGGAAGCTTCGCCCAGGCCGGCGACATATTCTTCCAGCGGCAGCTCGTTGATAAGATATGGCTCGGCGCTTTTGGGAGAAAAAACGTACTCCAGAGCGCCTCGATAGGCATTATAATTCGTTTTCCGCCCCGGCAGGCGGCGTTTGGAGTTTAGAAGCGTGAAATAATCAGCCGGATCGTCTGGAATCAGGCGCACATAATCGGACGACTGAAAATATATAGACTTGCTTTTAAAAGTATATGTGCCCTTATGGTATGACAGGGCGGCCATTTCATCGGCGGGTAAGGTGCCTTTGAGCTCGTCCCCACTATAGACAGCGTGGGCAAAAGGAGAAGAAAATTTGACCGGGTCCTTGGTCTGATACAGCTTGACCCTGATGGCTGGTTCGGCTGGCGCTCCGGTTTCGGCGGGGGTGCTTGATGCAACATCAAGCGGTGCCGAGCTGACCGCCCAAGATCCGTCCTCTGGAGTCGTTGAACTCATTGTTTCGGCTAGAGCAGCGGGCCCAACGAAGAGAAAAGAGACCAAGACAGCAATATAAATTTTGGTGGATTGGAGCATAATCAGTACGCTTCAGTATACCACAGAATCACATTCTCCAAAAGTGGCGGGAATGCTTTATTTATTAGTTAAAATTTGCTATAATAAAACCATATGAATAAACTCAACTTCAAAAAAATTTCCCTTCAAATTGAAGAAAGGATAGGCACTTTATTCGAAGAATTGCGATCAGGCATCGCCGCGCGCGAGGATTCGCGTGCTTTTGGTGCAATGATTGAGAAACGAATAACCCAAAATTGGAAAAAAATCTGTTCAGAGCTCGGATACGAACCGATTGATGTCCCTGGCAGAAGAACGATATTTGATTTCGCTTGTTGTATTGATGGCGTCGTCTTCGGTTTTGATGTAAAAACTAAGGATCTTGACAAAGCGCGCTATTCAGACGGTGGCGTTTGCGCTGTAGGGAATCTTCTGAAGTACATGGCGAATGACAGGGGTGTCTTTATGATTGTGGAATTTGGGCACAACCAGGCTGGTTCTACTGAAGACACAAGGGATATAGAATATATAAGAGTGGCCCCTTTCCACGCTCTCCCTCATGATACATACCGCAAAGAATAAAATCAATAGTGGAGTTTAAAAGAGGCAACTATGAACACTTTAAATGTATCCGATAAAACATTGGAGATTGGTACCATCTTCACACCTTTTGAGTGGGGCACATTTGCTGTTGAACAATTCGGAATATTTAATAAATGGATCGGAGGAGCAACAATATTTGACCCAACAATGGGCGAGGGAAACTTATTAATATCGCTTATTGAATACGGAATTAAAAATGGACACCCAATTAACAACCTACCCACTGAACGCTTATACGGTGCAGAGCTTAATACAACTCATTATCAAAAAATTTTTAAAAGTGTAAAAGAGAAATTCGGCCTTGATCTGCCAAAAAAAATTTCTTAATGGAAAACCCCTGGATGAAAAAATGCTACGTGAGAATGATGCGCTTTGGAAATATCTTATCACAAACAAGGATAATTTGCAGAACCGAAAGGGCTCTTTAATCAATGTTTGGATTAAAAAAGGCCTGTGGTGGTCACTATTGGGCGTGGGGGAATATAATTTTTCTCCTCACAAAATCGTGTGGGAAGCCTATGGTAAAAAAACCTTTGAACCAAAAATATTTTCAAGTGAGTGGCAGGCAAATCAATCACTGCAAGCGTTTATGCCCGTAGAAAATAGAGACGAGGCCGATCAAATCATTAAGCAATTAACAAGCGGCGAGGTTGAAAATTACCTGCTGTCCCTGAAAATGGAAGGCACTATGAATTGGGCACAGCCGGGAAAAATTATCAAGTTGCTGGCATTCAAAGAAGAAAACCTAAGCCTCTTTCCGGTTTGAGCATAGAAAAAATGCTGCCACATTGTATATAATTTCACCGGCATACTATGTCTCTCGCCCGCACCATCGCCCACAACACGGCGATACAGATTATTGGCAAAGCCGCGAGCACTCTCCTCGGCCTGATGGCGGTTGCCATTATGACCCGAAGCTTGGGGGCCGAGCATTTCGGCTGGTATATCACGGCCAGCGGCTTTTTACAGTTCATCGGCATTGTAAGCGACTTTGGCTTCACGGTGACGGTATCAAACATGCTCGCCGAAGGCATGTACGACAAACGAGCAATTCTCAATACCACTCTGACCTGGCGATTGATTACGGCCGCACTTTTCAATGGCGCAGCGCCGCTTATTATTCTCTTTTTCCCTTATCCACCAGAAATTAAGTTAGCCGTCGCTATTTTAGCAGTGTCATTTTTTGTAACCGCTTTAAACCAGGTATTCATCGGCTATTATCGCGAGCGGTTGCAACTGATGACGGCGACTGTCGGCGAAGTTGTCGGGCGTGTGGTTTTGGTGATCGGCGTGGGGGGCGTGGCGCTCGGCCGCTTTGGTTTTCTTCCGATCATGACAATCATCACCGCCGCGGCCATTGCTACGACCGGCTATTTGTGGCTTCACCTCAGACCAATCCACTTTAGCCTTGACCGGGCGGTGTCACGCGCGCTATTGCACAAAATGTGGCCGACGGCCATATCCGTCATCTGCAATGCCTTCTACCTGCAAGCGGATCGCGTCATATTGCCCCTTTATACAGCGCAGACAGTGGTCGGTCTTTACGGAGCCAGCTACCGCGTGCTGGACGTTGTCATTCAGATCGCGGCCCTTATTATGGGTATGATAATGCCCCTCATCACGTTCGCCTGGGCGCGTAATAATCTGGCCGAGTTCAAACAACGCTATCAGCTTGGTTTTGACGCGCTCGTGCTGGTGCTGATGCCGATGATTGTCGGCATTTTTGTTTTATCCCGCCCGATTCTCCGTCTCATTGCCGGCAGCAGCTTTCTGGAAGGCGGGGACTACCTGCGCTATTTGAGTTTGTCTATCTTCGGCACTTGCTTCGGCATGATTTTTGGCCATATCGCGCTGGCCATCAACCGCCAGAAGGAAGCTCTCTGGATCTATGGCACTGATGCTGTCTTAAGCCTGGCGGGATATTTCTACTTTATTTCCCATTACGGCGTCTGGGGGGCGATCGGGGTGACGTTATTTTCTGAAGTCTACGCCGGGCTTGGTTTAACCATCCTCACCATTTACTATTCCGGCGTAACGCCGCGGCTCACTTCTTTCTTCAAGATACTCTTGGCGAGCCTTATCATGGGGGCGACGCTGTATGCTGTTCCCAAGATGCCCCTTTTTGGCGCGCTGGCGCTCGGCGCGACAGTCTACATTGGGTTTATCATGCTGCTACGAGTAATCTCGCCGGCGACTCTCAAAGAAATTATAACTACTCCAGAGGTTGCCGAAATTTCTTAGATTTGCTACACTTTCTTATATTCCTAATAACTACCGTATGGACTTCTCCAAAATTCGTAATTATCTTTTTTTGGGACTTTTACTCCTGGTTACCATAGTATTCATCTATACTATCCGGCCGTTTGCCTATCCCATTTTTTGGGCGGCAGTCTTGGCGACATTGTTTTATCCCTTCTACCAGCGCTTGGAACGCGTCGTGCGCCACCCCAATATTAGCGCCTCCATCATCCTGATTTTCGTCACGATCATCATACTCCTGCCCCTCACTATTTTGGGGACCTTGTTCGTCAAAGAGTCGCTCGGCGTCTATGAAGCTCTCAACGATAACCAAGGACAAATCAGCGCTTCAATCCAGCAGATTACCGGCCTGCTTCACAACAACCCATACTTACCGACGTTCAAGATCAACGACGCCGTTATTACTGAAAAAATTACCGAGTTCGGCCGGATTGTGGTCAGCTCTATTTTCAATGTCGCAAAAAATCTCACCCAAAACTCTCTGGAATTTATCGCTTTCTTTATTATCACACTTTACACACTCTTCTTTTTTGTCCGGGATGGCGAAAAAATATTAAAAAAGTTGATGTACCTTTCCCCCTTGGGCGATCGCTACGAAACGATGCTCTATGCCAAATTCACCGCCACCACCAGCGCCACCATCAAAGGCGTCCTCCTGATTAGTGTGGTGCAAGGCAGTTTGGGAGGGGCGCTTTTCGCCATCACCGGCATTCACAGTGCCCTGATCTGGGGCATTCTCATGGCGGCCTTGTCAGTTATCCCCGTTACCGGCGCGTTTTTGGTTTGGCTCCCGGCCGGCGTGATTACGCTCCTGACGGGCCACGTCTGGCAGGGTATTGTCATTCTAGTGGTGGGGGTGCTTATCATTAGCACCATTGATAACTTACTCCGGCCGGTTTTGGTCGGCAAAAATTTGCGTATTCACCCTTTGCTCATTCTCTTCTCCACGCTCGGCGGCCTGGTGCTGTTCGGTATTTCCGGTTTCGTCATCGGCCCCATTGTGGCCTCGCTCTTCTTGTCTTTCTGGGAAATGTACGAGGAATACTACCGCCAAGAGCTCTCTCGTAATTAATCTCTCTGGTACAGCATGATCTCTTCTCTGTTCCGCCGCCCGCGTATCTTTAAAATATTCGCGGCGATACTTCTCATTTCTTGGTATGGTTTTTGGCTGGCGACTCCGGTGGTATTCACTACCGGCGATTTGGGGCGACACTTGAAAAACGGAGAAATTTTTTTATATTCCCTCGGCAACGCGGCTCAACTGACAGCGCTGCTCCACACCAACTTTTATTCCTCTACCTTTGCTGCGGCCCCATTCATCAACCACCACTGGGCGACTGGAGTGATTTTCTATATCGTGTGGAGCCTCATCGGCTTCAGGGGGCTCGCCTTGTTCTACGCCGCCCTCAGCCTGCTGACTTTTTTGATTTTTTTCCGTGTGGCGCTCTTCCGGGCGGGCTGGAAAATAACGGCGCCGCTCGCTTTCTTTCTCATTCCGCTCATTGCCGAGCGGGTGGAGATCCGGCCAGAGGGCTTTAGCTACCTTTTCGCGGCCCTGTTTTTTCTGTTGCTCACCCTTCACAGCCAGGGCCGCGTCCGTTTCCGAACCCTCCTGATAGCCCTTCCCATCTTGGAAATGCTCTGGATCAATTTCCATATTTATTTTGTCTTCGGACTCGCTATCATCGGATTTTTCGGCGCCGGGCAATTTTTTACCCAGCCAGACAAGCGCGTTCAAATAAAAAAATTCGGAGCGCTGTTTTTACTCGCGGCATCAGCCGCCCTCCTCAATCCGTCCGGGCTGAATGGTTTCCTTTTCCCTTTACATATTTTCCAAAACTACGGCATCGGCGTTTCGGAAAACCAACCCGGGTGGGTGCTCGCGCGGCAGGGTTTCAGGCTGGATAACTATCCGGTGTTCAAGATAACCCTGGCTCTTTTGGCGGGCGGAATATTGGCAACGCTTTTAAAAAAACGATACAACCTGATGGCTACGGCCAAGGCTGGCCTGCCTTTGGCTTCTCTCGGGCTTGCCGCCGTTTTCGGCTACCTCTCCTGGACAGCGGTGCGCAACTACACCTTTTTTGGCTTGTTCGCCCTGCCGGCGCTCGCAACGCTCGCGCACGAGCTTCTGCCAGACTTCTCAAAATATCGAGCAACAAGCAGAAAAATGCTGGCCATGGCCATTACTGCTGTTGTCATCGGCGCAACCCTAATCATCAATCGCACCCGCATTAGCGACCATACCAAAGAATATGGCATCGGGATTTTACCAAACAGTCTGAAGGCGGAGAAATTCTTTACGGACCACAACCTCCAGGGGCCGATTTTTAATGATTTTGACATCGGCGGATACCTTATCTATACGCTATTCCCACGCGAACGCCCGTTCGTGGATAACCGACCGGAAGCGTATCCGGCGAGCGCCTTCCAGGAAATTTTCCTGCCCATGCAAGTTTCCCCTGATATGTGGCAAAAACAAGAAGAAAAATTTCACTTCAATGCCATTATTTTTTCTTTGGATGACCGCGCCCCGTGGACATTACCCTTTATCGTCGCCCGCCTGAATGATTCCACCTGGGCGCCGGTGTTCGCGGACAAATCCGTGATTATTTTCTTGAAACGAAATAAACTCAATGAGCCGGTGATCAAAAAATTTGAAATACCCAACAGCTCGTTCGGGTTGAGGACGGTGAAAGAATAAACGCGCAGAAGAAAGCTACACAACACTACGGAGCGAGGAGCGGCGTCAGCCAATCCAGACCGACAAAGATGGTGTCTACATTGGTGAAACTGCTCCGGAATATGTTGTCCAAACCAACCCGAGGCGGCTGGTTGGCATCTTCGCCAAAAAGACCGACGGTGAGATTGTTGAAGCGCACGGCATCCAAAGATACCTCCCCGCCGACCGCCGTGATTCCGACGGTGTCAAATTTGGATCGTTGACTATGCCCCAGGGAACAGTTACTCATGACCAGCCGGGAGGCCGATGTCCGGATAGAATCGCCGGGCTCACGGCTATCCATAACGGAACAATCCGACAGAGTCACAAAACTATCATTGACGAGCAAGGCCCCGTCAGTGGTAGTATAATGGCGCAAGTGTTTATTCCCGCCGCTCACCGCGACATGGCGCAAGGTGGAAGTGGAGTGATTGAACACAATATGGCTCCACTGTTCCCCAGCCGCGAACGGAGTTATGATAATCGGCTCGGCGGCCGTCCCGACAGCCTCAAGCGTCCCGTTGACTTCCAAAATGCTATAGCTGCCCATATATAATTTGGCCCCCGGTTCAATGGTCAGTGTCGCGCCTTTATTGACCGTAATGAGAGAACTTAAGATTACCGACTCGCCGCGTTTAATCGTCGTGGAAACATTCACAGAAACAAGCTCCAGCAGAGGAGCGTTGAAGCCGTTGTCCCGAAAAGAAAGACGGACTAACGCCGGCCACAGATTTTTGGCATAGATCGGGCCGCTGGCGTTGGTAAAGGCGGAAAAATCTGAATTCTCCAGGCTGAGAGAACCGCCATCCGCCTCCACCGCCCGCTCGCCAATGGAAAACACGGTATTTTTTATGGTCGTAGAGGAATTACTCAAGTATACAGCGCCATTATTCATTAGAACAGAATCGGTAATAGTTAAGTTCGCTGAATTAGCCCGGAGGCCTTGCCAAACACCCGGCGACCACACGCCAGAATTGGCCGGACGAAAATCTTTGGCGGCAAAACGCAAAGTCAGGCCGCTCAAATTGCCAGTAGACCCCGGGCGAAACCATAGGCCCTGCCAGTCTTTGACTTGCGGGGAGGCGCCATCCTTCCAGCCGGTTCCAACAACGGTGGCATCCCGCGCAGTGGCGAAATCCTGATCTCGGCCGGAGGTGAAAGTAATTGACGAACTGGCGGCGCCAAGAGTAACCAGTGTCCCATAAATATTCATGCCCGCGACCGGATAATAACTTTTTATTACCACCCCCGGTTCCACGGTCAGAGTGTACCCGGCAGGAATTTCATAATATCCCAGAACATACGGGCTGTCCGCCGCCCGCAAAACACGATTGACATCCTCCTGCTGTTCCGTCAGAGCGATGAAACCAAAATTAGGCTGTTTGGGGGAGCCATAGATTTGGCCGCCATTATAAGTGCGGGGACCCATTCTTTGACCGGCGTTGCTCTGCCAATTATAGCGGTCGTTGCCGGGACGGAGCGGGTTAATCCTTTCCATCGTGCGGTAGCGCTTATTATCCCCGGCAGACCAACCGCCGGAGTTGTCCACTTCGTCGGCCTTTTCTCCGCCCGGCTTCAAGAGTTCAATTTTCTCGCCGCTATTTTTAAAACCGCCGGATAAAGTATAGATAATATCGGCCGGCACCTCCCGGATATTTTCATCGTAGCCGCGCTCTAATAAGAAATAGCCGCGCGCCGGAATAACCGCATTAATAATTCGGCTAAAATTTATCGGCTCTCCGGAAACCATTATTTTCCAGGCCTTTAAATCAATCGGCTGATTGGTGGTGTTATACAATTCCAGCCACTCATCCCGGGAATAATCAGCCGAGGTGCCGGCCCAGGCGATTTCGTTAATCACGACTTCCCCGCTCCAATTGATAAAGACGGGCGCGGCCGAATCAACGCAGGACCCCGCGGCACACTGCCGTGTCGCCATACTCCACTCAGAGGTATTACCCAAGATGTCGCGGGCGCGGGCCCGAAAGGAGTACTCACGACCGCGGACGCCGGGGATATCAAAGCTGGTGGAAGTGGCGCCGCTAACCAACGATATCCAATCGGTGGAGGTGCGATAATCCAATTCATAAAAAGTTATCGGAGATAACAGGTCGCCACCTGCGAGCTCAATATGAAGATTGGTTGACGAGGCGCTCGTCTGATCCGTGACGGTAACTAATGGCACCGGCGGAGCGATCGTATCCAAAACCAACAACGCCCGGGAAGAAAGAGTGGAAGTATTACCCGCGTCATCCGTGGCTGTAAAATAATAATAGTTATAACCGGAGTTCAAACTAACTGGAAATTTCCAATCAACCGAAGAGGTGACGGCGGGCTGGCTGCCAGCTGGCGCGCCGGCAACATCAGCGCTGGAACTGAAATACATCTGTATCTTAGCCGTGTCAGTGGAGTGGGCGCCGAAAATATTATTCAGACTGCTGGTAGTAAAAATGGCATCATAAAAAAATGAGTCCAGGAGCGGAGCGGCGGGAGGAATTGTATCTTTGGCAACAATAACCTCTGGCGACTCGCTGGGTGTGGAGGCCGCGGCGGGCTCCAACAACGCAGGCGCTATGGCTGGCGCTGGCGGCGAGAGTGCCGCAGACGGTGGATTGCCCGAGGAGCTCTGAGAACTGCTGCCGCCGGATGGCGCCGGCATAAACACTGGCGGCGCTGGGGAGATCGGCGCAATGACAACCGGTTGAGTAATTGGCTGTCTGGGTGTCTCTATTGTCGGC
>JACRFW010000035.1 GCA_016234265.1 Candidatus Magasanikiibacteriota bacterium
CCCCGCGCGGACGCAAAGCTACTCCGGCCGCCTATAGCCACCTCGGATTCGAGGCACCCAAAGTACAAACCTTGCTCTAAATTAAGGACATAATAAAAACCCCGGCCAAAAAACCGGGGCTTTTATTCCAAACTTATTTCACGCTCACTTCCAAATTTTTCTCTACTGTCCGCCCCTCTCTATCCATCAGAACGGCACGCAGTGTATGGTCACCCACTCCCGGGCTCCTCTTCCAAGTAAACGACAATTTACCGTCAACGGGAGTATCTTCTTTAGGAATAAAAGTAAAAATTTTCTTCTCACCGCTCGCGCTCTGTAAATAAACCAAGATACTCACGGTCGCATCCCAGCGTGATGGTTTCAATGCCACCGCCCGCGGAAAATCCGTCGCCGTGAGAGTAAGCGGAGACCCGTCCGTCCACTCAAACGTGGCCGGTTCGGGCGCCACATCAAGCGTAAATGGCTGCTCTTTGAATGCGCTGTTGCCCATATCATCCTGCGCCACTGCTTTCAACAGGTGCGGCCCGGGGGCAACGCCCTGCGCCATATAGTCGGCCACAAAAGGATAGCTGGCGGCGCGCGCCACTTCAACACTATCAATAAAAAAGGTCACCCGAGTCACGCCCCGCGGCGCCGAAGCTTTGGCTTCAAAATGAACGGCCCGCGAAGTCAGCCGGGCATTCACGCTCGGCAAAAGAATTTCTACTGTCGGTGAAAGCTCCAGCGCTTGCGGGCTGTCATAGTCGGTCGGGGGCTCCTGAAGCGTTACTTCATGTCCGGCCTCCTGCTCACGCACCACCCAGTCTTGGAGAGCGGCTTCCCATGTTTGAAATTGTGGGTCATCGTTTGGGTTTACCGGGGCTGGCCCCCGCGGGTCATCTTTCTGAACGTAATACAAAATATCATGCGGGGGCAGATACGTTTTTTCCACCACCATATTCTCCGGGGTCGTAGAGGCGGCAATTTTCCCGGTAGCCGTATTGATGCGAAGTTTAATGCCGCCATCACTGCCGGTTAAAACCGGTTTCGTGGCATCATTGGCCGGCGGATCAGGGAATCGCTCCGGCGACGTGCTGCTGGTGGCCTGACGCATAAATTGATTCCAAATTACCCCAGCCAGCAAGTTGCCGCCGCCTTTCATGGTAGCCGGAATGGTATTGCCAACCCATACCCCGACCGCTAAGGACGGCGTATACCCTAAAGTCCAGGCATCTTTGGAGTCGTTCGTTGTGCCAGTCTTGGCCGCTACCGGCCGATCCGGCAAAACGAGATTGTTGTTCAAGCCAAATATCATGGCCCGCGCCTGATTATTGCTCAAAACACTGGAGAGAAGCGCCGCGAGTTCCGGTTTCACTGCTTCGGCGCCTTCATTCTGTTGCCACTCCGAGAGAGTCTCCCCTTTATCATTCATAACTTTCAAAACGCTCACCGGCTGATGATACACCCCGTTATCGGCGAGCGTCGCATAGGCATTGGCATGCTCCAACAAGTTCACTTCACCGCCGCCGAGTACCAAGGACAATCCGTAGTCGCCGGTAAAAGTTGTATAACCAAACCGCTTGGCAAATGTAATGGCGCTATCCACTCCAACTAGATATAGCGTCTTCACCGACGGGATGTTCAGCGAATTTTGTAGCGCCCCGCGCATCGTCACGAGACCATGCTCTTTGCTATCATAATTTTTGGGAGAATAGGTCTCTCCATCGCGGGCGTCAAAATCCGTGGTCACGTCATAGAGCACCGTATCCGGGGTATACCCTTTTTCAAACGCCGCCAAGTACACAAAAGGCTTAAAAGATGACCCGGGCTGACGCTTCCCGAGCACCGCCACATTAAACTGTCCGTCTATCGCTTCATCATCAAAACTGCGCGAACCAACCATAGCCAATATCTGCGCCGTCTTGGGGTCAATCGCGACCAAGGCGGCATTGTTGGCGTTGGCGCTTTTGGCGAACTTGTCACCTTGCTCTTTCACCACTCGCTCGGCCAACATTTGCTTTTCATAATCAAGCGACGTCACCACTTTCAGCCCGCCCGTATCCACCAGTTTTTCACCAAACTGATCAGCCAAAAGCTGTTTCACATATAAGACAAAATGCGGCGCCGCGAAGATGCCGGCGCTGCGATACATACGCAAGGCCGTCCCCTGCGCTTCTTTTCTTTGCTCGTCAGAAACATATCCTTGATCCTGCATTAGCTGCAAAACCAAATCACGCCGGCCGCGCAAGGCGTTGATATTATTCAGGTAGCGGCTTGGCGCCTGGTTCATGGCTGCGAGCGTCGCCGCCTCGGCCAGCGTCAGGTCCTTAGCGCTCTTCCTAAAATAACTCTCCGCCGCCGCCTCCACACCGTAGTTGGTGGAGCCGAGCGGGATCTCATTCAAATACAACTTCAGAATCTCTTCTTTAGAATATTTTTTCTCCAACCGAACCGCGAGAATCGCCTCCTTCAATTTACGAAACAAGCTCCGATTATTGCCGACAATGGTATTTTTAACCAACTGTTGCGTGAGCGTGGAGGCGCCGCCGCCGCCGGAGCGGCGACCGATAAGATTATTGATACCGGCCCGAATAATACTCACAATGCGCACACCGCTGTGCTCATAAAAATGTTTATCCTCAATGGCAATAAATGCTTTTGGCACGGAGGTAGATATGTCCTCCAAATTAACAATCGTCCGTTTCTGATTCTGGTAAATTTCATAGAGCAAATGCGCGCCGGTGCGATCATAAATCTTCGTGCTCTGCGCCACCTGGCGATCGCTCAATTTATTCGGATCCGGCAAATCTTTACTGACCCAAACAACAACGCCGGTTAGAACAATCGCCCCGGCGGCAACCAAAAAAACCAGCCCAGAGAGGGCTTTTCTAAAAAAAGGACGCCTGGATGGCGATCGCGGCGAGCGCTGGCGCGGGCTTGGTGTTACCTCCCCATACACCCGGCTATCCCGCGTTGTTAACTTAGGAATTGGCATAATTTTCCTGTCTATTATACCC
>JACRFW010000039.1 GCA_016234265.1 Candidatus Magasanikiibacteriota bacterium
AATGGATTGGTAAGGAAATTTTTGGTTTTGGACACGCGACCGCAGGGAGCGTGCGAGGCGCGCAGGGTTGGCGTTGGCAGATACTCCGCGCGTACGATTGGGTTTCAAGCCACCACGCGCTCGGCGCGTGTGCCTGTCCGCGTCTGGCGGAAAGTCAATCGCTCCGCGATTGGAAAAAGGTTCGCGCAAGGGTTAATATTTCTGCACATAGCCATAAAACCAACCCACTCTAGGGCTGGTTTTTTTATTATCCACAGCACGCCTTGCGCCACGAAGAGAGAGCACTATAATAATCCAAGGGGTTTTAAGGAAAATTTAATTTTGCGTTATGTTGTTGACAACGGTCAAACAAAGCCATATACTACACTCGTATGAAGGAAAAAGTTATTAAAAAACAGGTGTCCGAGTATGTAGCCGTGTTTGAACCAGACCAGAGGGTCGGTGGTTATTCGGTGAGCATCCCAGCATTGCCTGGGTGTATTTCAGAAGGCGATACTTTTGAAGAGGCTTTAGCGAATATACGAGAAGCCGCCCAGTTGTATGTGGAGGTGATGCAGCAAACTAAAGGCAAAGATTGGTTGAAAAAAGAATCTCGCGTTATCATTGCTCCGGTGCAAGTGGCGTTTTAACCACTATGCCGCGTCTGCCTGTTCTCACTCCAGCCAAAACTATCCGCGCGCTTGAACGCGCTGGTTTTATTTTTATTCGCCAGCGCGGCAGTCATCGTATATATGTGCGCGGTGAAAAAGGTGTTACTATTCCGTTTCACAATAAAGACCTGCGCAAGGGCACGCTCAAACAGATCATTCAGCAAAGCGGGCTGACAGTAGAGGAGTTTATCAAGTTGCTTTAGGCGCTGTCTTTGTAGATGAAGAAACCTAGAGTGAGATTAGACGTCCAAAATGGCGTTTTTTTGTTATCCACAGCACGCCTTGCGCCACGAAGAGAGAGAGAGAGAGTACTATAGGAATCAAGGAGTTTTAATTTTTAAATCATACAACTGTATGCCAGAAAGAACACCGGGTCACCATGAAAAAACGACCAAAACTTCGCCAGAAATTACTACACTTGATTTACACAACTATCGGTTTTCGAAAGGCGGAAGAGCAACGGTTGAAAATGTCCTCCAAGCGCTTGCGGGACAGCGGGAGCTTTATAAAGGGGCAACTGAAGGGAGCCCTTATAAAGAAGCGATAACAAGAGCGGAAGAATTAGGATCCCAAGATGTCATTTCTGAAACTGCGCAGGCACTACAAAACATTCTCTATGCTGATGATGTAAAAAGAGCAGATCACCCAGATAAAAAAAAAGGGACGAATCATGAAATTCGTAAGGATAGACTAAAAGACGCAGAAAGACATCTCACGCTTGCGCTGGAGGTTTTAAAAAAATTGAGGGAAAATGACGAAAAATAGAATTTAAAAATCCGAGCCCATCGCCCGGATTTTTTAATCTTCAATTTGCTTAAGCTGCTTACCTTGCCTACGCAGCTTAAGCTGCTGGTTTACCCTTCAATCGTCACTCCCATCTGTTTAGCGGTTCCCTCCACCATGCTCATCGCCGCTTCCACAGTGTGGGCGTTCAGATCAGGCATTTTTTTAGTAGCAATTTCGCGTACCTGGGCTTTTGTAATTTTGCCTACTTTCTCCTGCAGTGGCTTGCCCGAGCCTTTGGTTATTTTGGCCGCCTTTTTAATCATTTCCGCGACCGGCGCCGTCTTCATGATGAAACTGAAACTGCGGTCTTCGTAGATAGAGATAACGACCGGCACAATTTCGCCTTTCAATTCTTTGGTTTTGTCGTTGAACTCTTTGCAGAAGCCGGCGATGTTGACGCCGTGCTGACCGAGCGCCGGGCCAATGGGCGGGGCCGGGTTGGCCGCTCCACCCGGGATCTGCAATTTGACTTGTGTCATTAACTTTTTTGCCATATGTGTATTGATTCAGCCCGCCTCATCGGCGGGTCCGCCGGAGAGGCGGAGAATTAGCTGGTAGCTTGTGGAATTGAGAAGCCCCGCCTTGGGCGGGCAATCCACTTCGCTGTCATCCTGAACGGAGTGAAGGATCCCTTAAACTTTACCAACGCAAGGGATTCTTCGCTGTGCTCAGAATGACAGTAGTGCTACGAACGTGTTAAATTTTCTTAACTTGTAAAGCATCCAGCTCCACCGGCGTTTCGCGGCCAAACATGGATACCAGCGCCTTGATGCGGCCCCTCTCCTGGTCTACCTGGCTGATCTTACCTTCAAAGTTTTTGAATGGTCCATCAATAATACGCACCACATCATTCACCTCCACATCAATCTTGTGTGTCGGTTCGCTGGCGGTATTCACGCGTTTGAGCAAGGTATCCACTTCTTTTTGATCCACCGGCGTCGGGGTGGTGCCGCTGCCCACGAACCCGGTAACGTTCGGCGTATTGCGCACCACGTACCACGAGTCGTCGGTCACGACCATTTCAACGAGGATGTAGCCCGGGAAAATCTTTTCTTCCACGGCCGTGCGTTTACCATTTTTTATTTTAATTTTTTTCTCTTTCGGCACGAGCACCGCGAAAATTTTATCGCGCATATCAAACGATTCCACGCGCTGTTCAATGTTGTGCTTCACGTTTTCCTCGTAGCCGCTGTAGGTGTGGAGCACGTACCAGCGTCGTCCGAGGTTAAGATTCTGTTTAGCCATAGTGAGTTAGCGAGTAAGGAGAGCAGTAATGCCCCAGTTGAAAAAGTAATCAAGGAGTGCAAAAAAAGCGGCGAGCCCGATGCTTAAGCCAATAACTAAAAAGCTATAATTAATGGTCTGCTGTTTGGTGGGCCAGGAAACTTTCTTCATTTCGGCATAGGAGCCGAGAAAATAGTTTTTAGCCGAATCAATAAGAGCCATATTTTGGTATTTTAAAACCGCCTCGGGCGGTTATTAGTATGCCTTTATATTAGCAAAAATAATGACTTAAGTCAAGGGGTTCGCTGTCCACAGGGGGAGTGGTCGTAGCGTCCGGCACAAATCCCTTGACATCTGGGCTTATTTATGCTATAATTCCACGTTCTTTAACAATTGAAACTATTAGAAATTGCAGTGGTTGGCGTTCGTCTGTTTCTCTCTCAAAGTAGGGAGGCGTCCCATGACCACGTTCTCGAAGGCCGTTCTGTCCACGCTCGTGCTCGTTACCTTCACCTGGGGCTGCGCCACGTCGCGCCCCCTTCCGTCGGGCCGTACCGATGATCCGCTCGCTGGTCCCGCCATGTACGGGTACTTTGTTCTGCCGGCGACGCTCTATCAGAGCGACACCGCGCCGACCATCGTGCTCGTGGAGAGTGTGGGGGCCTCCATCGTCGTCCCCAACACCCCGATCGTCGTCGCGGGTGAAGACCGCAACGGCTACTTCGTCTTCCGCTCGGAGAGGATGTCTCATTTCGTCGAGATCCGGGTGGATAAGCGGTCGCAGGCCGTGTACATCGCGTTCCTCGCGCCTGGAGGGTGCGCGCTCTTGTACCCGGCCATGGTGACGGAAACGCTCCTCACCGTCGCCGGGGTCGCTGGCCGTGTCTATCAGGTTACGCTGGGGCCGTTCCCGACCACCGCTGACGGTGACGACAAGTGCCACAAAGAGCAGTGGTACCTCGTCGAAAGGTGGTGGAAGATCATGAACCACGACGGAAAGGAGGCAAACAAGACCAATTCGATCTGATCGCCCTCTCACCAGAGCCTGGTGTGTGGTGACGTCCAGAGCATCGAACGCCGCCATCCACTGCAGTTTCTAAAACTAATTAAATATCCAGATTCTGCACACTCTTTGCGTAAGTCTGGATAAACTTTTTTCTCGGCTCAACCTCATCGCCCATCAAAATTTCAAATGTTTCGTTAGCTTGCTCCGCATCGTCAGCGGTCACGAGTTTCATGAGGCGGTTCCCTGGGTTCATGGTGGTTTCCCACAGTTGTTCAGGGTTCATCTCTCCCAAACCTTTGTAACGCTGAATGTTTACTTTCATCCCGCCAATCACCATCGCTTGTGATTCTTCCGCGGTGCCTTCGTCGCCAATCCCCGCTTCGGCCGGTTCTGCGCGCTCGGTCATTTCTTTCCTGGCTTTTGCCTTCTCGGCCGCCTTATCACCTTTTTTCTGCTCCAACCCGGCCAAAATCTTGGCTTTCTCTTCATCATTGTAAGCATACTGCATTTCTTTGCCATGTTTCACGCTGTAGAGCGGCGGCTGGGCAATGTAGACGTGTCCATTTCGGATCAACTCCGGGTAATAGCGGTAAAAGAAAGTAAGAAGTAGCGTGCGGATATGCGCGCCGTCCACGTCGGCATCGGTCATGATGACAATGCGATGGTAGCGGAGCTTGGAAATATCAAATTGTTCGCCGATATTCGTGCCCATGGCAATGATCAGCGACTTTAGCTCATTATTTGTTAAAATTTTATCTAAGCGGGCGCGCTCCACATTAAGTACCTTACCACGCAAGGGCAAGATTGCCTGGGTATGGCGGTCACGGCCCTGTTTGGCGCTGCCGCCGGCCGAGTCACCCTCTACAATGAACAGTTCCGAGTCCTCGGCGTTACGGCTACTACAGTCGGCGAGTTTGCCGGGGAGGGTGAACCCCTCCAGGGCGCCTTTGCGCAAAATAGTATCGCGGGCAATCTTGGCCGCGGCGCGGGCCTTGGCCGCGAGCACACATTTACCAATGATGCCCTCGGCATCTTTGGGGTGTTCTTCTAAAAATATGAGGAAAGCGTCACCGAGCACGGTTTCCACCGCAGTCTTCGCTTCAGTGTTGCCGAGCTTGCCTTTGGTCTGCCCCTCAAATTGTGGTTCGCGGAGTTTAATGGAGATAACTGTCGTGAGGCCTTCGCGTACATCTTCGCCAGTCAAATTAGGATCTTTTTCTTTCAAATAGGTTTTGTTGCGGGCGTAGGTGTTGATGCTCCGAGTGAGGGCGGTGCGGAAACCAGCCACGTGCGTGCCGCCATCGGCATTGTAGATGTTGTTCGTAAAAGCAAATAAGAGTTCCGAGTATTCATTGCTGTACTGAATGGCGATTTCCACGCTCACTTTTTCGTGCTCCTTTTCCACGTAGAATATAGTCTCATTTTTTGCCTCTTTATTGTGGTTCAGGAAACGGACATACGAGGCTACCCCGCCTTCAAAGTAGAATTGGTAGGTAGGATTCGGAAATTTGAGCGCGGTCGGGTCGGCGGCCTTTTCTTCGGCGGAGCGCTGGTCGCGGATGATCATGTGCACGCCTTTGGTCAGGTAGGTGTGCTGGCGCAAGTGGTCAATAATTGTTTTCCACTCAAAGTTGATAGTTTCAAAAATACTTTCGTCCGGCCGGAAAGTGATGATCGTGCCCGTGTCTTTGGCCCGGCCGATTTCGCGGACTTTTTTCAGCGGCACGCCGATCTTGTATTCTTGCATCCAAGCCGCGCCATCGCGATGCACTTCGGCCTTGGTATAGGTGGAGAGCGCATTCACCACCGACGCGCCGACGCCGTGCAAACCGCCGGACACTTTATAGCCGCTGTCATCGCCGCCAAACTTGCCGCCGGCGTGGAGCACGGTCATAACTGTTTCCAGTGCCGATACTTTTGTCTTAGAGTGAATGTCCACGGGAATACCGCGGCCGTCATCGCGCACTTCCACCAGGTGGTCGGGGAGGAGAGTGACAGTGATGTTTTTGGCATACCCGGCCATCGCTTCATCAATGGAGTTGTCCACCACTTCCCAAATAAGGTGATGCAAACCAACCGGCCCGGTGGAGCCAATATACATGCCCGGCCGGCGGCGCACCGCTTCCAAGCCTTCCAGCACGGTAATATTCTCGGCGCTGTAGCCCGATGATTTTGATTTTTGTTTTTCAGATTTTGTTGGCGCAGTTGGCAGTTTTTTCTTCTCTGGCTTGGGCGTTTCCGGAGCCGCTATTCTTCCTTTTTGGACAAGGTGTTTAGGCATAGATGGGATAATTTTCCATTCTTGAGCAGCTATTTGCTAGAGCATATTCTACCATATATTTAAACCAAGGACAAGGTGTCGCAATCGGCTTTGTCAAAAGGAGTATTTTGTACTATAATGCTGTCATATGATGAACCTGTATACAAAACAAAACGATAATCCGGGGCAGACACCAGCCGCCGCTCCCGCGCCCAAGCCAGCCAAACCGAGTTTTGAAAAATATGTGGATCCGACCGGTGAATTGAGCAGCCAAGATCTGCGTTATGGCATGTGGTATGTACAACACCGGGTAGTTATCTATCGGTGTGTCGTGTTAGGTCTTGTTGCCATCGGAGCGGTTTTGTGGGCGTTCAGTCTGTGGCAGTGGGGTAGCTATCTTATTTTCGGTGTGTCAAACGATATTTTACTGGAAAGGCAGACCAGCCAATCAATAAATTATCGCCCGGCGGAACAGCATTTTTCGGCGGCGCCTCTGCAGGTGCTGTCCACGAACCTTTTTCCCGGTGGTGTTGATAAATATGACACCGTTTCCGAGGTGGCGAATCCGAATGATCGTTTCCTGGCGCGCGGCACCTATTACTACATTATTGATGGAGAAAAAACCAAGCCCAAACCGTTTTTCATACTGCCGGGGAGCAGCATGCTTCTCGCCGAGCTTGGGATCAAAAATTCCGGAGGGCCGGGGAGCGCTGATCTAGTCATTGAAACAATGGACTGGAAGCGCGTCTCTTCTCACCAGATAAAAGATACGAAAGCCTGGCAGGAGGAGCGGCTCAATTTTGCGTTGAATGATTTTGACTTTACATCGCTCGCGGGCGCCCGCGGGGCGCAAGCCAATGTGATTACGTTCAGTCTGGTGAATCAGAGCCCCTACGCGTATTCCGCGCCCTATTTCTACGTCGGGCTCTTCAATCAGGACGTATTAGTCGGAGTGATGCCGCTGGCGGTTGATTCGTTCGCTTCGCTGGAAACCAAAAAAATTGACTTGCGCAATTTCGTTAACACTCTCACCGCCTCATCCGCCAAACTTTTTCCGCTCATTAATGTTTACGACCCGACAGTGTATTTGCCGCCGGCGAAATAGTCCCGCCTGCCTTGAGCCGTATGTTTTCTCTCAACAAATTTTCGCCGCGCAGTTTTGATTGGGTTCTCTTTATTACGGCGATGCTTCTGGTCTCCATGGGCCTGACCGCTATTTATAGCGTTGATTTGTCGCGCGGCGCCGGGCTTATTTATTTTAAAAAGCAATTGATCTCGGCCAGTCTCGGCTTGATTTTATTGCTGGGCGGTAGTCTGGTGCAGTATGCCTGGTTCCGGTCATACGCGAAATTATTTTATGTGTTTTCTCTGTCGTTGCTCGGGGCCGTGTTGGTGTTCGGCACTAACATCCGCGGCACCAAGGGCTGGTTTGTGTTTGGCGGCTTCTCTTTCCAGCCGGCCGAAGTGGCTAAGATTGGCATGGTCCTCATGCTGGCGTATGTCGTGTATAATTTTGGCCGGCGTTTTGAGCGTCCGCTCTTTTTTTTCGGCACTAGTTTTATCACTCTCGCTGTCATTGCCCTCATTATGCTTCAGCCGGATTTGGGTTCGGCTGTCATCATCGGCACTATCTGGTTTGGTGTCATGCTTCTGGTGGGCGCGCGGCGTTTATTTGTTATTGGTCTGATGGTGGCGGTGGTTATATTCGCGATTGCGAGCTGGTTTTTCTTTCTGCAGCCCTATCAGAAAGACCGTCTTACCACCTTCATCAATCCGGCGCACGACCCGCTCGGCCGCGGGTATAACAGTATCCAGGCGCTCATCGCGGTGGGTGCCGGAAAATGGTCGGGTCGGGGCTTAGGGTTTGGGTCCCAGTCACAGCTGCGTTTTTTGCCCGAGGCGCAAACTGACTTCATTTTCACCGTTATCGCCGAAGAGCTGGGTTTTGCCGGCGTGGTGGCGTTTCTAGTGTTGTTTGGGGCGCTCTTGTGGCGGCTGGTGCTTATTACTAAACGATCAGACGATGATTTTGTGTCCGTGGCGGTGAGCGGCATCGCCATTCTCTTTTTTACCCAATTTTTTATCAACGTCGGGGCGAACATTGGCATCTTACCCATCACCGGGGTGCCGCTGCCGTTCGTCAGCTATGGCGGTTCATCGCTGGTTGTGAATCTCTTTTTGGTCGGCGTGGCTGAAGCGATGGTGGAGAAGAAGTATTAAATTTTATGAAATTTAAATTGCAGTCAAGATATAAACCGGCTGGGGGTCAACCAAAGGCCATTGAAGAGCTGGTTTCTGGCTTAAAGAAAGGGTTTGACCGCCAAACTCTGCTTGGTGTTACCGGTTCTGGCAAAACGTTCACCATGGCGAACGTCATTGAGCAGATACAGATGCCGACCCTCGTCATCGCCCACAACAAGACACTCGCGGCGCAATTGTGCAACGAGTTCCGCGAATTTTTTCCCGAGAACGCGGTGGAATATTTTGTCAGCTACTACGACTACTATCAGCCAGAGGCCTACCTGCCACACACCGACACCTATATAGAAAAAGAAGCGCAGATAAATGAAGAGATTGATCGCCTGCGCCACGCCTGCACCCAGGCTCTCGTCTCTCGCCGCGACGTTATCATCGTTGCCTCGGTCTCGGCCATCTACGGCCTGGGCTCGCCGAAAGAATACGAAAAAATTGTGTTGCATTTGGTGAAAGGCCAAGAGCTGGATCGCCGCGCGATGCTCTCTCAGCTCGTGCAAATGCAATTTGAACGCACGAATAGTGACCTGAAGCGCGGCAGCTTCCGCCTCAGGGGGCAAACGTTTGAAATAATGCCGGTGAATGAAGACGCGATCTATCGTTTTGAAATTACTAATCGCATTGAGCGTATTGAACGCGTGGGAAATGTATCGCGCGCGGCCATGCCGGCGCTTCATGACGTTTGGTTTTTTCCGGCCAAGCACTATGTAGTGGGGGAGCTGGAGCGCGAACGCGCGTTTGGGCGTATCAAGGCCGAGCTGGATTCGCAGCTCGCGATGTTTGAACGACAAGGAAAAGTATTGGAGCACGAGCGCCTCAAGCGGCGCGTGCGCTATGATCTGGAAATGATAAAAAATATCGGTTACTGCAACGGCATTGAAAACTACTCGCGCCACTTTGAAGCCCGCGCCGAGGGTGAGCCGCCATTTACCTTGCTGGACTATTTTAGACATAGTGCGAGCGAGCCCTCACCCTTCGTCCCTCTCCCGCGGGGCGAGGGGAATCGTTTCCTCTCCCCACGGGAGAGGTCAGGTGAGGGGTCACGCGGTTTTCTCACCATCATTGACGAATCACACGTTACCGTGCCGCAAATTGGCGGCATGTTCAATGGCGACCGCGCGCGCAAAGATACTCTTGTGGAACACGGTTTTCGTTTGCCCTCCGCGCGCGACAACCGTCCGCTCACGTTCAAAGAGTTTGAAGCCCGCACCGGCGCGACGGTGTATGTGTCGGCCACGCCGAGCGAGTTTGAGATCAAGGCGAGCCAGCAAGTAGTGGAGCAGGTGGTGCGCCCCACCGGCCTTATTGACCCAGAGGTCGTCATTCGCCCCATCACGCCAAAGAAAGGTAGTGGTGAGCGCTTCCAGGTGGAAGACCTCATCGTCCGCATTGAACAGCGTATTGCCGCTCACGAGCGCGTGCTCGTGACGACGTTGACCAAAAAGATGGCCGAGGACCTCACCGACTATCTGAAAGACCCCAGCACCAGGCCTGCTGCGCATGCCGGTGCGGGGCAGGGAAAAAAAATAAACGTCGCCTACTTACATAGTGATATTGACACGTTGGAGCGCATTGAGATAATCACGGACCTGCGCCGCGGTAAACACGACGTGATCGTCGGGGTGAACTTGCTCCGCGAAGGGCTTGATATGCCCGAGGTATCACTCGTCGCAATCTTGGATGCCGACAAAGAAGGGTTTTTACGGAGTGAAACATCGCTCATTCAGACCATTGGCCGCGCGGCGCGCAATGTGAACGGCCAAGTAGTGCTCTACGCGGACGCTATCACCGGTTCCATGCAAAAAGCGATCGCCGAGACCGACCGCCGCCGGAAAATTCAGCTCGCGTATAATAAGGAGCACGGTATCACGCCGCAAACCATTCAAAAAACTATCCGTAATATTTTGGAAGAGTTTGGTATCAGCGCCGACCGGGCCAAGAAGGGCCGTGCTAGAAAAGGTGGGCGCGAAAGTATCGCTGAGCTGGACACTCTTGGCGATGCCCGGCCACTTGGCGAAATTATCAAAGAAAAAGAGGTGCTGATGAAAGAAGCGGCCAAAGATCTGGAGTTTGAATTAGCAGCAATTTTGCGTGACGAAATAAGGGAGCTCATCGCGCGCCAGAAAACGACTGGCGGTGAGAAAAAGTCTCGCAAAAAGAAATAAAATGTCATTCTGAACCCCTTTATGGGGTGAAGAATCTTCCGCTTATGCCCGTTTCCAATTGGCATAAAAGGAAGATCCTTCGGTCGCCTTAGGCGACCTCTGGATGACAGTTAATTATATGTACCAGAAAATAAAAAAAATTATTCTCTGGGTCGCTGGTCTGTGTGTGTTTGTTTTTCTGGCACTTCTCATTTTCGCGAACATTCTCATTCTCCGCTGGCCGCGCTTGGTAGTGTCGGTGGCCGACGCGCCCGAAGCACCCGTCGCACTAGTTTTTGGTGGCGGCATGAAAGACGTAACGACCATGAGCGACATTCAGACCGACCGGGTGAAAGTTGGGATTGAGCTCTATAAACTTGGCGAAGTGAAAAAGATCATGATGACCGGAGATGATGGCGCCTATGTGAGCGACGAAGTAGACGCCATGAAGAAAGCGGCGTTGGATGCCGGTGTGCCAGCAGGGGATATTCTCGTTGATCCGCACGGCTACCGCACCTACGAGAGCTGCTACCGCGAACACTTTGTCTATGGCCTGACCAGCGTCATCGCCATTTCCCAAAACTTTCATCTGGCGCGCATTAGTTACCTCTGCAATCATTTTGGCATACAGACAGTAGATGTGGCCGCGGACCTGCGCGATTACGGCTTCGTGAAGTATCAAATGAACATCCGCGAGCTTGGCGCACGCCTCAAAGCCTGGTGGCAGATAGTCGTCACCAAGCCCCAGCCGATGAGTTTGGAGAAATAACAACCTTGCGTTAATCTAAGTTAGTAACACACCTTCGCTTTTTGCTTTTTCGAGTAGTTTGCTAAGGTCTTTATGAGGAATAATTGGGCAAGATTGGCCCCACCACCATTTGTTTTTAGCTTTGCCGATTTTGCCAACAATGTAGTAACCAAATCTGTATTCTACGTCACCAACTTTAACTTCGGCATGGAGTGTTTCTCCTTCTTTTTTTCGCTTAATAAATTTTTGGTTAGTTTCCATACTGGTTAAATTTGTTTCTTTCAATTTTTTCTGTAAACTATTTTTTACCAAAGTCCTCTTCTTTCAGGCCGGACTGAAGCAGAATAGATCGAAAAGTTCCGTAAGGAATTTCTTTGTAACTCATTTTTACTGTGACATTGCGAGTTGGTTTGCCAAGTTTGCGGAAACGCGCGTGCGATCCTTTTTGACGAATAAAAAAGAAGCCCTTATCTTTAAGGACTTTTAGTATTAAACTTAGCAATACTGGTTTAGGCATATTTTAAAGCGAGCGGCGCTAGATTTGGGTTTTCTATTTTGTGAATTTTGGAAATAGGGGTGTCCTCAAAATGCAATTCTAACGCCTCTTGCAAGCTAGCCAGGGCTTCTTTTCTGGTTTTGCCAAAACTAGAGATATCAGTATTAATATTCCAGGCTACATAGTACTTGCCTTCTTTCCAGATTACATTTTTTAGTTCAATTTTACGCATATTTTGTTAGTTATGGCTGTATTCTACCGCGAGAGAAAAGATAAGTCAAATTCATTGACAGCAGCCTCTTTAGACGGTAGAGTACATACGTTCTTTTCTTTATACCTTTATAGTTAGGCCCGGTTCCGTGCTGTTTTGGCGTTTATGCAAGATAAAATAATAATTAAGGGAGCCAGGGAGCACAACCTGAAAAACATTTCGCTGGAGCTGCCGCGCAACAAAATGATCGTCTTCACCGGCTTGTCGGGTTCCGGCAAGTCTAGTTTGGCGTTTGATACCATTTTTGCCGAGGGTCAGCGTCGCTACATTGAAAGCCTGTCAGCCTATGCCCGCCAATTTTTGGGCGGGATGCAAAAGCCCGATGTGGACGAGATAGAGGGTTTGTCGCCCGCCATCTCCATTGACCAAAAAGCGCACAGCGCTAATCCGCGCTCCATTGTCGCCACCATCACCGAGATCTACGACTACCTGCGCATTCTCTTCGCGCGCGTGGGCGAGCCGCACTGCCCGCTCTGCGGCCACAAGATCAGCAAGATGACGACCGACCAGATGATAGAACAGATAAAAAAACATTTGCGCGCGGCGGGAAAAACTAAAGCCACCGGTGAGTTCATGCTGCTCGCCCCCGTGGTGCGCGGCCGCAAAGGGGAATACTACCAGATGCTCTACGATGTTTACAACTCCGGCTACCTGGAAGTGCGCGTGGACGGTGCTATAAAAAGTTTACGCAACCGCATTGTTTTAAATAAAAATGATAAACACACCATTGAAGTAGTGATGGACAAATTGTCCGGCAGCGATGAGTATCTGAAGAGCAAAGACGGTGAACAGCGCCTGACCGAAGCGGTAGTGAATGCCGTAGATCTCTCCAACGGTCTAGCGACCATTATCTACCCCTCGGGCCCGCCTCGCCCGACGAGTGGGCTCGTCGAGGCGGGTGAAGAAGTCATTTACAGCACCGAGTATTCCTGCCCCAACGATGGTTTTAGTTTTCCCGAAATTGAACCGCGCCTGTTTAGTTTCAACAGCCCGTATGGCTACTGCCAGACCTGTACCGGTCTTGGCACCAAAGAATTGTTTAGTGTGGAGGAGTGCCCGGCCTGCCATGGTAAGCGCTTGAGCGACACCGCTTTGAGCGTCAAAGTCGGCGGGAAAAATATTTGGGAAATTACCAACCTCTCCATTGCCAAAGCGCGTGAATTTGTGGCCGCCGTTTCTATGGATCTGGGTGAGAGCAACGAAATAATTGCCGGTAGTGTTTTCAAAGAGATCAGCAACCGCTTGCAATTCATGTTTGACGTCGGCCTACATTATCTTACCCTAAATCGACGAGCGGGGACGCTCTCGGGCGGAGAGGCTCAGCGCATTCGCCTGGCCTCGCAGGTGGGCACTCGGCTGGTGGGCGCTCTCTATGTGCTGGATGAGCCGACCATTGGTCTGCACCAAAAAGACAACGAGCAATTGGTGAAGACACTTAGGAACCTCTGCGACGTGGGTAACACTATTATCGTTGTAGAGCACGACGAAGATACCATTCTCGTGAGCGACTGGCTGGTGGACATCGGCCCCGGGGCTGGCAAGCATGGGGGCGAGATAGTATTTTCGGGGCCGCTGTCTGTCATTCTGAGTGGAACGAAGAATCCCTTAAACTCAAAAGGCA
>JACRFW010000037.1 GCA_016234265.1 Candidatus Magasanikiibacteriota bacterium
CCCCACTCAACACCCCTTGACAAAAAACCGATTTTGTGATATCATGGGGCGTCGAGATAATCGACTGTACCTTAATAGGGTACTTGATAATTTTGGCTCAAATAAGCGAAAAAGTGGTTAAACCCCGCCTTTTCTCCACTTTCTGCCAAAATAACACTATGGCCTCAAATAAGCCAAAAAATAGTATCACGATTACAAAAACTGTCAATGTCCTTGCCATCGTCACCTTGCTCGTGAATATCCTTCAGCCTAAGGTCGCCCTGGCTAAAGTTACTGATATGGTAGCCAATGCCGTGAGCAATGCAAATACCGTTGAAACGGTGCTGAAAGAATCCGAGGAAGGCAACATGTTTCCGGTGGCCAAACCGAACAAGGTGGTGGCCGCGGTCATTACCGCCTACACCTCTACACCCGATCAAACGGACGACAGCCCGTTTATCGCGGCTACGGGCAAACGCGTGCATGACGGTATGATTGCCGCCAACTGGCTGCCCTTTGGCACGATTGTGAAGATCCCGTCTCTCTATGGTGATAAAGAATTCATCGTGGAAGACCGCATGAACGCGCGCTACGGCTACGGCCGCCTGGACATCTGGTTTGACTCCTCCAAAGCCGAGGCTTTCAAATTCGGTGTCAAGCGCGTGGACGTGGAAGTGTATTTCCCGGTGAAGACGCTCACAGTAGCTAAGTAATTGATACTCATAAACTAAAACCCCCGGCGATAGGCTGGGGGTTTTTGATTTTTCACCCCGCCTTCGGCCGAAACTGCAGCGCCTCGGCAATGTGCGGCAATTCAATGCGCTCGCTTTGGGAGAGATCCGCGATGGTGCGGCTCACCTTGAGAATCCGGTTATAAGCTCGCGCCGATAAATGAAGTTGTGTAACTGCTGATTTTAAAAGTTCCATTGACTCGCTATCCAGCCGACAGTGCTCGCGCATTTCCGCCGCCCGCATCTCGCTATTGGTGTGAATGGCGCTATTTTGAAATCTGGTCGTCTGAATTTCCCGCGCCCGCTCTACTCTGTCGCAAATATTCGCCGACGGCTCCCCCAACTCGCTCGTGGATAACTTATCAAATTCCACCCGCGGCACCTCAATGTTCAGATCAATGCGGTCAAGCAAGGGGCCGCTGATTTTTTTCTGATAACGCACCAGTTGCAGCGGTGTACACACACATCTCTGGTCTGGGTCGGAAGCATAACCGCACGGGCACGGGTTTTGACTCGCCACCAGAATAAACCGCGCCGGAAATGTTATGGTGCCCTGCGCGCGCGACACAGTGATGACGCCGTCTTCCAGCGGCTGGCGCAGGCTCTCCATCACAAACCGCGGAAACTCTGGAAACTCATCCAGAAATAATACGCCGCGATGAGATAGTGTAATTTCGCCCGGCCGGGGCAGCCGCCCGCCACCGACCAAGGCCACACCAGATGCCGTGTGGTGCGGCGCGCGGAACGGCCGGACCTTAATAAAACTGCTCTGGAGCAACCCGGCGACTGAATATATTTTTGTCACCTCGAGCGCTTCGTCCAACGTAAGTCGTGGCAAAATAGATGGCAGGGTGCGCGCGAGCATCGTCTTGCCGCTCCCCGGCGGCCCGCTCATGAGCACATTGTGCCCGCCGGAGGCCGCAATCTCCAAAGCGCGCTTGGCAAACTCCTGTCCCTTGATATACGCCATATCTAACTCTCCGGCGCTTGTCTCTTCGCCCCAATCAATCGGCTGGGTATAGGGAGTAATGGGTTCTCCACCAACTAAATGATTGATTATTTGTGCTAAACTTTTTACCGGATACACAATCGGGCCTTGCGCCAGCGCCGCTTCGGCGGCGTCAGCCTCCGGCACAAACAGTCGCGACCATCCGCGCGCTTTGGCATATAGAGCCAGCGGTAATACTCCGGTCACATGGCGCACTGCGCCATCCAAGGCCAGCTCGCCAACCAGCAAGGCGTCATCAACATTAATGGCTAAATCATTGCTTAGGGCGACAATCCCCACCGCCATAGGCAAATCATAGGCCGGGCCCTCTTTGTTTGTATCCGCCGGCGCCAAGTTAACCAAGATGCGAAAATTAAATGGATACGAAAAACCGGAGTTCTTCATGGCTGAATAGATCCGGTCTTTTGCCTCTTTAATGGCCATGTCCGCCAACCCGACGATCGCAAAGTGTGTCTGCCCTTTGTGAATATCCACTTCCACCTCCACGGGCACGCATTCCAGCCCCATCACCGCCGCCGAATGTAATTTAAAAAACATATTTCCTCCACCACCGTTACAACTTGAGCCGAAACAGGTTTTAATTTTCGCTACACCAACTGTTTGAGTCCGCTCAAGCGGACGAGTTTTGGTGTTAGAAAATTAAAACCTGTGAGGCTCACTAAATTAACTTTGCTTTCTTGGTGCCAAGAAGTATACCACGAACCCAAGCACGATTAAAACATCAGCCAAATTAATAACACCGGTAAAAATGCGCCAGTAGTCTACGGTCGCATAATACACAATGCGATCAGCCAGATTTGATATGGCTCCGGTTAAAATAAGCGCCAGGGCATACAATCGTCTGGTCTGCGCGGCGGATGACGGGAAAAACAGCCCCCGCATCAAAAGATAGCCGACAATACAAATGATCGGAATAGTTATGATAACGGCCAGCCGTCCCGGCACCGGCAGGCTAAAAGCCACGCCGGGATTATTAAAAGGCGACCAGCCAAAAAAACGATTGACTAAAGCTGGGTCACTCCAAGCATGGCGCGCCTGCCATTTTAACCATTGATCCACGCCAAACAAAAAAATCCCACCGAACAGTATCAATGGGATTTTATTTTTCATATAATTTTTATTTCCTTCGTCACTTAGCCTTTAACATTAGACATTCGGTATTTAGTATTCGGTATTTCACTTTACACTTCTTGGATAATCGCTTTCTTGCACTCTACGCAGGCACTGGAGGTGGGCCGGGCCAAGAGACGCTTTTGCTCAATGGGCTTATGACAATATTTACAGATGCCATATTCATTGGCCTCAATTTTCTTCAAGGTGGATTTTACATCGCGAAGGCTTTTGGCCAGATCACTTTCAATGGAAAGATTGGCTTCGTAGTCGGCCACCTCATGAGCATTATCCTCTTCGGTGTCACCATAATCAGGAAAAGTGGACTCGGCGCCTTCGGCTGTTCCTTTCTTCGCAAACTTAGCCAGTTCTTTTTCAAGACGAGCCTTGTCTCCCAAAAGTTTTTCTTTAATCACTTCCAAAAAATCCTTAGGCAGGTTGCTCTTTATTGAAGTTGTGACAGTATTTTTAGACATAAACCTGAATAATCCCTTATATACTAAGTCCTTTTATATTACAAAAAATCAAGCCAAAAGTCAAATCAGAGAGTTTTTAGGAATAAAAAAACGGCGGGTACACCCAATTATAATAAATTTAAGGCTCTCGCCGTTAAGTATATCTGCCAGGCGAGACAAAGTTCACTCTGAAAGAGCAAATTGTCAAACGCTGTGACAGAAAACATTCCAACCGCTTGAAGGTATATCCCCGGTGGCTCCAATCACTTGAGGATCATGGGGCCTAAATTTGGGGTTACCATACAAGGAGATGGATTCGCTGCTGCTTTTTCACCCTAACGGGTGATCACCCGTTATGGTGGCTGATGAGAGCAACAGTAAATCCCTTTTCCTTTAGAAGATTGCAGTACGGAACGTGTGGTTGTTAAAGAACAACAGATATAGTATACCACATTTTGAAAAACTTGTCAAGGGATGACAAAAAAGGCAATTTTTAAGCTAGAATTAGCTAAAAAATAACAAAAAATGCCTAAAATGTTTGTCTAGACTAGTGTATACAAAAAAGTGTATAACTCTTGTCACTCACTTCTTCGCTAAAACAAGAACAAAAACCGATCAAAAACATCCTCTAATTCTTACTTAGCAATCACTTTACCCACTAACTTATCCACAGTTTGTATAGAATAGTCTATACAAAAAAAATATGTTATACTCAAATGAACTTATTTTTGTTTCTATTCATGGAGGGTATGAAGCAAACTTTTTTACTTACCAGCATTCTCGCTCTTAGCGCGAGTTTTTTTATTTCCGATGTCACCTTTGGCGCCAATAGTGACATAATCATTAATGAGATTGGGGGTTTTCCAATGAGTACCAAGTGGATTGAAATTTGGAATAAGGGTAGCGAACCGGTGGATTTGATTAAAGTTAAAGGTAGAGGTTGGAAATTGTGGGATCCGACCGTTGTTAATGGCCATAATTTGACGGTAAGCACCACGGATTCAATCGTTGCGGCTGGCGAGTACGCAGTTATAGTTCAAGATGCTACCCAATTTTTAATGAATTATCCTAATTTTACCGGTTCAATTTTTGATTCATCTTTTGATTTGAAAAAGAAAGATGGCGGAGTAGTCGGTTTAAAAGATGACGATGGTAATTTTACTGAAACAACCACATACCCCGGCGGGTTAACTTATTCATGGGAACGCAAGGATCCATTTCTTACAGATTATACGAGTGCCAATTGGCAGGAACACGCCTCCGGCGACACACTAGGGTTCCAAAATAGCAACTATGGCATTACTGCCGAAACAGCACCAACTACCACCGGAACGCCACCGGCCGACACCACGACTGCTTCCCACTCCCTGCCCACTATTCCTTCAACATCTTCCCTCTGGGCACAGATAAAAATAAATGAATTTCTTCCTAACCCGGATGGCGGGGACGAATGGATTGAGCTCTATAATTCAGCGACGACCAGCCTGGATCTGATTGACGGACTGCTGTGCGACAATCGCGAAACCAGCTGTACCATTGCCACGACGAGCGGCACTATTGCCGCGGAGGGCTGGGCCACGTTCTTTCTGAACGGCAGCCATCTCAATAACAGCGGCGACAGTGTTATTCTTAAAAATCCTGATGGACTAATGGTGGACCAGGTAACCTATGGGACAGACGCACTCAAAACTCCGGGAAAAAACCAAACAATTGCCCGCAAAAACGACGGGGTAGATACCGACAGTGAAGCTGACTGGGCAATAACAACCAGTTTAACTCCCGGAACAGGCAATACAATCGTTGCACCCCCGGCACCGGCTCCTCCAACCAATAACGGTGGCGGCGGTGGCAGCTCATCAGGTGGCTCGGCCGGAACAACGCCGGCGACACCTTCGGCCTTATCTATTCCTACGAGCCAAAAAAACACCACCTCAACCGCCAAAATTCCGGCCAAAGGCCTGCCTGCCAGCAGGCAGGGCGCTGGCGGCGACCAAGTAAAAATTATCTGGAAAATTTCCGCCCCGCGCACCGCCGCGCCGCAAGAAATCGCTGAATTAAATGCTGCCGGATCCGCTGATCCGCGCGGCGGCGCTATCTTTACAAGTTGGAACCTTGGCGATGGAACAACAATTGACGGCCAGAGCGTGCAACACTCTTTTGCCGCTTCCGGCACCTACCGAGTCGTGGTTTCTGCCACCTCCACCCAGGGCACAACCGGACAACAAACATTCTTAATAACAGTCGCCGCCGGCCTTTCCACCCGCCACGGCGAGGTGCTGATTAGTGAAATATTCCCCAACCCCCCGGGAGCCGACCAGGGAGAGTTTATTGAATTATTCAACAGCGCCTCAGCCAGTATATCGCTCGCCGGCTGGAAGTTGGAAACGAACAATGGCAAAGGCTTTACCATCCCGGAAAAAACATCTATTAACCCGGGCGGATATCTGGTCTTCTACCGCGCCGCCACCCGCCTCGTGCTGGATAACACGAAAGAGAGCGTCACACTAAAAACACCTGATGATGTGGTGGCAGATAGAGTGACATACAACCAAAGCGAGCCGAACCAAAGTCTATCGCTCAGGAACGACGAGCACGGCTGGACCACGGAAATCACCCCGGGATTCCTTGGCGTGTCCGCGGGACAGGTGCTTGGCGAAAAAATTACGGTAAGCAAGGTCACGCCGGCGCTACCAACAGTGGCCCGACCAACACGGACACCGGTTCACCTTGCCCTGGCTGAAGCTCGTTCCTTAAAAAAGGGGAGCGCGGTCAGTGTGCAAGGGGTCGTAACTGTTCCACCCGGCGCTTTCAGCGAACATTATTTCTATATAGCCGATGACTCCGGCGGCCTGCAAATCTATTCCTCCAAAAAAGATCTGCCGCCAGTAGCTGCCGGCGATAAAATAAACATCGCCGGACAGCTGTCACAAGCGAACGGCATCCCCCGGCTGAAAATTGCTTCCGTTCGCGCGGTTGACATCCTCGCCACCAAACAGACCCTGGAGCCGGAAAAATTGACTCTGGAAGCGATTGATGATGGCGTGGCCGGCAAGCTCGTGGCGGTGAATGGGGAAATTACCGACATCAAAGGCAACCAGCTCTATCTTGATGACGGCGAAACCGAGGGGGTAGTATATTTAAAAACCGCCGCGCATATTGATAAAAGCCGGCTCAAATCCGGCGACAATCTCCAGGTAATTGGTATTGTGGAACAAACTAAAAATGGCTGGCAAATCTGGCCGCGCGCCAATAACGACATCCAATTGATCACCAATTCAGCCTCTAGCCAAACTTCCAACCCAAACAATGGCCCAACAACCAAATACGTCATCACCACTGTCGGCGGGCTATCTCTCCTTGCGGCCGCGTTCATTCTTCAAAAAAAATTAGTTCAAAAATAACTATTGGCGTGAACAGAGGATGTTTTTTTAGACCACAAAAAAAGCTTGACAGCTAGATAGCAAAAAGAGATAATATCCAAATAAATAGTCCTATGGCCAAAACAACCAACAATTTAGAAAAAAAAGTTGATGATATTTTGGAGATAGTTGTTTACCTCAAGGATAACTCCGCCAGCAAAGACGATCTGAATGAGATAAAAACTGAATTATCTGAATTCAAAAAAGAAACTCGTCAAAAATTTGACGCGGTGGATAAACGATTTGACGAAGTAGACAGGCGACTATCTTCAATGGAAACCGAACTAGTTGGCATGCATGCGGAACTGGATGATATTAAATTGCGGCTGGCCCAGATTGAACGACGCCTAACCGAAGACACCGATGCCGTGGACTCTGACTTTCTGGCGCTCCAGGCGCGGGTGGAAAAACTGGAAAAGAAAATTAAACAATTGGAGCGCACTCATTAGAAATCAGCCATCATTAGTTGGCCGGCCTTGTCCGGTCTTTTTTTATCTAGCTTTATCGCACTATCGCCTGCCTTGATTTTAGGTATCAGTTGTGATAGTTTATCTGGCACGATGGAAGGGTGGCCGAGCGGTTGAAGGCGTTGGTCTCGAACACCAATATAGTTGCAAGACTATCGAGAGTTCGAATCTCTCCCCTTCCGCCAATTTTCAAAATTCGGATTTTGGGCGATTGTTGCCTCGCCCCGCCAGAGGCGGGGCTCGGCTTCGGCAAGGATTTTGAAGGGATTTTTGAAGTCGCACGCCAGCGTGCGGTCGGCAATGCGGAAGTTCGAACCAATCTTTTTGAGAAAATCCCGAATCCTTTCGGGATTTTCTTGTTGAGCGTATTTCTCGGCTTGGTTGGCTTCTTTTAGAAAGGCAATCATAAGTTCGAACCGATTATTGCTCTTTCGCCCAAAAAGGTGAATTTTTTCCTCCAAATCTTTTTTAGCGAGAATGAGCTTGTATTTTTTAACGGTATATTCCGCTTGCGACAAATTACCGTCCAGTTGCAAATCAAGCAGACGATCAAGTTTTGTTTCTATCTCTACAAGCTCATCTCTCGCTTTTTGGGCGAAAGAGCTTTCCGCTTGAGCAATTTTCATTTTTTCATTTTCAAAATAATTGATTGAAGCATTTGCCCAAGCGGAAGACAAAGAAACTTTTTTGATTTCCTCTCGGATTTGAGAAGTGATGGCATCCTCTCTTGCATATCTTTGCGGGCAAGGATTTTTCCGTTTGGTACATCGCAAATAGTTATGTCCTTTTTGCGTTTCGGTGGTAATGAAACAGCCACACTCTCCGCAACGGAAAAACCCTCTATACACATAAGGTTTCAATTTTGGCGATTTCGGTTTGCTCTTGTTCGCCATCACTTCTTGAACGGAATCAAAAAGTTTCTTTGTGATAATCGGTTCGTGCTTTCCGTCATATAATTCGCCGTTATATTCAATCATTCCGTAATAGATTTTATTTTTCAGCATGTACTGATAATTTGAGACGGAAAGCATTTTGCCTTTCTTGCCAACCAAGCCCAAGGAATTGATAATCTTTCGGATTTGAGCGAGGGGGTATTCGCCAGTTGCGTACATTTCAAAAGCCCGCTTGATATACTTTGCCTTTTCTTTGTCCACAGCGATACAGCGTGCGTTTTTGTCGTTCACATAGCCAAGTGGCGCCCAGGCGGGCCATATTCCATTTCGCAATTTCTGGCGAATACCCCTCTTTATATTTTCCGAAAGATTATCCACATAGTATTTTGATTGCCCAAAAGCGATTGATAACATAAATTTCCCCTGCGGTGTCGGATCAAACCAAAAAGTTGGAAATTTTAGCGTGGTGATTTTTCCAGTATCCACCAAGTAGATTATTCTTCCGCCGTCTATGCTGTTTCTCGCCAATCTATCAGGGTGCCACGCTAAAATTCCCTCGGCTTCATTTTTCTCTATGCAAGCGACCATTTCGTTAAAAATTTCTCTGCCCGGCTCTTTGGCGGTTTTGCTTTCCACAAATTCACGGACGATATTCAACCTTTCTTTTTTCGCAAATTCTCGCAACTCAAACATTTGTGCCTCAATACTCAAAACCTGCCTTTCGGGTTCGTCCGTGGATTTGCGGGCATAGAGAAAAATCTTTTTGGTTTGTAAATTTATGTTGTCCATATTGTTTTTAGATTAGCTTTTAGGCAATCAAATAAAAATACGCTCAACCTTTCGCTGAAAGCGAAAGAAAAAAGATTGGTTTGCAAAATTTCATTTTGCCAGAGCTTCGCTCTGCGAACTTCCGCATTGCCGACCACACTTTGGTTTTGAATTTCAAAAATGCCTTCAAAATTGCGGAAAAATACCATGCCGAGGCGCTTTGCGCCGAGGCAACCGCTTTCAATTTCGCTGAATGTAAAACTTGGCGGTGTTTTTTGGACGAAGTTCGAACATTTTTTGAGCAAAACCCCCAATAAGGAAGCCAGCCCCGCCGTCGCTCGGAAACCTCGCCACCCCGCAAAAAAGTTTTCTTCACAATTTTTAATTTGCGCGCGCCGATTTTTTTCTTCTAAAAGGAAAAGAAAACTTTTGTGCGGGGTTCTGCTCTGAACGAGCAGGACGGCGGGGCTGTCCGCTTTTTGTATTCGCTCGGGCGTGGCGGAATTCCCCCCACACCCCCCTTCCGCCGCGCCCTCGCGGGGACGATTCTTTTTTTCGGCGGAATTTGAGGCTGTATTTCGCTTTGCGAAATGCGCCGCCAAGAGAAAATGTGTTGCCCTTGTCTGTATCATCTAACTAGGAAGAGATAAAATGAAGATGAAGACGATCTTGCTTGACTTAGCTTTTAGCTACCGGCGGGGAATATCGCTTCGTTTCTCTTCCAAACGCCTATGACTGGTTACGCCCTAGAGCGTGCGAATACAAACAGGCTTGCGGTTGGATTCTTTCTTCTCTTTTCTCTTCTTTCTTTTACAAATTAATATTCAAAAAAACATATGCAAACCCAATCAATCGGCGTTGATGTGGGAAAGACAGAGCTGGTCGCAAGCATCAGAGACTCTGATGGTATTTCGGCGATGCCAGCTCTCTTTCCCAATTCAAGTGTAGGACTAAAAAAGTTTCTTGTCTACCTCAAGACAAACAATATATCATCCGATGATCCGATACTCTTTGAATCAACCGGACCGTATCACTGGAGAGCGTGCAGAACACTTGCAGATGAAGGATATTTCATTAAAGTAGCTAATCCTCTACATACTAAGCAAATCGCCAGACTTTCAATCAGAAAGAGAAAGACGGACAAAGTTGATTCGCAGAATTTGGCCTTTCTAGCTTCGCAAAATTATGGCTATCGGTTCGTTGAGACGGAAGCAATGGCAAAAAGCAAAGCTATGGTTCGCCATTACTGGAAACTTCGCCAGTCGGCCACTGATCACCTGCGACACGACCGGTACATGAAAGAATATCGTGGCATCAATGACGAATCTGTTTCCAAATTTATGATTAAAAGATGCGAAGCTCTGAAGAAAGTAATCGTGAAAGAATGGGACAAAGGAAATGATGTTAAATATCTTGATTCAATTCCCGGCATCACACCGTTTCTTGCCACTACCATACTCGCAGAACTTCTACCGCTTGAGAGATTTAAAACAATTGACCAGATTGTGGCTTTCTCCGGTCTTGATCCGTCAGTCAAGCAAACCGGAGGAAAAGCCGGACATCATGGGCATATTTCCAAGAGAGGTTCGCCGACGCTTCGGGAAGCTCTGTTTTTGGCCGCCTTCGGATCGTTCCAAAGAGAACCAATGAAATCTATCTATGTTCGCTACAAGGCAAGAGGACTGCATCACAATACCATTCTGTGTA
>JACRFW010000038.1 GCA_016234265.1 Candidatus Magasanikiibacteriota bacterium
ATTTCACCGCAGGCTAATCGCCGACTGATTTCTTCTCGTTCCTTTCCGCTTAATCGTTTAAATTGTTTAATCATACTGAATCTAACGTTATCTTAGATACCAATGGTATCACAGATGTTGCGTTAGATTCTGGAATCTAAGCTATATTAAAAATAAACTTTTGTGATTATATTTTACCTGATTGCTACAAAACGGTCTAGTGTGATTGGCCTGAACGTGTTACACTACGCGTATGAAAAATTAGCTAATTTTCTATGGGGGGTTTTAGTTTCTTGTTTGTGCAGCGCGACCCGATTACTCTATGCAAATAATCTTCCCTAAAAGCGCCATTCCCGACCCACAGCATTTTATCCGCCGTGCCGGTTATGGACTGATCGTGAACCGTCGGAAAGGTGAAACGAGCTTCGTGCGCCGTTTTACCCGCGACCTCTATCCCAGATTCCACCTCTATATTGAGGACCGCGGCGAGAACTGGCAGTTTAACCTGCATCTTGACCAGCGCGCGCCGGTATATGTCGGCGTCACGGCTCATTCCGGCGACTACGACGGCCCGGTGGTAGAACAAGAAAAAGAGCGCGTCAAAAACTTACTTTCGGCCTACAAAGCGCACCACACGCGGGCTTGACGAAATTAGCTACAAGAGTATACTTATGCCTAGCCGGGTTGCGAAGGTGTCGGACAACTGAGGCGAGAAGAGGCGGTTGAATTAACCGACTTGACTGGATGACGGTCCGCTCGGAATGAGGCGGTTCCCCTCCCCTGAGACCGCCCGCCAACCGGACAACTGAAAGTCAGGCGAAAAACGCCGCCAGGCCTAAAAGTAGGGCACCGCTCGCAACCCGGCCCTACTACATTCATACAATCCCGTCACTCATCAGTGGCGGGATTATTTTTTAGATACTTCTGCCGTTTCGCTTCCGGGAACCGTTCAATCGCGTAACGCAGCATGGTGCGCGGCATATTCCGATAATATTTTTCTAAAAAACCTTCCTCGGTTACGAGCGAGCGCTTCCCTACTTCGCGCAGCATCCAGCCGACAGCCTTATGAATGAGGTCGTGATCATCCCTGATGAGAAGTTTGGCGATCTTGAGAGCATTTTTGTACTCGTCTTGCCGAATAAAGGAAAAAGTGGAAACGATAGCGATGCGCCGCTCCCAGAGATTGCGCGAGTGAGCGAGAGCGACTAGTATTTTTTTATCTTTTTCAAAAAGATACGCCCCCACGATCTTTGGGGCGGTCAGATCTACCAGGTCCCAATTATTAACTTGCCGGACGTGGCGCAGATAAAAATTGTAAATGATCTTTTGTTCCGACGGCGTCCCTTTCTTAAATTGTTCCACGAGAATTAAGAGCGCGATCAAACGTACTTCATGCAGTGTTGAATACAAAAGTTGTTCAATCTTTAAGAGAGGCAGCTCTTGGTACTTCCGGGCGATGGCCCGAGACTGTGGCACCGTGATGCCGAGGAATCTGTCCCCCTCTCCATATTCGCCCGGGCCGGTTTTAAAAAACCGGCGCAAGACTTTTGCCTGGGCCGGATTCTGGGCGCGCTGCAGATCTTGTTGTAGAGCGCGGAGCATAAGGTTAATCGGCAATTTCTGTTTCTAAATTTCTTCTTTCTCTCGCGCCCATCTCCCCTTTTGAAGGTTCTCTAACAGGTGGTTCCGTCTCCAATGACCGATGTAATCCTTCGGACATATTTATATTTTAAAATTACTTTAAACTGGCTTTAATAATTAAGTCTAACATCTCTGGAAACGGTATCTCCGCTTTTCCAGCCGCCTCGGGGAGTAGGCTGGTTGGGGTCATGCCAGGGATGGTATTTGTCTCAATCACCCACAATTTGCCGTCATCTCCATAAAATATATCGGTGCGTGACATACCCGAACAGCCCAGAGCCTTGTGTGCTTTCAGCGCGAGCGTTTGTATTTCCTTGTTCACTTTCGCAGGGAAATCCGCCGGACAAATATGAGTGGAACCACCCGGCTTATATTTTGATTTGTAGTCGTAAAATGTTCCAAAGTTAGCTTTAATGTGAGTGGGCGGCAGGGGGAATATATCCCCGTTCTTTTCCAACACGCCGCAGGTGGCTTCTTGGCCTTTGATGAATTTCTGCACCATCATCCAGGAAAAGGTCTGGAATGTTTTATTGAGGGCGCTGACGAGTTCCACTTCGTTCTTTACGATGTACACACCAACAGCCGAACCTTGATCAGCCGGTTTCACTACTGCCGGATAGCCAATTTTTTTAGCGGCCTCTCTTAAAAAGAGGTCGCGATAATTTTTCCAGCCGTCGCTTTTCACATGAATAAATTCCGGATGCGGCAAGTTGTTGACCCGGTATATTTGCCCGGTAAATACTTTGTTCATGGCTAAGGCGCTGGCTAAAGTGTTTGAACCGGTGTACGGAATGCCGAGCGCCTCCAGCATCCCCTGCACACAGCCGTCCTCGCCAAACGTGCCGTGCAGAGCGATAAAAATGAGATCGTATTTTTTCCGGTCTTTATTCTGTAGATCCAAATAACGTTTATCTTTGCCAAGCAACAAAAAACGACTGTCTTTGGTCATCTCAATGAGCGAAGGCAGATATTTACTTCGGTCAAGATTGTCAAAGACCGCTTTGCCGGTCACCAGAGAAACCTCCCGCTCGGCCGATGGGCCGCCGTATAACACGCCGATTTTTAGTTTTTTCATAAAAAATTTTATTGTCATCCTGAGGCTTCAGCCGAAGGATCTTCCTTTTATGCCAATTGGTAAACGGGCATAAGCGGAAGATTCTTCGCTGCGCTCTGAATGACAGTTGGTTACTGTACTAAATACCCCATTGGGTCAACGGGAATGCCATTTAACCGTACCTCAAAATGCAAATGCGGTCCAGTGACAAAGGGGCCGGCCCCGACCGTGCCCGGGGTGCCGCCGGTATAGCCAATCACATCGCCTCTATTCACGAAAGCATCATCAGCGACAGCAATACCGCTCAAGTGTCCGTACAGCGAAGAGATATTGCCGGTGTGCACCAAGAGAACATAGCTGTAGCACGAGGCCAGAGTACAGCGCCGGGCGCGGCCGACGTAACCCGAGGCGGCGGCTTTCACCGGCGTGCCCTGCGGCGCTTTAATATCAATGCCGCTATGCTCAAATACGCGGCGGAACGGATAATCGGGATCGTGAAACGTGGCGTTGATCAGGCGGCTCGGCACGGGCCAGCTCATGACGACGTCGCCGGATTCTTTAATTTTGTTTTCTTCCGACAGCTTTTTGCTGACTTTCTCTTCAAAGGTTCGGACTTCGTTCTCAACAACCTGGTATTGCTGTTTCAAACTGGAGAGCAGCGTCTGGAATCTGGCTTCCGAAAATTTAGTGTCGGCCAGCAATTTCTGTTTCACGCCGCTTTGCTCCATCAGCTGTTCTTTTTTGATTTCCAATTCGGCTTGCAGGGCCTGGTAGGCGGCCCGCTTGCCTTCTACCTGTTGTTTTTTGACGGCCAGTTCTTCCTTGGCCAGGCGGAGCGTTTTTACGGACCGGCCGAGGTCAATGTACAGGCTCTCGGTATTTTTCATTTCATTGTAAAAGTCGGAAAAATTATCATAGCTCAAGAGAATCTCCAGATAATTTTTCTGATCGCCGGCCTGGATGTTCTCCACCATGGTGGCGATGATCTTTTTCTGCTTGGCGATGCTTTTTTCCTTGTCCGCGATGGAAAGGCTCAGAGCATCAATTTCCAGTTGTGTTTCTTTTATTTTCTCCTTGGTGAGCGCGATGTCGGTTTCAATTTGAGCGACATGGTTGTCCAGAATACTCAATTGATTTTTGAGCGACACGGCTTCAGTCTGCTTTTTTACGATATTCTGTTTGTACGTTTCAATGGTCTGCTCCAGCTGTTTGATAGTATCCTTGCGCTTAGCGATTTCCTGGTTCAAAGCGTCGATTTCTTCTTTGGATCCACCAGCGTCTTCGGCTAATACAAAACTATGGCCCCCGAACAAGAGACCAAACCCCAGAACTAAAGCGAAGAAACTATAGAAAAATCGGCGCGACATGAGAATAGTATACCACATTTTAGGGAGTGGTAACTAGTTTTTGAGCTTGGCGATGGCGGTTTCCAGGCGTTTCAGCGACTCATCTTTGCCAAGCACTTCGGCAATTTCATAAGGCCCCGGAGAGTTCTCTTGGCCAGAGAGGGACACGCGGAGTGGCCAGAGTACACTGCCTGTCGCGTAGTCTTTTTCTTTTATCCACTCCCCTATTTTAATTTCCAAACTCGCCTTGTCCCATTTTTTGAGACCAGCGAGAAAATCTTTGATCTCGGGAAGGATCTTTAGTGCTTCTGCAAGCGTGCCTTTGCGCCAGATAAGTAATTTGGCTTCGTACTCCGGCAAGATAAAGACAAATTTCACTGCGGCGGGCAGCTCTGACAATGTGGCCACCCGCTCTCGCTCTAACGCCAAAACACTTTCAAACCAAACCCCACCCCTCGCCCCTCCCCTATTAGGGGAGGGGTTGAGTCCCGCCTTTTCAAACCACGGCATTGCCTGTTTTGCTAATTCTTCCAGTGGCATCTGTCTCAAATATTCTTTATTGTACCAATCTAATTTTTCCAAATTGAATACCGCGCTAGCTTTACTGACTTTTTCCAAACTAAAATCTTTAACTAGTTCTTCCAGTGAATACATTTCTTTGGCCGTGCCCGGGTTCCAACCCAGAAAAGCGATGAAGTTCACCATGGCTTCGGGCAAATACCCCTTGGCTCTAAAGTCTTCAACGGCCACGTCGCCCTGGCGCTTGCTCAACTTTGATTTGTCTGGATTCAAGAGCAGCGGCAGGTGGGAAAACTCCGGAATCTCCCATTTAAAATAGGCGTAGAGCTGAATGTGTTTGGGTAGGCTAGACAACCATTCTTCGCCGCGCACTACATGGGTAATTTCCATGGCGTTATCATCTACCACCGAAGCCAAATGATAGGTCGGGTAACCATCGGACTTGAGCATGATAAAATCATCTTGGAGCTCGTTTTTGAACACGACCTCGCCCCGGATCAGGTCCTTGGCACGGGTTTCGCCATCTTTAGGCATCTTGAGGCGCACCACACACTTCTCCCCGGCTGCGACCCGCTTCTTGGCTTCCGCGGGCGCCATAGCTGCACAGGCGCCATCATAGCCGGTTGGCATTTTGTTTTTCTGTTGGGTCTCGCGGAGCTGCTCCAGGCGTTCGGAGTTACAAAAACAATAATAAGCGTGGCCTGCATCAAGCAATTCCGCAGCGTATTCTTTATAAATATCCAAACGCTCGGACTGAATGTAGGGGCCGTGCTTGCCTTTTTGTGTCACAGTATCTCCCTTGCCGAGCTGGGCGCCTTCATCGGGTACGATACCAGCCCAGTAGAGTGATTTTAAAATGTTCAATGTGCCGTCCGTCACAAATCGTTCGCGATCAGTATCTTCAATGCGAAGCAAAAATTTCCCGCCTTTTTGCTTGGCAAAAAGATAGCTGTACAGAGCGGTGCGGAGGCCGCCGACGTGGAGGTAGCCGGTGGGGCTGGGGGCGAAGCGAGTGCGGATCATAATTAGAAAGTCAGTTTCTCCACTTCACTGCTAAATTCTACAACTTGGTGTCTCGTGAGAATTCTGCTCTCATAAAGAGTATTTACTTCTTTGACAATTTCTTCTAACCGAGTCAGAACTTGGGGAATAATCCTCGCCTTTAAACTCACCCAAATAGAGTCCTTTCTATCTTCCGGAATAAATTCCCACGAATCAAGCTTCTGTTTTGGAGTACGGACAAGAATTTTACCGAAACCGCTTTTTTCATGCGAGTTAGCCAATGCGTCCATATTTTCCCAAAACTCTTCTTCATTGTCAGACATACCGGCGCGCATTTTCAAAGCCGCAAAATCAACATAAAAATTGTTAAGCACACTGCGGAGTTCTTGTATCTTAGCCCTTTCTTTCTCCGTCATTTCTCCTGACAACGGTAAAACGGATTCGTCAATGCTTCTCCCTCTTGCTTCGGACATAGTAATAATATAAAAATTTAAAAGTAGCGTTAAAAATGCGGCCGATTCTTTGCGGTTGAACGAACAAACGATACAGCCATTCTAACCCAAGTACCTGCATAAGTCTAGGCGATCGCCTGAGGCGACCCGACAGATAATCAAATGACCCACCGACGCCCATAGCGACCTTGACCGAAGGCAGTTTTGACAGATTTTCGTGAATCCATTTTTCCTGTTTGCCCATGCCAAAGGCGACGAAGAGAATGGCGGGCTGTTTGGATTGGATATCACGGATCACCTCGTCGTTGTCGTTTGTCATCTTGAGCGAAGCGAAAAATCTCTGTCCGTTTGACGATTGGGACAGAGATTCTTCACTGCGTTCAGAATGACAAGTGGCCTCGGTAATTCTTGGTCCTGGATCGGCACCAATAATTTGTAATCGAGGAAACTGGTGTTGTAAATTGGCGGCGGCTTTTTGCATAACGGTTTGGCTGCCTGAACCTAACAAATAAACGGAATAATTTTTTTCCTCGGCCAGGCGAGAAATGTCACGCATAAAATCTACACCGGTAACACGTTTTATACGAAACCCGGAAACAAGGCTGATGCCAAACCCATCGCAGATATTGAGGTCGCCACTATTCAAAACGTTTTTAAAATAGGGGTCAGTGGCCGCTTTTACGAGCATTTCAGGGTTGGGGGTGAAGATTTTGCTGCTCCTTGTGCCAGATAGAAAACTAGAGGCCTTGATAAGGGCTTCTGATGGGCTTAGCGAGTCAATTCTAACGCCTAAAATATGACGGGACATGGCCAAATTATACCATATTTGACAAATTATTCAATAATGTTATACTAGATTATCACTCTTGACTGGAGAGTGATAAATAGCGGCTTTTCTCATTTTGGTATTTAGTATTCGTTATTCGATGTTTTTAAGTTATGCCACCGCAAAATTTTACTAATAAATCCCAGGAAGCTATTCAGACCGCCGCCCGGATCGCCAATGAAAATGGCCAGGGGCACGTGGAACCACCGCACCTCTTTGCGGCTTTTTTGGCTGACCCGGAGAGTGTGGTTATTTCTATTTTGCAAAAGCTAAACGCGCCTGTCAAAGATATAGAGTGGGGCGTAAAACAACAGATCAACCATCTGCATAAAGAGGGCGCCGCTATGCACGAGCGCGCGGTCGGGCAAATAATGCTCGGGCCTACCACCGCTGCCGTCTTTGAAATGGCCGCCAGCGAAGCCAAAAAAATGGGCGACGATTACATCAGCGTGGAACATCTTTTTTTGGCGTTTCTCACGAATCATAATCCAATGACCGAGCTCCTCTCCCCTCTGGGCGTAACCTATGACAGCGTGCTCAAAGCATTGGCCGGAATTCGTGGCAGCCAAAAAGTAGATTCGCCGGAACCGGAAAGCAAATACAACGCTTTGGAAAAATATGGGAAAAATCTGACTGACCTGGCGCGCAAAGAAAAAATTGATCCGGTGATTGGGCGCGATGATGAAATTCGCCGCGTGATGCAGATTTTGACCCGTCGTACGAAAAATAATCCAGTCTTAATTGGTGAACCCGGTACTGGCAAGACGGCAGTGGTAGAAGGGTTGGCCCAGCGCATTGTGAACAGCGATGTGCCGGATTCTCTCCGCAACAAAGAAATTATTGCCCTTGATCTTGCTTCCCTGGTCGCCGGCACAAAGTTTCGCGGTGAATTTGAAGACCGACTCAAAGCGGTTCTGAAAGAAATTAATAACGCCGCCGGAAAAATCATTTTGTTTATTGATGAGCTCCACAATATCGTTGGCGCGGGCGGTTCCGAGGGCGCCATTGACGCGGCCAATATGCTGAAACCGATGCTCGCGCGCGGCGAACTGCACACGGTTGGCGCGACTACGCTTAAGGAATACCAAAAATATATTGAAAAAGACACGGCTCTGGAGCGCCGGTTTCAACCGGTAATGGTAAACGAACCGAGCCCTGAAGATACCATCGCCATTTTGCGCGGCATCAAAGAAAAGTATGAAGTGCACCACGGCGTGCGCATCACCGACCCGGCGATCGTGGCCGCGGTGAAACTGTCCGAACGCTACATTACCGATCGCTTTTTGCCGGACAAGGCCATTGACCTTATTGACGAGGCGGCGGCGGCGCTGCGCTTGGAAATAAACTCCATGCCCGAAGACCTAGACAAGATGAAGCGGAAATCCATCAAGTTGGAAATTGAAAAACGAGCGCTGACTAAAGAAACGGACGAAGACTCTAAAGAGCGTTTGGAAAAAGTGGAAAAAGAATTAGCTGACATTCAGGAATCCAGCCGCGAACTTTCCGCCAAGTGGAAGAATGAAAAAGACATCATCACCCGCATTCATAATTATAAAAAAGAGCTTGACCACTTGAAACAACAGGCTGATATTGAAGAACGCAAAGGCGACTTGCAGAAAGTGGCCGAGATTCGCTATGGCCGCATCCCCACTTTAGAGCGCTCAATCAAAGACGACGACATCAAGCTGGCGGTGCTCCAGAAAGAACACGGCATTTTGAAAGAAGAGGTGAAGGAAGAAGATATTGCATCAGTAGTGGCGCGCTGGACCGGCATACCACTCAAAAAGATGCTAATGACCGAGAGCGCGCGCTTCTCTGGCCTAGAAGCTATTCTCACCGAGCGAGTAGTTGGCCAAGAAGAAGCGATCAAAGCCGTGGCCAATGCTCTGCGCCGTTCGCGCGCGGGGGTAAGCGAGCCAAATCGCCCGATCGGTTCTTTCATATTTCTCGGCCCAACCGGTGTCGGTAAGACCGAGCTCGCTAAAACGCTGGCGGAGTTTTTGTTTGATAGCGAAGACGCGCTCATTCGCGTGGATATGAGCGAATATATGGAAAAGCACAGCGTAGCCAAAATTATGGGCTCCCCTCCCGGCTATGTGGGCTATGAAGAAGGCGGGCAACTCACCGAAATGGTGCGCCGCCGACCATACTCGGTCATATTATTTGATGAGATTGAAAAAGCGCACCCGGATATTTTTAATATCCTCCTCCAGATTCTTGACGATGGCAAACTGACCGATGCCAAAGGGCGCAAAGTAAACTTCAAGAATACGGTGATTATCATGACGAGCAATATTGGCAGTCAGATTATTTTAAACCTGAAGAAGCGGGGCGAGTTTGGTTTCCAGAGCGGGCGCAAGGATAAGGGCGCGAGTGAGACCAATGTGAAAGAAAAAATTATGGAAGAGATGCAGAACCACTTCAAACCGGAATTCTTGAACCGCATTGACGAAATCACCATCTTCCACTCTCTGCAGGAGAAAGACATTGAAAAAATTGTTGATCTTCAGCTGGCGCATATTCAAAAACGGCTGGACGAAAAGAAAATTACTCTGACTGTGGACGACGCGGCGAAAAAACTGCTCGCGAAGCTTGGCTACAACCCAGATTTTGGCGCCCGGCCACTCAAGCGCACCCTTCAGACCGAACTTCTTGACCAGTTGGCCCTCAAAATTATTGACGGTACTATTACCGAGGGGCAGATAGTGACCGTGGGGGTACAGAAAGGGAAAATAGTTCTTTCATAATAGTAGTGTCGAGACGTTTAAAAAGTGTTCATAAAAAAAGGTTTAATGGACATTTCAAGTTGTTTTTTCACCTTGTAACAGGTCAGACATCATCGCCATTTGTTTGTTGGTTGCAAGTCCACGATGTACGTGGACTTTTTGTTTTACTTGGGAAAAGGTTCCGTCAATCGAGTTG
>JACRFW010000041.1 GCA_016234265.1 Candidatus Magasanikiibacteriota bacterium
ATTTGCTTAACTTAAGCAAATTTAGCGAATGGTACACTTTTGTACTATTCGCGAAATGCCGAAATTAGTGAATATGGCCAATTTTCTACCTTCTGTTCACCAATTCTTGCCTTATTCCCATAATCCTTGCATTTGCTTGTTTTATGCACTATACTATGTGTAATGCACAAGTTTAGCTACTTTTGTGCATTAGGAGTAAAATAATAAGCTTAAAATATGCTAAAAGACATAGTTTCGAAGCAAAAACTAAAGAAAGAGGATCTTTTGAAATCCCAGTACGTGGATAGAACCAAAGAACCATTTGCCAAAAAATGGCTGTCTTCGGATTTGATAAAAGTCGTTCTTGGGCCCCGACGCGCAGGAAAATCGGTGTTTTCTCTCCTGCTTTTAAGAGATCATGATTTTATGTACTTTGATTTTGACGACGAGGTATTGGCCGCGGAAGGTAGCATGTCAACAACCGAATTAATGAAAGAACTACATAGTGCTTATGGCGATATTAAAACAATTCTTTTTGATGAAATTCAAAATTTACCGGCTTGGGAACTGTTTGTAAACCGTTTGCATCGCGAAGGATACAATCTTGTGCTCACCGGCTCAAATGCCAGGTTGCTTTCAATGGAGTTGGCAACCCACCTTACCGGCAGGCACATGCCGATAGAGCTGCTCCCGTTTGATTTTAAGGAATTTTTGAAAGGTAAAAAGTTCGAAATAGACCCGGAGTACAAATCCTTGCCTGAAAAACATGGCCAGCTTTTGAATTTGCTCGATCAATATTTATCAAAGGGAGGCTTTCCGGAAGTTGTGGTGAGCAATCTTGATCCGGCAGATTACTTGGAAGTTCTTTTTGATTCTTTGCTCTTTAAGGATGTTGTAAAAAGGCACCGGGTTAAATTTTCAACGCAGATAAGCACGCTTGGATCACACCTAGTCAATAATTTTGCTTCGCTCTACACGCTCAACAAACTGATGAAGACGCTTAATCTGAAAAGTGTGCATACGGTAGCCAAATATGCATCCTATTTGGAGGAGGCGTATTTGATATTCTCACTCTCACGATATTCTCCAAAATCAAGACAGCGGATACATTCGCCGAAAAGAGTATATGTTGTTGACAATGGCTTTGTAACCGCGAAAGCCATTCAACATTCTCCTGACAAGGGCAAACTCATGGAGAACCTGGTTTTTACCGAACTGGTAAAACGAGGCCTTAAGCCAAACTTGGAATTGTTCTATTACAAGACCCGCAATGATCGCGAGGTGGATTTTGTCGTAAAAAAGGGACACCTGGTTACGGAACTGATACAAGTTTGCTATGAGTCTGTAAGCGCGGATGTTGAGCAGAGAGAAACAAAAGCTTTATCTGAAGCAAGCGGCGAATTGAACGTTAGAAAATTGACCGTACTCACATGGGATGAAAAACGAGAGGCTGAAAAAGACAACATGACCATACAGTTTAGACCGCTCTGGGAGTGGTTGCTTGAAAATAATTTATGAAAATAAAAGATTTACCAAAAGTAGATAGACCGCGAGAAAAACTGGAGAAATACGGCCCCGAGCGACTTTCGGATTCGGAACTTTTGGCTATTCTTTTACGAACCGGAAGCGAAGGCATAAATGTCGTGGAATTATCCAGTAAGATTTTAAGGAAATTCAGCGGCGCTGGATTGGCCAAAGCGTCGGCCAAGGAATTGAAAAACACATTCGGTCTTGGAAGCGCGAAAGCGTGTGAAATCGTCGCCTGCTACGAACTCGGCCGCAGGCATCTGCAGAATAAACAATCAGTTCTGCTTTTATCACCCAAAGATGTTTGGGATGAGCTCAAAGATATTCGTGATCATAAAAAAGAGCATTTCGTAATTTTCTTCTTGGATTCCAGGAATCAAGAAATCAAGCGTGAAATAGTTTCAGTCGGCTCCCTTAACACCAGTCTCGTCCATCCGCGAGAAGTGTTCGAGCCGGCAGTAAGACATTTAGCCGCGCAGGTTATTATCGCTCACAATCATCCGTCCGGTGATCCATCGCCATCGCAAGAAGATCAGGGATTAACCAAGCAATTAGTTGATGCCGGAAAACTTCTCGGCATTGATATAAGTGATCATGTTATCGTCAGTAAGGCGAATTATTTCAGCTTCAAAGAGCACAAATTGATTTAAATATTATGGCTACACAAGATACAACCGGAAAAAAGTTCATGCGCGAAACAGACGCGCGTATTCTTATTGACCGCAGACTTCGTGAAGCTGATTGGGATATCGAAGACAAAAATCAGGTTTCTACCGAAGAAACTTCGCAGACAGGCCGTGCCGATTATATTCTTAAAGACTCGCGAGGTCGTGCCATAGCGGTTATTGAGGCAAAACGTTTTTCTGTTGATCCAGCTTCCGCCAAGCAACAAGCTCTTTCATACGCGGAATCCATTAATGCCGGTTTTATTTTCTTATCAAATGGCGAAGAAATTTATTTCTGGGATTATAAATATCGGCCGGAACAAAAAGTTGCCACTTTTTTCTCGCAACGCGATCTTGAGAAGATACAAACCCTCCGACTTGAACAAAAACCGTTGTCAGTCATCCCTATTCCGGAAAAGTATTATAAAGGCAGTGAATGGCGAACGCCGAGGTCATACCAAAAAGAAGCGATGCAGATTATGGATAAGGCCATTGAGGGAGGTAAACGCAAGATGCTCTTGGTTATGGCAACGGGTACCGGTAAAACTGATACGATTGCACTGTATCTCAAGCGACTATTCGAGGCCGGACTTGTTAATCGTGCGCTCTTTTTAGTCGACCGTATTGACCTTGGAGTACAAACAAAGGAAGTCTTCGATGAAATTCTAAAAGATTATCCATCAAAACTGCTTTATGGCGGTAAACAGCGCGATGAATCATCAATTATTATTTCAACCCTCCCAACTCTCTACTCACAGCTTTCATTATTCACCAGCGGCTATTTTGATGTGATTGTTTCCGACGAAGCTCATCGGTCGATTTTTGGAACCTACAATGGTGTTCTCTCGCATTTCGATGCTATTCGCATCGGGATGACAGCAACTCCCAGCGGATATGTTGATCGCAATACCTATAAACTTTTTGGATGTTGGGATGAGACGGAACAGAAAGGTAAACCGACTTTCGTATACAGTATTCGTCGCGGAGTCAAAGATGGTTTCCTTGCCGGTTATGACATTGTTCAGATAGATACAAAAGTGTCGCTTGAAGGCGTAAATTTTGAGGGCGAAGATTACAGTCCGGATGATTTGGAAAGAAAGATAAACATACCGGCTAGAAACGAGCAGGTCGTTCAAGCTTATTTTGCCGAGGAAGAAAAACGAGAACCAAAGAAACCGCGCAAAGCTATCGTGTACGCTGTTACAAAACGCCACGCCGCTCAACTGGCCTACTATTTCAATCAGGCCAGGCCAGAATATAATGGCAGGTTCGCGGAGATCATCACTTCAGATACCGAAAACCCTCGTGGGGCTATTCGTCGCTTTAAACTCGAAGAAATGCCGACAATCGCGGTATCCGTTGGTATGATGGATACGGGCATTGACGCGCCAATGGTTGAAAATATAATCATGGTTCGTCCAACACAATCACCAATCTTATATCAACAGATGCGTGGCCGGGGCAGTCGCCTTGATTCTCGCATAAACAAAAAGTCATTTAGGATTTATGACTTCGCCGGTGTTACAAAATATTTCAATGATGAAAGTTACAATCCATATTCGGAAATTGCCAAAGCTAAAGCTGGTATCCCGTGGGGAACCGAAGCGAAGGACTTTGTTGAGGAAGATATTGAAATACCAGCCGGATTTATTCAGGTCGCCGAGAGCGCAGAAGAGAATGCAGATGTCATCATAAAGCGCGCCCACATTGAAGTCGGAGCTGAGGGAGAAAAGATTGACTCGGATGATTATCAAACTGCTTGGGAGCGACAGGTACAGGAGCTTGCTCAGGCCGAACCATTAGTGAAAAAAGTAAAAGAAGGGCAAGAACTCTCCAACGACGAATCCCAAGTTTTGGCCGATCGTCTCAATTCGCCCAAGTATTATTTCAACGAAGCGAACCTACGAGAAGCGTATCGTTATCCAATTGGGACACTGAATGACTTTATAAAAACAGCTCTTGGTATTCAAAATCTCCCTACCGAAGAACAATTATATGAAGACCGGATCGGTGAACTGTTTGAAGCGTGGATGATTGATAAGCAATTTGAGCCGGAGCAGGCCAAGATTTTACGTTTGGTTAAAAGCCAATACATCGCTCGCCGCTCGCCGATCGAAATTTCTATTTTCAACGAACCGATTTTTCAACATATCGGTGGCCTTAATTATGTTTTGCGAGTCTTTGACGAGAGAACATTAAAAACCACCATCAGAGAATTAAACGAAGGTGTTTTTGCTCAATAATATGCAAAATAATATCCAACAATTAAGGGAGGAGTTTAAAGCTAAAGTCGCTCGTTTGAACGATTATCTTTGGGGTGCCGGGCTCAAAGACCCTGTTACTCGTATTCAGCAAATTAGCTTTCTCTTTTTCTTGAAAATGATGGAGGAACAAGATATTGCGATGGAAAAAGAGGAGAAACTTACCGGGCACAAACATAAATCAATCTTTACCGGTAAAAATGAAAAATTCCGCTGGTCACGCTGGCGCGAGAAAACCGGCCAAACGCTTTATAAGTTCGTCCGCGACGAAGTATTCCCATTCATTGAGGACCTACACAATGGCCATACTAATATCCGCCAAATCTTTCACGGCGCTAAGCTTCTTATTCCCGACGAGGTAACGCTCAAAAGAACAATTGAAATTATTGATACCATTGAATTCTCACGATTGGATACTGATATAAAAGGCGATCTTTACGAATCGCTTCTTGCAAGCATTGAGTCAGCTGGTGAACTTGGGCAATTCCTTACGCCTCGTCATATTATCCGCGCCATTATTGAAATGGTGAATCCAAAAATTGGCGAAACGATTTTTGACCCGGCGTGCGGTTCGGCCGGTTTCTTGATCACGGTTTACGAATGGCTCAAATACAAAAATAGCGATAAGAAAAATATTGAGGATCGTGACGGCAGAAGTATTGGTTATGGCGATAAGTTGAACAAAGAGCAATGGGAATTCTTAACCACCAAAACATTCCACGGCTATGATGTAGATCCGGAAATGGTTCGCCTCGCATTGATGAATCTTATTTTGCACGGTATAGAAGGCGCGCATGTTCGCAGAAAGGATACGGTTGCCGGAGCTGAAGACGAGGAGGATTTACGCCGTTTTGATGTCGTGCTTACTAATCCGCCATTTGCCGGCAAAGTAGACAAAGAACGCATTAAACCGACCCTTCCGGTTAAATCCAACAAGACACAGGTGCTTTTCTTGGGCTATGTAATAAATTCGCTCAAGCCCGGCGGCCGGGCCGGCATAATCCTGCCTGAGGGTTCGCTTTTCGGCACAAACAAAGACGATAAAGATATCCGACGCTTTTTACTTGAGAATGCGAAACTGGAGGCGGTTGTCTCAATGCCGGCTGGAGTATTTCAGCCTTATGCCGGAGTAAAAACGAGCTTCCTGATTTTCAAAAGAAAGCCCACGCCCAAATTGGACGAAAAAGAGCAGGTCTGGTTTTTTGATATGAAAGGCGACGGCTCATCGCTCTCGGCCGCCAAGAAATTCGGCCCGCAATATAAAAACGATATTTCTAAACTTTTAGAGCTCTGGGACAAGGACAAATCAGTTGCAAAGCCGTATTCGTGGTTCACGAAAGTTAGCGATATTGTTGAAAACGACTATATCCTCTCGGCTAATACTTATAGCCCCTACAACGGCGAGGAAGAAGTAAACCATCGTGAGCCGAAGGAGATTTTGAAAGAGATTGAAACTGATGAGAAAAAATTGGGGTCGGCGTTAGGCGCGGTTAAAAAGATGCTTTAGGCGCTTGACAGTTTAATTTGCTATGTATATCATACTATACATAACTATAATATAACGATTTATGTCAAAAAAACCCAATAAATACCTTGAAGCTCTAGGTATACATAACTTACGCCAAGCGCTTCTCGCATATAATCCATGGTGGCGCACCAAATCTTTCTCGATTCCCGTTCCTGAATTCAAGCGAGATGCTTTCACTCAAGCCATGCGCCACACAGAGGCAAATCATGGATTAGCTCTCCTTATTAACGGGCCACGCCGCGTGGGGAAAACAACCATTATCAACCAAGTCATTCGTTGTTTGATTGAAGACAAAAAAATTCCGGCTAACAGAATACTCTTTTTTTCGCTTGATGATCCAATTATTCAGCAATTGCCGCAAAAAGATCAGGGCACTTTATTTGAAGCGTTACTCGCTCAATGGGCGCAAGTCGCCGGTACCGCATTGCGTACCTCGCCAAATACGCTGTATTGTTTTCTCGACGAAGTACAAAGATTGCCGCGCTGGGAACTATACATAAAACGATATATAGATCTTCGCTATCCGATTCGTTTTATCATTTCCGGTTCGGCCTCTCATACAATTTTCAGAAAATCGCTTGAGAGTTTGCTTGGTCGGCTAGTTGATATTTCCTTGCCCCCTTTTACCTTTCGTGAATTCGTTCGATTCCACTATCCTGATCACGGCGATTTTTTAACTAAATTATCAGAAGACATTCTAGATATCGGAGACTCTTCTTCAGCAGTCAAGTTCAACCGCCGTTTGAGTGAATATATAAAACCGAATGCTGTTCAGCAATGGAATCACTATGCCGATGAATACGCGCAAAAAGGCGGGTTTCCTCAATTGTGGACAATGGGAACCGCGGCGGAACGCTCCGCATTTATTGACCAGCAATTTGTCGAGCGCGTTACGCTTGAAGATTTGCGTCTTGTGAAAGAGATACGTCGGCCGGAGATTTTTCACCAATTTTTACGCTATGCTTTTGCTAGAACTGGCCAAGAATATAATTTGGAGGAATTAGCTTCGCTCATTCATACCACCCGCGTAACGCTTACCGAGGCCTTGCCCCTTTTGTTGCAAACGGAGTTAATCCGCAAAGTCGAACGGTTTACCGGTAAGCCCGTGCGCCTACGCTCTACCCACGCAAAGTTATATGCGGCCGATCTTGTGTTGATGCAAGGAATAACAAAAATTGTTACTTCTCTTGAAGGAGAAGAGCGCGGCAGAATCGCGGAAACTTTGGCTCATAATGTAATCCGACTATTTCCGGGAGTTTCGGATGTGTCTTACTACCGAGAACCAAGCGGCAAACAGGAAGTCGATTTTGTGGTGCGAGTTGGCAGTCAGATGATACCGATTGAAATTGCGTATCAAAACCAATTAGACAGCAAACATCGCGTCGCAATCCGGGCATTTTTGGAGGCGCACGGCAAGCCGAATAGTTTTGGCATCCTTGTTACAAAAGAGGATTGGAAAATCGAGCAACCAATTCTGGAAATGCCACTATCCTTATTTTTACTTGCGGCATGACAAGATATTTATTTTCAAGGGGGGTTGATAATAAAACAGACAAGGGCAGTCTCTCCTCTTAAATTAGGTCTTTTTTGAATAACTTATTTTCATGACTACTTGGTCAACAAAAAAATTAGGAGAAGTTGCTGACATTGTTATGGGGCAATCGCCGCCATCTTCAAGTTATAACGAGCGTGGTGAGGGTTTGCCATTTTTCCAAGGTAAGGCTGAATTTGGCGAGATTTACCCGACTCCTGTTAAGTATTGTTCGTCTCCAAGCCGTATTGCAGAAGCAAATGATGTTCTCATGTCTGTTCGTGCGCCGGTAGGAAATATCAATATCGCAAAAGAAAAATCTTGTGTTGGTCGCGGTCTCGGAGCTCTCCGTGCAAAAAAGAACATTTTGAATCAAATGTTTCTGTTTTATTTCATGAAGAAAAATGAAAATAATTGGTCTCGGCTTTCAACTGGGAGTACATTTTCTGCGATCAAGGGAAGTAGTTTGAAAAACTTTGAAATCCCTCTCCCGCCTATCGCAATCCAAAAACAAATCGTTGAGCGGTTGGATAAAATCGCCGAGGCGCAGAAATTAAATGACGATCTCATCCGAAAAGCCGACGAGCTTTTCCAGTCGCTTTTACATAAGGAACTCAACCCCGTTAGAGATAGCAAACACTCTAACGGGGTAAACCCAGCCGGCAAAGATTGGAAAGTCAAAAAACTGGGAGATGTTGCCGAAACTTCCTCTGGTGGTACACCCTTAAAAGAAAAAGCGGAATATTATGAAAATGGTACTATTCCATGGTTGAGAAGTGGAGAGGTATCACAAGGTTTGATTTACAAATCAGAATTATTTATTACTGAAAAAGGATTAAAAGAAAGCTCGGCAAAGATTTTCCCAATAAATACTGTTTTGGTCGCTATGTATGGAGCGACAACCGGACAGATCGGTTTATTAAAGTTTGAGGCTTCTACTAATCAAGCAATTTGTGGTATTTTCCCAAATAGTAAATTTGTACCCGAATATTTATACTATTTTTTGAAAACCAAAACGAATTACTTGATCAAAATTAGTGCTGGTGGAGCGCAACCAAATATCTCACAAGCAGTTATACGAAATCTTAAAATCCCGCTTCCGCCTCTCCAAACCCAAAAACAAATCGTCGCTAAACTTTCCGCGGTTCAATCGTATAAAAAGGAGTTGTTGGAACAGAAAATAAAACTTAAGGAATTGTTTGACAGTGCGTTGCATCGCGCAATGAGTTCAGGATTACCCCAGTAGTAGAACCTCGCAAAGCTCGGTTCACTACGGGGCAGGTAAAAAACAGCTTCTTGAGCAAAAATCAAAACTCAAAGAGCTGTTCGATAGTGCGTTAGATAAATCAATGAGCAACAAATAACATCCTTCAAACTTGAGAATATAAGGATATCGGGACCATGTCTCCGAAATATAATTTAGACAAAATTAAGTTTGCGACCGATGGTCCGACTTTTGAAAAGGCGGTTGATTTATATGAGAAAGGAAAGGTGGCGAAGTTTAAGGGGGAACTTAATGGATTTTTCGCGACCGTTTTGGGAACGAAGCCATATAAGGTTTATGTGGGTAATCGATATTATGACCGAGGTGATTGTGAATGTTATCTTGGCCAGAATGATATGCTCTGCAAACATATGGTCGCAGTTGCTATTTATGCGGTAAAGGAAGGCAAGCCCCTCACAGATGAGGATAAGCGGCAAGTATCGCAGTCATCTTGCAGTGGCAAGGTTGGGACCCTGAATAAAACCGAGTTGTCTGCGCTCAAGAAATCCATTACCGGCGCCATAAGATACATAAAGTCATATGAAGGTCCTTCTCGCATTTGGTTTTCTTATCAAAGCTCGCTTTCGGAAGGGTGTAATCGTTTGGCTAAGATCATATCCGACTTGCCGGTAAACGAGCAAACCGCGAAGTTGCTTATTGATATGCTTTTGCGGCTTGACGGCAAACTCTGCCGCGGCGGTGTTGATGATTCGGATGGCACGGTTGGCGGCTTTATCGAGGAAACTGTCCAGGTGCTTAAAGAATATGTAAAACTTGATCCGGATTGTATAAAGGTTTTTAAAGAACTTAAGGGTAAAGAAACTTGTTTTGGTTGGGAAGAACCGCTTGTAAAACTTATTGATTCTTAATAAGATTCATCCGTTAGATACGAAACGAATATGACCAGAATTTGGAATAAGCACAAACAATCAAATACCCCTCTTAAAAGAAAGGTCTTCGTAGCCATGTCCGGCGGCGTTGATTCTTCAGTCGCCGCCGCGCTTTTAGTATGGTCAAGAAAGTACGAAGTTGTCGGAGCATATATGGTAAATTATGACGGTAGCAATGCTGCTTCGCACGCCATAGCGCGAAGCGCGGCGGCGTGCTGGTTGCCCGATTACAGAGACGCCCTGCGTGTCGCGGCGCATCTCGGCATTCCGCTCCTGAAGTTTGATTTCACCAAAGAGTACAAGCGGCTGGTGCTGGACTATATGTTCAAAGAGTACAAACTCGGGCGCACCCCCAACCCTGATGTCCTCTGCAATACATTCATCAAGTTTGGCACCTGGTTAGATAAAGCACGCGAGCTCGGTTTTGATTATTTGGCGACGGGGCACTATGCACGAGTTGAGCAAGACCCCGCCTCGCCTCCCCTTAAAAGGGGAGGGAAAAGCACACCCCCTCCTTTCAAGGAGGGGAAAAGGGGAGGTCTCGTTCACTTACTTGAGGCCAAAGACACCAACAAAGACCAAACATACTTTTTGCACCAGCTCAATCAAGAGCAATTAGCCCGCACTATGTTCCCGATCGGCGGCTACACCAAGCCAGAGGTGCGCAAGCTCGCCAAAAAGTTTGGTTTGCCGACAGCCGAGAAAGAAGAGAGTATGGGCATTTGCTTTGTGGGCGAGGTGCCGATGAAAGAGTTTCTGGAGAAAAAAATTAAACACAAAAAAGGAAAAATTATTTTAAGCACCGGCGAGGTTGTGGGCAAACACGACGGCCTGCCGTTCTACACCATCGGTCAGCGACATTTTGGCAAGCGAAGCGTTGTTGGAAAAAATGTCATCCAGAGCGGAGCGCCCGCCCGACTGAACGACATCAGTCGTTCGGGCGGGAAGGATCTTCCTATTTCCGACAGTCGCCCGCTTTTCGTTTTTGAAAAACGCACTAAAACCAATGAATTGGTCGTTGGCTATGAAAGCGACTCGCTCTTGTATAAGAAGGAAGTGGCGTTGGCTGATGTCCGCTGGATTAGTGGACAATCACCCAAGTTTCCATTACAATGTGAAGTACGTCTACGCCACCGACAACCATTACAAAAAGCAATTGTGAGTCTTCAGTCTTCAGTCTTCAGTCTGTCTTTCGCCAAACCACAACGCGCCGTCACCCCCGGACAGTTTGTGGTGTTTTACCGGAAAGGTGAATGTTTAGGTGGCGGAGTAGTAGTATGAACAGATTTTTTCAACTTAAGGTAGCAATAAAAGATTTGTATTCAAGTATTGAGAAATTGCATGCTGCTTTTGAGGAGCGACCTTTCACGCCAGACGGTAGACTCGTAGGTGATATAGGAGAAGCCATTGCACATTTGGAATTTGGAGTTATAATCGATGTTAAGTAATATGCTCACCTCAAAAGAACTCCGTCAGAAATATTTGTATGCACTCTAACGAAAAAATTTTTGCTTATATTGACGCCGCCAATCTCCACAACGGTGTAGCTGAGCTTGGATGGCGATTAGAGTATCAACGTTTCCGTATTTGGCTGAAAGAAAAGTTTGATGTCGTAAATGCTTATTTGTTTATCGGTTTTCTTCCCAAAAATAAAAATCTCTACACCTATCTGCAGGAAGTGGGCTTCATTTTAGTCTATAAAGAAATAAGTTATGACGGCACTGGGAAAGTAAAAGGAAATTGCGATGCCGCTTTGGTGTTAAAGGCGGCGGTAGATTTTTACGAACGCAACTTTACTGAAGCGGTTATTGTTTCTAGTGATGGAGATTACGCGGAACTTGTAAATTTTCTTAAGGACAAACAGTCTCTCCGCATGGTTATATCACCAAGCAACAAATGTTCGTATTTATTGCGAAAACAGAATATACCTTTGTTGTATCTAAATACGCAACGTGGTAAATTAGAGCATAAATAAAAAAAGCCCCCGATACGGACGAAACCGTATAAGGGTCTTTTTCATAGTGATACACCTATCATAGCAGAATCTTAGTTTTTGTCAAGTTCTGGCTGTGGATATTAAAGGAGCGAAGGAGGGGGTGGGGAAGTAGTCAGGTAATTATGCTCACATCGAAAGAACTCCGCCAAAAATATTTAGACTTTTTTGCTTCGAAAGGACACGCCATTATCCCTTCGGCTTCTTTGGTTCCGGACAACGACCCGACCGTGCTCTTCACGACCGCCGGTATGCACCCGCTCGTGCCCTATCTCATGGGGCAGAAGCACCCGTCCGGCAGTCGGCTCGTGAACGTGCAAAAATGTATCCGCACCCAGGATATTGATGAAGTCGGGGACAATCGCCACGACACTTTTTTTGAAATGCTGGGCAACTGGTCCTTGGGGGATTACTTCAAGAAAGAAGCTATTGAATGGAGCTGGGAATTTTTGACCTCGTCCAAGTGGCTCAACATTGATAAGAAAAAATTAGCGGTCACGGTCTTCACTGGCGACAACGATGCTCCACGCGACGATGAGTCGGCCGGTATTTGGAAATCTTTTGGCGTGCCCGAAGAGCGCATTGGCTATCTGCCCAAGAAAAATAACTGGTGGGGCCCGGCCGGCCAAACTGGCCCGTGCGGACCAGACACCGAAATGTTCTATTGGAAAGGTGCCACCGACCTGCCACCAGCCGGTAGCAACCCAGCGACCGACGAAGACAATTGGCTGGAGATCTGGAACGACGTCTTCATGCAGTATAACAAAAAAGCTGATGGCACCTTTGAGCCGTTGAAACAGCAGAACGTAGATACCGGCATGGGCCTAGAGCGCACGCTGGTTGTCTTGAACGGTTTGAGCGATGTTTTTCAGATTGATACTTTCTGGCCGCTCATCCAGAAAATTCAGGATATTTCCGGACGGGAATACGTTGAGAGTAAAGACGTGACCAAGTCCATGCGCATTGTCGCCGACCATCTGCGCACCGCCACGATGATTATGGGCGACGACGCCCACATCGCCCCGAGCAACGTGGAGCGCGGCTATATTGTCCGTCGGCTGATCCGCCGCGCCGTGCGCCGCGGTCGTTTGCTTGGTATCAAAGAAAACTTCTGCGACCAAATAGCTTCCGAAATTATTGCTTTGTTTGGTACTGTCTACCCGGAGCTGACGCGCAACAAAGATTTTGTCACTACCGAAATGGCTCGAGAAGAAAGTAAATTTAGAAATACGATTGAACAAGGGCTGAAAGAATTAAATAAACTTATTGAAAAAAAGATAAAAGAAATGGAATCCGCTTTTGCCGTGCGTTGGCCGCCGAAAGACCCAATTGCAAAATCTAATTACACAATTAACGCTGTGACGCCTCAAGAAGCATTTGATTTATATCAGTCACATGGCTTCCCATTAGAATTAATCAATGAGGAACTAGCGGGATATGGGCTGTTCATTGATGCTATTGAGTTTGATAGAGAATTTAAAAAGCACCAGGAACTTTCTCGCACCGGAGCCGAGCAAAAATTTGCCGGTGGCCTGGCCGACCACAGCGAGATTTCTACGAAGTACCATACAGCGACACATTTGCTCCACGCGGCTTTACAACGCGTCCTCGGGCCTCATGCTATGCAGCGGGGGAGCAACATCACCCAGGAACGTATGCGTTTTGACTTTGCCCACCCGGAAAAAATGACGTCGGAGCAGGTCAAACAGGCCGAAGACATGGTCAATGCCGCTATTCAGAAAGATTATCCGGTCTCCTGGCAGGAAATGAGCTTTGAGGAAGCCAAAGAAAAAGGCGCTATCGGGCTTTTTGAGGACAAATACCAGGCCAGAGTGAAGGTGTATACTGTCGGTGACACCAGCCAAAAAGCCTTTGCCGACCCGACTAGCCCTACCTATAGCCGCGAGGTTTGTGGTGGCCCGCATGTAGAGCACACCGGCACCATTGGTCATTTTAAAATTGTTAAGGAGGAAGCGGTCGCCGCCGGCATTCGCCGCATTAAGGCCATTGTAGAGTAACGTGGCGTCGCACTGTCATTCCCGCGAAAGCGGGAATCCATTCACGAACCAAGTAGAGTTATAGATTCCCGCTTTCGCGGGAATGACAAACTAAATGTGGTCAAACGATTCATAGCACATCTCTGGAGCGCGCGGCGCGAATTTGCCAAATATTTTATTATCGGCGTAAGCGGCGTAGCGCTTGATATTGGTTCGCTCTACGTTCTCAAAGAATACGTTCACTGGAGCGCCGTTGCCGCCGTCATTGTCAATCAGGCGGTACTTATCAACTATGGTTTTTTTCTTAATAAATATTGGGCTTTTAAATCAACGGGCATCACCCATCGGCAGATTATTCGCTATTATCTTCTGGCTTTAGCAAATTATCTGTTCTCCATTTTTTGGATGTGGTTTTTTCACGATCGCTTCGGTTTCAATTATTTATTGACGAGAGTAGCCAATATTGCTTTGGCAGTGACCTGGAATTTCCTTCTTTATAAGCACTGGGTATATGGAGGAAAGGCTAATATTAGCCAAACAGAAGCCCTGACCAGTATTCCCCTTGACGAATTATAATGTTTTCGCTATACTATTCACAGCTTAACTATTTGCGATGCCTAAAAGTGACACCATAGAACTACGTGGGTCGGTTGAAGAATTATTGCCCGCGGGAATGTTTAGAGTGAAACTGGAAAGCGGCCAGATGATTATCGCCCACTTGTCAGGAAAGATGCGTCTGAATAAGATCCGTTTGTCCGTGGCCGACAAGGTTAAAGTGGAAATGACGCCATACGATCTGACGAAAGGGCGCGTCACATTCCGTTTTTAAATAAAAATATCAACCAGTGCGGTGTAGCTCTGCCAAACTGACTCAAAGACACTCGGTCCGTAGTCAGCGTTCGCGGGGCCATGATATCGCGGCAGTGGTTGGTATTTTTTGATAGCGACCAAAATCTTTGAAAAAATTTTGTGTCAGCTAACAATCCGCCTCTGGCGGATATTCCATTTTTACTATGAAAGTTCGCGCGTCAGTGAAAAAGGTCTGTATTAAATGTAAGTTAGTCCGTCGTAAAGGAAAATTACGCGTGATTTGCTCTACCCAAAAACATAAACAACGCCAAGGCTAAACTAAACTCTTTATTAGATTTTTATTATGCGTATCGCTGGTACCAACATTCCTAAAGAAAAGAAAATTGAATTTTCCTTACCTTATGTCTACGGCATTGGCCCGACCTTGTCTCGGCAAATTTTGAAAGCCGCCGGCATTGATGGCAACATCCGCACCAAGAATTTGACCAACGAACAGGAAGACAAGCTCCGCGCGATCGTTGAAAAGAGCTACCGCACCGAGGGCGATCTGAAGCGCGAAGTGCAGGGCAACATTAAATCGCTCAAAGATATCAAGTGTTATCGCGGCGTTCGCCACATGAAGCACTTGCCGGTTCGCGGCCAGCGCACCAAGACCAATTCCCGCACCGTGCGCGGCAACGTCCGGAAAACCATGGGCAGCGGCCGCAAAGACGCCGGTCAAAAGACTTAATTTTACTCTTCTCCATACAGCGAGACACTTCTATGACTGACCAAATTGTTAAACCAACTACTCCGACGATTGCCGTTCCGGCGGGCTCTTCGGCCGTCGCAAAGACCGACACAAAAGTAGCGCCGAAGAAAAAGAAAGCGGTGAAGATTGTGCCGCGCGGTAATGCATATATCCAAGCTACTTACAACAACACCATCATCACTATCACCGACCCGAACGGCGCGGTATTAGGCTGGTCATCTTCTGGCACCAATGGTTTCAAGGGGCCAAAGAAAGCCACGCCATACGCTGCGAGCGTGGTGGTGAAAGATTTAATGACAAAATTGGCTGACTATGCCGTGAAAGAAGTAAATGTGTTTATCAAAGGCATCGGTGGCGGCCGCGAATCCGCTATCCGCGCTTTGCATGGCAATGGTTTAAACGTTTTAAATATTACCGATCTGACTCCGATCCCACACAATGGTTGCCGCCCGCCGAAACGCCGCCGCGTTTAAACTTTATAACTTTGAACTTTCCACTTTAGAACTAATCATCTATGGCTCGCGATTTAAGACCAAAACACAAACTCTGCCGTAAATTCGGTGAAAAGCTCTGCGATTCGCCGAAGTGCCCTTTGCTGCGCCGCAGTTATCCGCCGGGCATCCATGGGCCCAGCAAAAAACATCATACCAAGCTCGGGAGCTACGGCAAACAGTTGCTGGAAAAGCAAAAAGTGAAGCGCATCTATGGCATTTTGGAGCGCCAATTTAGTAATTATGTTGCTGAAGCTTCCAAGAAAACTGGTGATACGAGCAAATTTTTGCTCCACTATTTGGAATCTCGTTTGGACAATGTGGTGTACCGCAGCGGTTTAGCCAATTCTCGCGCCGCCGCCCGTCAATTGGTCACTCATGGTCATGTGTTGGTCAACGGCAAGAAATTGGATATTGCTTCCTACCGCGTCCGCGTCGGAGAAACCGTTGGTATTAAGGCCAAAACACACCAGAGCAAACTGTTTGAAAACCGAACTGAAACTATTGCTAAGAAAGATATGCCGAGTTGGTTAAGCGTTGATGCGAAGGCGTTAACGGCTAAAGTTTTAAACAGCCCAACGGTGGCCAATCCTAATTTTGACGCGAACTCTATCATCGGTTTCTATTCACGCTAATTTTAAAACCGGTCACCTCAAGCGACCGGGATAAACTTCAAACTCGTATGGAAAATTTTCTTCTACCATCTAAAGTAGAATTCCAGCCTAGTGAGAGCAAGCACACTGGTTCCATGGTGGTTACACCCTGCTACCATGGCTATGGCACCACGCTCGGCAACGCCCTGCGCCGTGTTCTGCTTTCTTCGCTCCCGGGTTCGGCCGTGGAATATTTTAAAGTAAAAGGCGTTCAACACGAATTTTCTACGATTGATGGCGTGAAAGAAGATGTGGTGGAAATAATGTTGAATTTAAAACAGCTCGCCGTAAAAGTTTTTTCCGATGAGCCAGTGCTGTTGAATCTGGTCAAAAAGGGCCTGGGCCCGGTAACTGCCGCGGACATTGAGGCCAACTCCAATGTAGAAATTGTGAACAAGGATTTAGTTATCTGCAACTTGACCAAAAGCAAGACGCTGGAAATGGAGATCACCGTCGGCCGTGGCCGCGGCTACAAGCCGGTGGAAGAGAAAAACCGCCAGAATTATGACCTCGGCACTATTGTGATGGATTCGGTGTACACCCCGGTCAAAGATGTCGGCTACCATGTAGAATACACCCGCGTCGGCGATATCACGAACTTTGAGAAATTAACGCTCACGGTAGAGACCAACGGCACCATCACCCCGCGCGAAGCCATTGATCAGAGTACCAAAATTTTGATGGACCACTTTACGGTTGTGCTGAATGCCGCCGAAAGCGCGGCCGAGTCAGCCGCTCCAGCGGTTGAAGAGGAAGCCGCGTCCGCTGAGGTCATCGCCGAGACCAAAGACGAAGAAGAGAAGGCCGAGAAAAAAGAAAAGAAAGCCAAAAAATCAAAGAAGAAAGAATAAATATGCGTCACCAGAAAAACAAACTGACACTTGACCGAAAGACCGCCGGGCGCCGGGCGCTTCTCGCCAATTTGGCGGAGAGTTTAGTGGTGTTTGAAAAGATCAGCACCACCAAAGCCAAAGCTAAAGCCGTCCGCTCGCTTGTGGAGCGCCTTATCACCAAAGCCAAGCAGGGCACATTGGCCGATCGCCGCAATATCCAGGCTGTTCTCTACACCAAGAATGCCACTGAAAAACTCATGGAGAAGCTTGGCCCCCGCTACAAAGACCGCCAGGGCGGCTATACGCGTGTCACTGTGACCCGCAACCGCGTCGGCGACGGAGCCGAGGAAGCGCTGGTTGAATTAGTTTAATTTTGAAATATATGGCAGGAAGCACACATGGAAAATACGTCATTGATGCGGCTGGTACTCGTCCGGGTCGTTTAGCGACCGCTATCGCCCGGCTCCTCATGGGCAAAAACAAGCCAGACTACGAGTTGCATGTTGATCGCGGTGGAAAAGTGGTCGTCAGCAATATCAGTCAAATGGTCTTTTCGGGAAAAAAGCTGGATCAAAAGCTGTATCGTCACCACACCATGTACCCGGGCGGTCTCAAGGAAATTCCGGCCAAGAAGATCTTTAAAGAGAACCCGGCCGAAATTTTGCGCCAGGCCGTGGCCAAGATGCTCCCCAAGAACAAGTTCCGCACAAATCGTTTGAAGCGATTGGCGATTAAATAATGACTATGACCAAGCTCAATCAAAATAGCACTATTACTCGTTCCGTCGGCCGCCGAAAATCCGCTTCCGCCCGTGTGCGCATAGATAAAGGCACCGGTAAAATTACCGTCAACGGCAAAGCTCTTGCAGTCTATTTCCCATACTTTGAATTACAGCAAATTATTCTCGCTCCACTCAAGGCTTTGGCCAAAGAAAAAGACCTTGATTTTTCCGTAAAGGTGGCTGGTGGCGGTCAACGCGGTCAGGCGGTCGCTGTGCAGCTCGGGGTGGCTCGCGCCCTTCTGAAGTGGAACGAAGAATTTAGAAAAACTTTAAAAACTCTCGGTTTCCTCAAGCGCGATGCGCGCGTCAAAGAGCGCAAGAAGCCTGGGTTGAAAAAAGCTCGCCGCGCACCTCAGTGGTCCAAGCGGTAAAACCTGTCTTCAAAATCCAATCCCGCCCTTCGCGAAAGGCGGGATTTTTTAACCATTGACATCTCCTGCCTGCCGGCAGGCAGGTCTTTTCTTTTTTCCAGGTCCAGTTTACAATACCTGCGTCTTTTCTTATCAGGCCAACATGGGGTTGGTCTGAACCTCGTAGTAGCGCAGGAGGTTTCCCTTGCGGAAGGCAATGGAAATGGCGTTGGCCCTGCTGGCCGGCTCTGGGAGGAGTGGTAAAAGAGCCAGAGCGGCGCCGGGGATAATGGATCTCTTCCGGGCGCGGGGGTGTCTGACAAATTAAAAATTACATAATTTATCTTTAAGGAGGGGATATATGGAATTTTTTTTCAAACAAGGTGCGCGAGCGGGACTTTTGGCGGGTGGCGTGTTTAGCGCGGCTTTTTCTATTTTTCTAGCATTTCCTCATTGGGCCAGCGCTGCCACCGAGCTTCAATATGACGGTGGTTATGGTTATGGTTTGGTTACGCAGACTCTTACGAAAGCCAAAAGTCCCTATATAGTTCACGGCGGCTGTTTTGCCGCCACGAAAATTCCATATGGCGCCACTGTCACCGTTGATCCCGGAGTCATACTTAAGTTTGCGATAGAGAGTGGGTGTGGGAGCGGCCCGGGGCACATTGGCGTTCTTGGCAATTTATTTGTCAATGGTACTTCCGAAGAACCGGTAATTTTTACTTCCATCCGTGATGACAGTGTCGGCGGCGACACTAGTGGCGATGGTTCAGCTACCGTACCGCGGCCGGGCGACTGGAATGATATTGAGATTATCAGTAGTAGTGGAGCGAATACCATTGGTATTCATAACGCTATTTTCCGCTATGGCGGTTTCAAGGGCGCGTCGATTGACATTTGGTCGGGCACCAGCAGTGTAACGTTTGAAAATATTGAGCTGGCTTATAATGCGGGTTTTGGTATTAAGACCAGTCTTCCGCTTACGCTCGCCAGTAGCAGTTTTCATGATAACTTGAGCGGTGCCATCAATGCCGATAATTTGTGGGCGCCGCAAGTTGATGCCAGGAATAACTGGTGGGGAGAGGCGTCGGGCCCAAGTGTCGCTGGCAACCCGGGTGGGCATGGTCAAACTTTCCGTGGCAATGTTCTCTATGACCCCTGGATCGGCAAAGTGTTGCCCAATCAGCCGCCGGCGTTATCTTTTTCGTCTGAGAGCGGCTACCAGACGGATGGCGTTGAGCCGAATATAGCGTTTCTTTCCAAATTGCCGACGTTTAAAGTTGTCTTTGCCGATGCCGATAACAACCCGCCGACGTATGTGCGCATTGTCATTGACGGCTTGCCTTATGACCTGGCAAAAGACACGGGGCAGGATGGAATTTTCGTAAATGGTGAAGTATATGCTTTTACAGCCACAAGCACGCTCCCAAGCGGCCAGCACACCTATCATTTTGAAACCAGCGACGGCATCGTCACCGCGCGTCTGCCCGCCAGTGGTGAATTGAATTTTACCCTAAAAAACGATCCGGTTATCATTATACCCGGCATTTTGGGCAGTGAACAAAAAAATGGGGTTTGGGTGATTGACCCGATTTTTCACACCTATGACAATTTGATTGATACTTTTAGAGTAAACGGCTATGCCGATGGTGTAGATTTGTTTACTTTCCCATATCAATGGCGGAATTCAAATGTAGATACAGCAGTGTTGCTCAAAGATAAAATCGCAGGTGTGAAAGCGATTTGCGGTTGTGATAAAGTTGACTTGGTCGCGCATTCCATGGGTGGTTTGGTGGCACGACAGTATATCCAATCCAACTATTATGCGCATGATATTGATCAATTAATTTTTCTGGGTACGCCGCATTTGGGTGCGCCCAATGCTTATTTGACTTGGGAGGGAGGAGAAACAGGACGTCGTCTGCCTGATAGGGTTTTAAATTTTATATTTACACGAGAAGCTGAAAAAACAGGCTATGCAAGCTTGTTTGATTATGTAAGGCATAGACCAATAACTTCGATTGAGGAATTGTTACCAATCTATGATTATTTGAAAGATAAGAGCGCTAACACATTAAGGCAATACCCAAATAATTATCCAAGAAATCAATTTTTGGAAGAGTTGAATGCGAATGTTAGTAAATTATACGATTCCGGTATTTTGTTAACAAACATCGTTGGTGATCTAGGACCCAGCAGCACCTTGAATACTGTTAGAGTAATTGATTCACCGTTCCTGCCATTATGGAATCACGGTTTTCCAGACGGATATGATGGCACCACATATGATTTAGGCATGGAAGTTGGAAGCGGTGACGGCACACTACCTCTTAAAAGTAGTGAATTTATTTATTCAGATATATCTGTACAATCAACAGAGCATACAGCATTACCAACACATGCAGAGTCGTTAATTATAAATAAATTAGCGGCAATAAAAGATCCAGAATTAGTTAACAATTGGCATTTTCCTAATTTTAAACTTTTAATCATCAAAATCCTTTCCCCAGCTGATATTGTCGTCATCGCTCCAGATGGCAAGCGAGTTGGGAAGGATTTTACGATTGGTCAAGAAGTAAATCAAATCGATGGCGCATTTTATTCTGGATTTACCACCGATGATGAATATATAACCATTCCCAACCCTTTGGATGGTGAATACAAGGTGGAAACTATTGGTACGGGTAATGGCGGTGAATATACTGTTGCCGCAGGTTATATCTCTGACGACGTTCTTGTTAGTAAAGATTTCCAGGCTAATACTTTACCAAATATGGTATCGGAATTAAAAATAGATATAAACAGCAGTACGCCGCAGAATTTGAGGGTTACGCCAACGGATAATGTGCCGCCGGAAATTACGATTTTGTCTCCGCTTGCCCAAGATTACACCCGGCCATTTGTTTTGCCTCTTTTAGTCACAGCTACAGACACCGGCTCTGGCGTATATTCCCAAAGTCTAGCGTTTGATGGTAAAATAGCTACCAGCAGTGATATGGTAGATTTATTTTACTTACCACTCGGTATTCATACAGTAATGGCCACAGCCACGGATTTTATGGGCAATGTGGCCATAGCGAGCACTTCGTTTAAATTAATCGCCAGTGTTACTAGTACTATTTCGGATATAGAACGATCTTACTCATTGGGGTGGATAAATAATGCCGGTATTAAAAAAAGTTTGATTAAAAAATTGCAGGAAATAAAAAAAGAAGATAAAAAAGAAAAAGAAGATGATGAAAGAAAACATAAAAAGAACGAAGAAAAACGCAAAGAAGAGTTTAAAGAATTTTTACAGGAGCTTAAGAAGCAACGGGGCAGACATGTTAATGAGCAGGCCTTTACGTTAATTCAAGAAGATATTAATTGGTTAATAAATAATTAAAATGTTATGAAGTATAAAAATTTTGTTTTATTTATCCTTGTTAGTTTTTTGTCAATTTTGTTGGCTGCGCCCGCAGGACAATTTTATCAAAGATTTATAAGGATGCCAGTAGGATTTGGTAGTTTTATTATTCCTATTTTTTGGTATAACTTTACCGACGGAATTATCCTGTCTTTTATTTTCTTCCTCACCCTTCTGTTTACTGCCTTTGGCGATCAAAAAAAATACTGGTGGATCGGCATTCTGCTTATTCCGGCTGCGTTATTTGAAGTATACTTTGATTTGGCCCACATTTATTTCCCCATTGCTCTTGGCCTTCTTGGCTGGCTGGTTGGCAAAGGGATTGAGATGGTTGTCCCAAAGTTGTGGACGCAAAAAGTCTAAAAGACGGTCGGCAGTTGTGCCGTTTAAAACATACTAAAGTCCTCTCCAAAAGAGAGGACTTTAGTATGTGCCTAAAGCGTTGATTTTTTCAGTTTTTTAGGCTACACTACAAACTACGCTATGTCCTATACTGTAGCGCAAAACACTTCTTTTCTCACCTTCGCCTCTGTCCTGCAGAAGGTGATATCTTTTGTCTATTTCACCATTATCGCCCGCGTTATTGGGGTAGAGAACACCGGGCAGTATTTTTTTGCTATCTCCTTCACCACCATCTTTGCGGTCGTTGCCGATTTTGGCTTGGTGCCGGTGCTCACTCGTGAAGCCTCCAAATTTCCCGATCAGTCCGAAGGGTATGTGAATACCATTCTGTGGACAAAGATAGTGTTTGGCTGTGCTGCCTATGGTCTGCTCATTGTCGCGGTGAATCTGCTGAACTACGACCCGGCGCTCCGCGAGCTTATCTATCTCTCCGGCGTGACAATGTTCTTTGATAGTCTGCAGGGCACGTTTTTCAGTATCTTCCGCGCCCATAAAAATTTAGTATATGAGTCTATTGGCGTCGTTGCTTCACAGTTTATCACGCTTGTGATAGGCACCATTGCCATTGTGAACCACGCCTCGCTGTTGTGGCTCATCGCGGCCTATACTATCCCCAGTTTCGGCAATACGCTCTATGGCGCCTATTTTGGGGCCAGGGCCTATGGTCTACACTATCGTTTTACCTTCAATTTTGTCATCTGTAAGGCGTTTGTGGCTCTCGCCGTACCGTTTGCCCTGGCCGGCATTATCGGCCGTCTTTACGCCTATACCGACTCAATTCTCATGTCCAAGCTCCTGCCACCCGAACATTTGGGTTGGTGGAGCGTGCCCTACAAAATAACCTTCGCTTTTCAGTTCATTCCTTCCGCGGTCGCGGCGAGCGTCTACCCAGTCATGAGCTCCTTGAGTCTCACCGACCCGGCAAAAATAGGGGAGTTGTTTACAAAGGCCTGGCGTTATTTATTCGCTATTATTTTCCCGCTGTCGTTTGGTTTGGGGGCGGTCGCCAAGCCCGTCATTGTGGCTCTGTATGGCGAGCGGTTTCTGCCGTCGGTGCCGGTGCTCCGCCTGCTTCTCGTAAGCCTCATTTTTAGTTATCTGGGTTACATCACCGGGGCACTCCTGAATGCGACCAACCACCAAAAAGTGCAAACGTCTTTGCTCGCTGTTGCCCTGGGCATAAATACCGCTTTAAATCTTTTGCTTTTACCGCGTTTTGGCATAGAGGGAGCGGCCCTGACGGCCCTCATGAGCAATAGCATTCTGTGTATTAGTGGTTTTTATTTTGCCCGGCGCTTCGCGTCTATCAATATCAACGCTATCAGCGTAGCTTTTTTTAAGACCGTGCTTCCGGCGGCAATTATGGCTGTGGTCGTTTGGCTTCTCACTCTCAAATTACATTTTGTTATCACTATCCCGCTCGGTGTCGCGCTCTACGGCGGGCTCTTATTTTGGAATGGCACCATTGATCGCGCGCTGCTTGCCTCTGTTATTGCTAAAATTTGGTATAAGAAAAATTATCCCGCTAACTTATGAACCAAAAAATGCTCATTATCACTTTAGAGTACCCGCCCCAGGCCGGCGGCATTGCCTCCTATGTGTACAACTATGCTAAACACGCCACGCCAGAGAGTGTGGTTGTCTACGCTCCACCGCTCCCTCATGCGGACGAGTTGGACAAGGCATCGCCTTGGAAAGTGTATCGCCGCCGTCCGTATTGGTTTTTGGTTTGGCCCCATTGGCTCCGGTTATTTTTTCAGGTATTCCGTATTATTCGCCGGGAAAAAATAACTCGTCTTGATATCCATCAGGCTCTGCCCGGGGGCTATGTTGGCTATCTAATAAAGAAATTTAAAAAGATTCCCTACACCATTTTTCTTCATGGTACTGACCTCGCATTAGCCACTCGTGGCTCGCTGAAACTCAAAAATTTTAAAAAGGTCTGTGCGAACGCTGAGCGCGTTGTCGTTAACAGTGAATTCTTGAAAAAGAAACTCCTAGAGCATGTGGAAATAACCGCGCCAATTACGGTGGTGTACCCTTGTCCGGCCGATACTTTTTCCTCCCCGGTCACCCCCGAAAAAATAGCTAAAATCAAGGAACAATTGGCTCTGCAGGGTAAAAAAATCATTCTGACCGTGGCCAGAATGGTGGAGGGCAAAGGGTATCCTCATGCCATCCGCATGTTGCCGGAAATTCTAAAAGAAGTGCCAAACGTGGTCTGGCTCATGATTGGCTTGGGGCCAAAACAGCAGGAAATATTTGACGCCGTGCACAAGCACTATCTCCAAAACGTCGTTCGTTTCTTGGGGCAAATTTCTTTTGCTGATCTGCCGACCTATTATCAAGCCTCGGATGTATTTGTATTGCTCACTCACCCGGATGAAGGCATGGAGGAAGGGTGGGGGACAGTATTTCTAGAGGCCGGGGCCAGTGGCTTGCCGGTGGTGGCCGGGCGCTCTGGTGGGGTTGAGGAGGCCGTGGAAAACGGAGTCACCGGTGTGGTGGTTGATGTGCACCAGGACAAAGCTGTGATCAAAGCGATCGTGGATCTGTTAAAAAATCCGGAGTGGGCGCGTCAGATGGGGGAGGCGGGAAAGAAACGGGTGGCCGAAGAGTTCACCTGGGATAATCAACTATCAAAATTAAAATAATAGTTGTCATCCAGAGCCCCCTCGCAGTGGGCGAAGGATATTCCTCTTATGCCGTCACTTATTAGCGTAATCATTCCCGTCTACAATCACGCTCATACTCTAGAGCGTTCTCTTTTGAGTATTACCGCGCAAACCCTACAGCCGCTGGAAGTTATAATTGTGAACGACGGTAGTACCGACAACTTCAATGAAGTGATAAAAAGTACTTTGGAGAAGGTGCGTGGCTTGAATACAAAAGTTATTCAACAAACAAATCAGGGTGCCGGAGCCGCACGCAACCACGGTTTCAGAGAGTCAAAAGGGGACTATGTTATTTTTTGGGATGCTGACACGGTGGCAGAGCCGACTATGCTAGAGGATATGCAAAGAGCGCTCACACAACATCCGGAAGCCAGCTACGCTTATTCTCAATTTAAGTTTGGCTGGAAGACTATGAAAAGTCAGGAGTTTAATTCCAGTGACTTACAGCGATATAATTACATTGATACCCCGTCGCTCATTCGTTTGGAAGCGTTGCAAACCCCACCCCTCGCCCCTCCCCTTATAGAGGAGGGAACGTTCAACGACGGCGATTTCGTTGCCCCCGTCTCCTCCCCCTATAAGGGGGAGGATAGAGGAGGGGGTTTTGTCGCTGGTCCGTTTGATGAATCACTCCGGCGTTTTCAAGATTGGGATCTGTGGCTTACTTTACTTGAGGAAGGCAAAACCGGTGTCTTTGTACCCAAAGTTTTATACAAAAAAATCGTCCGGGGACGAAAGGGCTACAGTTTTTGGCTGCCTGGCTTTATGTACCATCTGCCTTGGAAAATAAAAACCATTCGGGCCTACGAAGAAGCCAAGAGAATTATTGTGCAGAAGCATTCTCTAACCGAGTGAAGAGCATGGCCAAAAATAGTATCCCCAGCACATGAAACAATGCCGGTGAAGTGAGATTGATAGTGAGAAGCGCCAAAAAACTAGCCAGCTGCCACCGCGGTAGCTGGTTTTTGGTGTAAGCACGGAAAAGAAATGCAATGATAAAAACCCAGACAAGCAAACCAACAGCCCCCAGTTCAGCCAATATTTCCAAATACCCCCAGTCAAAGTGCGGGGTAGTAACATCTTTTCTGAAAACTGGGCTATAGACCGTCACCGTGTCGCCGATGCCCGTGCCGAGGATAGGATTGGATTTTATTTTTTCTAGAATTTTCGGCAACAGGAGCAACCGACTCAAAGAGCTGTCTTCAATGGCTGGGGAGACAATACTTTGCAGGCGGATGCCAAAAATTTCCCACCCCAAGCTCTTTCCACGGCTCGCTGCCAGATGGGTGCCAGTAAAAGCCACTCCAAAGAACAGTAGTGTCGCGAGACTACCAATGAACCAGCGTCGCCACTCGGCACGGTTAAACAGTGCGAGAAGCCCAACAGCAAGCGCCACTAGGTAAATGCGGGTGAGGTTAATGGAGAGAATAACCAGGAGCAAAGCTGGAAAAATAAGCCATATATGAGCAAGCTCTTTTCTGATTATTTTGTTTAAAAAATAAAGAAAAACTGGCACGAGCAACAAGTGTTCATTGAGAACTAAACGATAGAAGTGATAGGGGAGTTCCGTAATTTTTCCGCCGGCCACATCACGATACCAATGGTAATAGCTATCTTGAAGTAGCAAAAGGCCCGATGAGTACCCGGTAAAGGTGCCGACAATCATCAGCGCATTCCCGACAATCGCGGCTATGAGAGCGTTCAGAGCCAACTGCTTGAACCCTCCATCACGCAAAAGTTCGCGGAGTGGAAAATAGTACAAAATGTAGAGATAGGGGAGAGTATCACCAATGATAAGCTTCAGATCATGGCCATTGAAATAGCCGTGAAGTGTCTGCAAACCGATGGTCGTCAAAAAAATGCCAAGCAGAAGAACCATTTTTGACTCACGTTGCCAAAAGTTCAGCCAATATTTTTTCCATAGCAGTCTGAAAGCATAGAGTGGAATAGCTACGATAACAAACCAGGTGCGAACCGTTAAGCCAAATGCGGCCAGATAATTACCACTCCCACCCAAAATTATTTCCAAAAGTATCAAATACCAACCACGCTTGTCTCCTCGGGCAATCAGAATAGCCACTAGCGCGATGAGAGCGAGAGAAACAATCGTATTCACGATATGTTGTGTCTGCAATGGCGTTTCCGGACCGAAGAAAAAGGAGAATACCCGGAGGGCTGTGTACACAACGAGCAAGAACAGGGACTGCTTTCTCTGGAACATAGTTTTTAGGAAGGCAAAACTGAACCAGAAAATTTTTTGTAGCCGTTACAAAAAACCTTGGCTGACATGGGCTTTCTCCCCTCCAGCTGAAGTTCAGTTATTTCAATTGAAGCGTCGGCTGTGGCGACGTACAAATGATTGTTTTGAGTGAAAACCCCTCCCATCATCCCTCCCCTTATAGGGGAGGGAGTGATAGAGAGTAGCTTAAGTCGTTTTCCATTCCACGTGGTCCAGATGCCTGGCCATGGCATAAGTCCTCGATAGAGGTTATAAATTTCCGTATTGGTTTTTTCCCAGTCTATTTCACCATCATCGCGGGTCAGTATGTTGCACACGGTTGCCTGGGCGTCGTCTTGCGCTTGTGGTACGATTTTTTTCTCTGTCCAGTCTGAAATAACCTGCACCAGGGCGGGTATGGCCAGCGTAGTGAGTTTCTCGGTTAAAGTAGCTGTGGTGTCATTTTGGTCAATGGCCAAGCGCATTTGTTTAAAAATCGGGCCGTGGTCCATTTTGGCGTCCAGAAGCATAATACTCGTTCCAGTTTCGGTCTCGCCATTCATCAGGGTAGATTGAATCGGTGTCGGGCCGCGGTACTTTGGCAAGAGGGAGGGGTGGATATTGAGTGCTCCGTGCGGCGTACAGTCCAGAATTACTTGCGGAATAATGAGTCCATAGGCGTACACCACAAAAATGTCCGCGCTCGGCAATGTTTCTAAAGGGAAATCCTTAAGATTTTCTGGACATAAAACCGGCAGACCGAGTTTTTCCGCCGCCACTTTAACCGGCGAGGGCGTTACTGTTTGCCCACGCCCGACCGCTCTATCAGGCTGGGTCACCACCCCAGAAATGCTAAAACCCTGGGTGCGCGCCAGGGCCTCAAGTACGGTTGCCGATGCTCCACTCGTGCCAAAGTATAGAATGCTTGTCATAGTTTCTTCTTACGAAAGCGTCCGCTTAGGTTTTTCAGCCTCATGAATATCTTTGGCTGTTTCAATATAGAGGTGTCCGTTCAAATGGTCAACCTCGTGCTGGATAATACGAGCAAAAAAATCTTCGGCGATAAACTCGATCGGTTTGCCTTTGCCGTTGGTGGCAGTCACTTTAATTTTCGTGTACCGCTGGATTTTACCATAGAGGCCGGGCACGGAAAGACAGCCCTCTTCATCCCATTTTTTGTATCGGGAAATTTTAGTCCAGGTGGGGTTGATCAGGCACAAATCCTCGTGCGGGTTCAGCTCATTAAATTGTTTTACAATGGTGCAAAGCTGAATTGATTTGCCAACCTGAATAGCGGCCAAGCCCACCCCGTCTTTCACATACATGGTTTCCACCATGTCCTTGATAAATTTTTGCATTTCCCGGCCAGTGATGGTGGCTGGGTCCACCGGAGCGCTCGGCCGGTGCAGCATCGGTTCAGGTTCAAATACAATGTCGTAAATCATAGAAATTTTTTTTGTCATCCTTCACCCCGACGTACGTCGGGGTGAAGGATCTTCCGAATTCCCAACGTCAATCGTCATTGCGAATTGGAAAATAGGAAGATTCTTCGGTCGCTTCACTCCCTCTGAATGACACTTAATTTTACAAGCTCAATAGCGTCGTAGGGTTAGGGTCAACTTTCCACGTTTCCGGCACCGCGGTCAGGAACTGTCGGATGATTTTTTTATACTGCGCGTAGCCTATTTTGATAATAATTGTTTGCCAATAAAGTCCGCGCTGAAAGCTGGGAAACATGTCCGAAGCTGGCGTTATTGTAACCGTGGAATCATTTTTAGTCAATCGTTTCAACGCCGCCTCCACTTGCTCCATTTCGCGTTTGAGCAGGGCATAGTTTTTTCCGCTCGTGAACAAACGTAGCACAAAACGATACGGTGGATATTGAAATAAACGGCGTTCGGTGAGTTCGTGAGTATAAAAAATGTCCGGGCGAGCCAACCCCTGAAACACTGTGTGTTCCGGGTGGGCTGTTTGTATGTAGAGAGGCGTTTTTTCTGGCAATAAAAATAAAGAGCGCGTCAGCACCTGCCAAAGCCGCTCGGCCGTTTTGTATTCCGGCACAAACAGGGGAGTGTCGGCGTCAATAAAGGCCATGAGGCTTATTTTTTTCCAAGGCAGGGTGCTCCAGGCTGACTTCGTACCAACAATAATATGGTCTGCGGCGCTGCTCAATTTTTGTGGGGTGTCGCTATCAATAACGACAATGGGGCGGGGGTCATTCGGCAGCAGTTTTTTGATTTCGCTTTCCACCTGCTCTGTGCCCGGGCCAAACATAGTAATGTTCGTTCCCCGACAACGGGCACATGTAGTGATCATGGGGGAGTGATGGCCGCAATGGTGGCACTCCAATGTTCTGGAAGCGGCATGGTAGGCCAGTGATTCTTGGCACACCGGGCAAGTGAGCACTGTCTTGCAGTCGCGGCAGCTCACATAGCCCAGTGTTCCGCGCCGGTGGCAAAAAAGAAAAATAGTTCCTTTGGTGGCGGAGAGAAGTTGTTCAGCCAGGTCGCGGGTTATGGCGCTCCAGCTGCCGCCCCGTCGGTCATTTTTAATGTCTAAAAGAGTATATTTTTGGACAATGGTCGGCAAAAACGTTTTTGAAGCCACCTCGTAAACCTTTTTTTGAGAAAAGTAATAGGTTTCAACAGTTGGCGCGTGGGTAGTGAGATGAACCACGGCAGCGTGGTGTTGGGCAAGTATGGTGGCCGCGTCTCGAGTGTGAAATCGCGGCGCCAGGTCAAAGCTTTTGTGGTTGTCATTGCCCTCGTCGTCAACAATAATTGTTGCCAGGTTATCAAAAGGCAAAAAAAGCGCGCGCCGTGTGCCGATAATTATATTGGTTTTGCCGCTCCACACGTCTTGCCAAAGAGCAAAGAAAAGTTTAGGCGACACCTCCCCGGTGATAGTTCCAGTTTTTTTGCGTTGTGCCGTGGTCAGACTTCGCAAAAGCGTTTCCGCATCATTAACTTCCGGCACCAGAATAAGCGTTTGGCCATGGGGAGCAATGTTCGCGCCGATGTACTTTTTTCTCTCCGCCGTGGCGGAGTACAGAAATATCCGCGGTTTGGTAAACGGCTGCTTCAGGCTCATTTGCTGCTCTCGTTTTTGTATTACCCAAGCCGCGAGTTTTCTTTTTTGGAGCGGCAACAAGTTCATTTTTACCAGCAACCCGAGCGACGTATTATACAGCGCGCTCATTTCTTCTAAAAAGGCCAGTTGCTGTGGGCCAATTAAAGGTTCGGGACGGACAATGCTTTTGAGAGCCTTCAGTTTGAGATCGGTCTTTGGTGTGATATCAAGCGAGTGAATAATGCCGTAATCTTCTTTGGAGCGGAAAGGAATAACCACGAGCTGACCAATGGCCACTATTTTTTCTAGCTCTATCGGCACGCTATAATCAAACCATGCCAAATGGAGGGTCCCTCGCTTAGCCAATATGACGTGGGCAATCATAGCCTAACTTTTAAAGAACGAAGTTGGCCGTCAGGTATCCAACTCCGAACGGCCCTTCGTAGGCGTAGGATTCAAAGGTGTAGTTCACTCCGCGCAGAATTCCCATGAGAATAAGAAACGAGCGAAAACCGCATTCAGCGGCATTGGCAATCATTGCTTCCATCTGCAGCAGGCCGGCGGTGTTGCGGGTGGCCAAGTATTCCTGTATTTTTTTATCAAACACCGCGCCCTCGGGGTTGAATCCAGCCGGGGCGTCGGTGGTAAGCGCGTGCGATAAGTCACCCGAGGCGATGACCGCCACGCGTTTGTTAGTGCGCATAATCTGTTCTTTTATTAGATAACCAAAATCAGTGTGGGTCTTGGCGTCTAGGTTGCAGAAACCAAAAATCGTTAAACTGATGTCAGGCAAATGAGGGGTAAGATAAAACAGTGGCACGGCGGCTCCATGATCCAGTTTTTTCTCGCTGATCATGATAGTTCTATACTCCTTTTTTTTACTCGCTTCGCGGATAAGCGCCGGCAAATTCAGTTCGCCTTTAAAATGGAGTTTGGTGGTGAGATCGCCGAATTCCTTCAGATCAGTCTCGTATTCCGCGCAGACATTCATGGAGAAAGCATTGTCAAACAGCTTGCCATGGGGTGAGATAAGAAGCACAATATCCGGGTGGCTCAAGTAAAGGTATTCCTCCATTTTTTCTAGAGCTTTTTTGGTAGCGTCTATTTTTTTGATGTTCTCCTTGCCGATGGCGGGTATGAGGAGCGGCGGGTGGGGAGTGATGGCCGCGAAAACGAGGGACATGGGAGTGTAAAAAGGTAAAAATTATTTTTGTGTGGCAATCCACTGAGCGAGCTTATGCGGCTCTTCAAACCGTTTCGCATAATTCGGGTTGCCCATAGTAACTATAATATGCCGTTTCTTGGTTTTTTTAGATTCAATGAGCATGATAAGCACCGCGTTCGCCTCTTCAGTATAGCCTGTCTTGGTCGCGAGGATCTTGTAGCCGCGTTTTCCGGCCGGGTACAGGGCAAAGATTTGATTAGTATTTTTTAATGTTTGAGCAGTCGGGCGTTTCTTGGTAGTTTTTCTAAATATATACGTCGGACGAGCCAGCGCGTCTTTGACAGTTTTGTCTGTGAGCACCTTAGTGAAAATTTTGAGCAGATCTCTCGGCGTTGATTTGTTGCGCTCGTCTAACCCGGTCACGTCAGCAATGGTGGTAAAATCAGCGCCCCAGGCGTCCAGCCGAGCATTCACTTTCTGAACAAACTCAGATTCTTCTAAACCTGTGCTTTGGGCGATCATACGGGCAGCGGAGTTGACCGAGCCCACTAACATAGCATAGAAAAGATCCTTGTTTTTGGCAATATCGCCGTCTTGGAGTTTGAGCGGGTTTTCATCCGTAGCGTAGCGGTCTGTTTCATAAGCAGTGGTTTTGTTCAGATTCAGATCTTGATGGAGCGCCTCGTAGGCGGTGAGCAGTTTCGTAAGCGAAGCAATGGGCCGCCGGGTATCAACATCTTTTCCGGAAACTATTCGGCCGCTCGGGTATTCCGCAATTACATAGGCGGGGAGGGTGGTCTTGCCGTAGAGATCGGTTACCGGCGTGGCGTTGTCGCCGAGGTATTTATTTTTTGCGGAGGTAAAATCTTTATTCATGAAGAGCGGCTTGCCGAGCGGGATATTTAAAAGCGACAGCATAGCCACCGGCACAATATTTGAACGTTTGTACCCCAGTGCGATAAAAGTATCATCGTCCGCTATGGGGCGCTTCGCTCCGTGGTCAATAACATAGACAATAGAGCTATCTTTGGCGCGCAGCAGGGTGCCATCGGAAAAGACTACCGGTTCATTGGCAGTAGTATATTTGGCCAGCTCTTTAAGCTTGTGTTTTTCCACGCGCAGATTTTTGTAGTTCGCGTCTATGACAGCCTTATCCAAAATAGGGGAGAGCACATCGTCTTTCAAGAGATAGTAGGCCGCCGCGTCAGTGATTTGAAAAATAATTCCTTGTGGGGCGGTGGTGGAGGCGGTAATGGTGGAGCCAATGGCGTAGCCGGCCAGTTCTGTATCCGCTACGTCAATGGGCTCATCGGGATTATAGCCAAGCTTGGCTACTACTTCATCCGAGGCAAAAGGACGAAGGGTGTCATAGTCAAGCAAATATGTTTTTGTTGAAGTTTTTAAAAGAGAATAATTGGGGAAAGAAATTTCCGCTCCGAGCGTATAATTCATTAAATCAGTCTCACTGGTCAGAAGAGCGATTTTAGGGTCCACTCTGGTGATAAGAGCAGTTTTGTTTTTGAATTGGCGTCGTTTTCCTTCCTGAATAAGCCAGTAGGTTGTGTTATCGGTGGTGAGGAGCGTCCCATTTGGGTACACCTGCTCAAACCAAGTATTCCAAATGCGCCAAAAATTTTTGTTACCATGCAAATGCGGGGTGTAGGTGTACAAAAATGCCGTGGCCCAGCTCTGCGGCGTCACGTCTTCACCGTCAATGCGGATGGGCGTGTCTTTTTTCTTTACGATCGTCTTGTCTTCATTGTCGTAGTACCAACGCATAATGCCAGCCGACCCGTCTACTTGTTTTCCAAACCCTTTATATTTCATCACTTTCGGATCGTCCATACTGCAGGAGTCGCACACGGCATAGCCGGTCGCCCAATCCAGTTGTTTTTGGGTGGGGGTATCGTCGGTAATGAGGCTTTGTTCTTTTTGCAAAGTCACCAAAAGAAATTTTGGGTTGACTTTGTAGAGTTGCGCCGCATTATAAATAATATCCGAAGCCATCTTGGTCATTCCGTTCGCGTCTTCGGCCACTAAGTTCCGCAAGTAGCTCCCCTTATCGTCAAGAAATTTTTGGATATCAGAGCTGGTCCAATTCTGGTAGTCCTGCAGTTCCGGATCAGAAATAATGAAGTGGGGATTGAAGTCGGCTTGCGCAAAAACAAAAGCAGGCTCAAAAAATAGCGGAGCGAGAAAACCCGTAAGTAGTAATAGTTTTTGTAGCTTCATTAAGAACAATTATAGCAGATTTTGCCACGTTTTACCAGCTGACTGAAAAAATCCAAAAAAATCCAGACGGTTGACAAATAGTGATTTTTTTGCTACCATCATTAATGATTCGGACATTTCGTTCTCTCTCTTCTTCCCTATGAAAAGGAGCTGCTGATGAGCGCGATGAAGTACGTCTGTGGTCTCTCCACTCTTTTGCTCTTGTTTAGCCTCGCGGCCTGTGGTGAACCGGAGGTGGGGGTCTACACCCCTGCTGACGGCGGTGTCGGTGGTTGCACCGCGGTTCACCAGGATGCTGGCCCCGACCAGCCCAACGCTGGCACTTCAGACGCCGGAGAGTCGGCGTTCTGCAGCTCGCAGATCGCCTGGGCTCAGCTCACGGTGACGAACGCCTCTTCCACGGAGGTCACCGGTCAGCCGGGGTCTGACGAGGCGATCGCGGAGGTGTTCGTGACGGCTGCGCAGGGCCCGCATTGCGTGCATCGCAGCGTGGCGAGTCAGGTCGCGTTCCAGTTCCGCCAGATGTCGTTCCCCGTGACGAACTGGCATCTGGAGGCCAGCACGGGGGAGGTGCTTGCGACCACCCCCTGTTCCACTGATGCACACTCTGACGGGCTGTACGTCACCTTCTGCCCCTCGAAGGAATTATCCCCCGGGGAGAGTTTCCGGGCTCAAGTGAAGGGCAACACGACTGCAGCTCATCGAGGTAGTACGCTGGAATGGTTCGTCAGGGCGGGCTACGCTCTGGACAAGGAGGACGGCTCCGGCTTCTACATGGTCGGCACTCCGACCCCTCCGGTGACTCGTTCATACCGATGACAGAGTGAACAGATACGGCTTCCTGCCCGCCGCTGAGTGGCAGGGAATAGCGGACTGGATCATCTCTTTCCGAGCGTGGTCGTCCGTACGCGGTCGTCCATGCTCACTTTTATTACAAGATTGTTTGTCTTGCCGTAAGAGTGAGGACGATCGTGATATTTTTTGAAAAACACAGCCACTATATAGCTGTGTTTTTTGCTAACCCAGGAAACCTCGCACGGAGGTCAAAGCAGGTGAACACATTAGTACCACGAAATTGACGCTTTGACCGGAGTGCGAGGATGAATGGGTCCTTGCCAGCTTGCGACAGTCCCGAGACTGTGGCAAGCTG
>JACRFW010000040.1 GCA_016234265.1 Candidatus Magasanikiibacteriota bacterium
AGTACAGCAAAGAGTTGAAGTTTTGGTTGCCATTTTTCGTTTGGTTATGGTATGATTCGGATTGATTTGTGCTTAGATTAGTGTTTCTATGACAGACACGCAGACAATCAAAGATCGGCTGGATATTGTGCAAATTATCGGGGAATATTTGCCTATAAAAAAGGCCGGGGCGAACTGGAAGGGTCGGTGCCCATTTCACAACGAAAAGAGCCCGTCGTTCATGGTGCATCAGGACAAACAAATTTGGCATTGTTTTGGTTGTGGTAAAGGGGGCGACGTATTCTCATTTGTGCAAGAGATGGAGGGGCTGACTTTTCCAGAAGCGCTGCGATTGCTCGCCAAGCGGGCCGGGGTGGAAGTGGACACCTTTGCGAGTGAGATCAACCAAAGCCAGCGGAACCGATTGTTGGAGATCAATACGGCCGCGGCTTATTTTTTTCATCGGTTTTTATTGGATATGGATGCGGCCAAACCAGCCCGCGATTATTTGGAGCGGAGAGAGCTCAAGAAACAAACGATTCTGGATTGGCAGGTGGGATACATTCCCGATCAGTGGGAACTTTTGACAAAATATTTACTCAAAAAAGGATTTGGGATTGATGACCTGGTCGCGGCCGGGCTCACCATCAAACGCGATGGGGCCGACTCAGTGAGTGGGCGTGGTTATTATGATCGTTTTCGCGGACGAGTGATGTTCCCCATTAGCGATACGCACGGTAATGTGGTAGGGTTCACTGGGCGCGTTTTGGTGGAAACGGAAAATTCGGGTGGAAAATATGTGAACACGCCCCAGACACTTTTATATGATAAATCGCGCGTGCTCTATGGGCTCCACAAAGCGAAGGCGGAAATCAAAGCCAAAGATTTAGCGGTCTTGGTGGAAGGGCAGATGGACGTGATCGCTTGCCACCAGGCGGGAATGACGAACGTGATCGCGGCCTCGGGCACGGCGCTAACGACTGAACAAATTAAATTGATCAAGCGCTACACCAGCAACATTGCCATCGCGTTTGACGCTGACCTGGCCGGACAGAAAGCGGGGATGCGGGGCATTGAGGTGGCGCTGGAGGAGGGGCTACGCGTAAAAATTATTTCTATTCCCGATGGTTTTGCTAAAGACGCGGATGAATGCTTGAAGAAAGATCCGGCTGTTTGGTTTCAGGCGGTGGAGAAAGCGACGAACGTGATGGATTGGTATTTTGCAACGACCTTAACCGGGCTCAATCGCCATGACGCGCAAGCCAAACAGCGAGCGGCGGCGATTTTACTGGAGCAGATTTCTCGTTTGCCCTATGCCATTGAGCGCGATGATTGGTTGAAGAGGCTGGGCGACGAGCTAACCATAGAACCAAGTATTTTGCGCGAGGAGAGCAAGAAGATTAAACGAACCAGACCAGCCGGTGACAGCCGCCACGAGCGCGCGCCGCTGGCCACTAGCCAGCCGGTGGCGCCGGACAGCTTGCTCATTCACTTGGCGCGGGATTTTTGGTCGCTTTTGCTCAATTTTCCAGAGCACTATGGCGCGTTGTCAGCATCTCTCCGCAAAGAATATTTTGCCGACCCCGCGGTCGGGAGCCTTTACGAAAAGGCGCAAAGCCTCTATAATGAAAGCAGTAGCCTTATCGTGGAGACTCTGCGAGCCCGGCTAGCACTAGACGGGACAGCAGAAGCCCTCGATATTTTGTTGTTACATCCGTATTCTTCTACGGTGGAGGTTAACACGAACACCGTTAAAAAGGAGTTAGAACAGCTGTTGGCTCGTCTGCATGAAGAATCACGAAGAGAGCGAGGCAAGGAAATTCAGCAAGAGATCGTAGCGGCGGAAAAACAGGGCGATGCGGCACGCCTGGAAGCATTATTAATTGAGTTACAATCGTTGTAGTTGTCTATTATTTGTTTATTATGGCGGCGAAGCCTAGTCGGTCGCGAGGCGCGAAGCGCAAAACAATTAAAAATAAAAAGGCGCGGAAAAAAGTGGTAGCCCGAAAGGCTGCTAACAAAAAATCAGCGTCCGCCAAAAAGCATTTGCCTAAAAAGGCGAATTCCAAACAGCGGCAATTGCCATTCAAGAAGCATCAGAAAAAGCAGTTTTTTAAATTAAAACATAAGTTTCCACCATCTGTTCTGGAAGAGGTCGCAGAACCCACAGATGAACAAGTATGGGGGTTGATCACCAAAGGCCGCAACCGCGGTTTTATCACCGAGGTAGAAATGCTCCAGACCATAGCGCGGCCGGAACGGTACCTTGATTTATACGAGGCATTTTTGGATTTAGCGGATAAAAATGGCGTTTCCATCGTGGAGGGCGTCGGATCTTTGCTCGGCGCTAAAAAAGAGCAGGCCGCGCTTTTAAAACCATTTCAGGGTGAGCAGCCGGACATGGAAACACCATTTGATCTGGGCCAGATTTCTTCGGATTCAATTCAGATGTATTTGCGCGAGATTGGCAAAATTCCTCTCCTTACCGGTGAGGAAGAGGTCTCGCTCGCGAAACGCAAAGAGCGCGGTGATAAGGCGGCGGACCGAAAACTAATTGAAGCCAACCTGCGCTTGGTGGTGTCTATCGCTAAAAAGTTTGTGGGCAAGAGTTTGTCGCTTTTGGATTTAATTCAAGAGGGCAACATCGGTCTCTTTCGGGCAGTCAAAAAATTTGATTATCGGAAAGGTTATAAGTTTTCAACCTATGCCACGTGGTGGATCCGCCAGGCCATTACACGCGCGTTGGCCGACCAAAGCCGCACAATTCGTATTCCGGTTCACATGGTGGAAACTATCAATCGTTTTCAGCAAATTCAGCGCCGGTTGTTGCAAGATTTAGGGCGTGACCCAACGCCGGAAGAGCTAGCGGCGGAGATGGGGGAGGAAGTATCTAAAATTCACCATATTATTAAAATTTCCCAGGATACGATGTCGCTGGAGGTGCCAATTGGCGACGACGACGAAGACACCCAGCTGTCGGACTTTATTGAGGACGTGAAAAATGTTTCCCCAGATAGGGCCGCTGGCCTTCAGATCTTGCGCGACTATGTTGAGCAGGCCATCAAAGATCTGGCTCCGCGCGAACAAAAGATTTTGGAAATGCGCTTTGGTCTATCCGATGGCGTGACACACACACTGGAGGAAGTAGGTCAGGAGTTTGGGGTTACTCGCGAGCGTATCCGTCAGATTGAGGCGAAGGCGCTGGAAAAGATTCAACATACGGATATCGTGAGCAAGTTGAGGGACTATTAATTTGGTTGTTTATGGAGAAAATTACAAAAGAACGTGCGGCGCTTGAATTTGAGTACAAACTTAAAAAAGAGGAGTTCTTTAAATCACTTTTAGAGTACCTGTCAAAAAAAGCGCCCGAATTAGCCAATAAGTCAACGATTGATTATTTAAAAAGAGTACCGACAATAGTTAAAAAATATGATCTTTTGTTAGTATTTGCCCACGACAATGAACTGGAGGCGGAAGCAGATGTTGACTGGGAACAAGGCACCCCTGAAGAGGCCGCCCTTATAAAAGCAAAAGATGACTTATATAAAATGAGCATCGAAGCCTTTGATGTAGCAAAGACAGAAAAAGAGCATGTCTTGTCGATTAAATTGCTTGCCTTGCTAAGCCGCCAGAAAGGCGATCAAATAAGAAGATATAAAAAAATATTTCTTGAGGCCCTTCAGGCCATTTTAATTGGCAGCAATTTAGCTGTTCCTAAAAGATTGCGGTTATTACTTGGGAAAAAAGAACCAGAAACAAAGAGCGAAGTGAAGTTTGATATTGGAGAATTTAAGAATTCATTAGAAAAAAGAAAGGGAAAAATTGTTGATGAAGTTATCGCTACAGGGGTGCATCCGCAAATCGCTACCCGTCGGGTAGACGTATCTGAAAAAAAAGTTGCAGGAATGTTTGCAGACCTGGAAACAGAAATAGCAGAACAAGCCAGCGCCTATTTGCGAGAATTTCCAGAAGATCCGGCTAAATATGTTGATCTATTGCTTGAAGTTAGGGACGGTAAACTACCGGTTCCACTATGAAAATTATTTTCTCCGGCGGGGGGACATTGGGGCCGGTAATTCCGCTGCTCGCAGTAAAAGAGGCGTACCAGCAGAAAAATCCAGAGGCCAAGTTTATCTGGATCGGGACCAAAAATGGCCCCGAACGTCAGATTATTGAGGAAAACAAGATTCCCTTCATTGCCATCGGCACCGGCAAATGGCGCCGTTATTTTTCTATTTTAAATTTTTTTGATGTTTTCCGGGTGGTAGTGGCTTTTTTTCAATCACTGGTTATTTTATGGCGGGAAAAACCGCATCTGCTGGTTTCCTGTGGCGGCTACGTGAGCGTACCGCTCCATTGGGCCGCTGCGCTTTTGGCTATTCCCACCTGGGTACACCAGCAAGACGTGCGCGTGGGCTTGGCCAATAAATTGATGATGCCGTTTGCGCACAAGGTTACCACCGCTCTGGAAGAAACAGCGAAGGACTTAGAAAAAAGAAAAGCTGAATGGATCGGCAATCCGTCACGCGATCTGACTGTTTCCGACATCGCCGCGGCGCGGGAGCGTTTTCATATTCCGGCCGGTGCGCAGGTTATTTTCGCTCTGGGTGGTGGCACCGGCTCGGCCAGTATCAACGATCTCATTATTGAAGCGTTACCGCAATGGCCGCGCGAGTGGCATATTATTCATTTAGTGGGGCGGGAGCGGCCGGCGGCTAAAGCGCAAGGCGCTGAACAGATTTTTGAGAATTATCACGCGTATCAATTTTTCACCGCCGAAATGAAAGATGCCTACGCGATTGCGGATGTAGTGGTGGCACGCGCCGGATTTTCTACGCTCACCGAATTGGCTGCCATGGCAAAAGCAGCTGTCATTTTACCGATGTTTGGCACCCACCAAGAAGACAATGCCCGGTATTTTACAGAACAGCGCGGCATCGTTATGTTGACGCACGCTATGGCTACCGGGTTGACGCTGGCGCAAGAAGTGAAAGAATTGGTTTTGAATCAGGAATCGCGGCGCGCACTCGGAGCTAGACTGCATGAACTGTTGCCGCGCGCTAAACCCGATCGGCTGGCAGAAATTATTGCCGAGCTGACAAAATAAAAAATCCCCCGAGTCGGGGAATTTTTTTAATGCGACTGCTTAATTTGTTCCGCTATCACTGTTGTATTCGCCTACCGGCGCGATTAAGACAGAAATTTTTTGATCCCCGATTTCCATTGTCAGGTAATCATAATTCTGGCTATTCTTGGCGCCCACCACGCCGGTTCCGCCGGATACCGCGTTAAGTTCCACGGTGAAATTATATTTTTTGAAAGAATCAACGATTGCGTTGACATCGCTTCCCGTAATTTTACGCGCGGCGGTGAATTCCACGGTAACATCATTCTGCGTGGGAATATTAGACACGAACCCGGTAATTTTAACTTGGCCGAAAACCCGCTCCAAAACCTTTTGCACGGCTGTCGCGGCGGCGTTGCCCGTCTTCGGCAACTGCAAACTTTCCGCCTGTTTATAAGCGTCATTGCCGGTCCGATTTTCTTCTTTGTTTCCGGATGAGTCGCTGCTATTTGTTCCCACCGCCGGCCGGCCTTGGCAGCCGGCGCCCAGAAGAGCCGTTGCCGCCAGTACGCCTAATAAAATTGTTGCTGATTTCTTCATAATTAATTGGAGATTACAAATAATTAAGCCGCTTTTTGGTTGTTTTCGTCTTCATCGCCAACCGGCTCAAGATCATCACCTTCCAAAAGCGGTAGAGTTTGCGCAGCTTCCAAATCCTTTGGGTCAAGCCAACGAGTTGCCGGGTCACCTTTGGAATCAAGGACCGGCTCATCAACTCCGTAGTCATGGCCCGTAGCGCCTAAATCAAGCTCTAGTTCGTCTTCACCTGGATGTAATGGGGAGGGCGCTCTCTCCGGTGGTCGTGGTCTAAAGAATGGGTTGCCTCGTTCGGGCATATATTTTTGTTTAAAAAATTAAGTTTTTGATTATAATTAATGATAATATAAACAGTAGTTGCTGTCAACATAAACAAAACGCCCCAAAGGGGACGTTTGTCTGTGTGGGTCGGCCGGGGTCGCCATGAACCACAAGGATTCATGGTCGTCGAAACCCGGGACCTTATTCTTAAAAGGGTTCTGCTCCCGTGCACCACCCCGGCACCACAAGGGTGCAGGGCTATCGCAAGGGTGCACGGCCATGCACTCTTGTAGTGCATGGTACCATTCCATTTAGATTAGAGATTTTTGATATTGGTGGGCTGGCCGGGGATCGAACCCGGGACCTTATCCTTAAAAGGGATCTGCTCTACCAGCTGAGCTACCAGCCCGAAATAGACTTTTGACTTTGTCAATGGTATACTAAATTAATAAAAAAATCAAGTATCTATCCACATTTACTTATCAGTTAATTTTTTATGCTTGATAAAAAATATCTGCAAAGCGTCCGGGAAGATTTATTAGGCTATGCCGGGAAGCGTCGCGATGTTATCAAAATAGCCGGGGATGCCCAGCAAATGGCCAAGAAAGCGATTTTTGCCATGCAACGCGATGATAAAGCATCGGCCGAGACTTTGCTCAAAACAGCGGCCGGGTTGCTTTTGGGGCTCAATAAAAAATATAAAACGGAAAAAGACCTGTTCACCGAAGGGTCATATCGCGCCGCGATTGAGGAATACACCGAGGCGGTGCTTTTCCATCAATATCTCACCGGAGCGGTGATTGGGAAATTAAAAGGGTTTGATATTGATTCTGACACATTGGTTGGGGGATTGTGCGACTTGCCGGGTGAGCTACTCCGCTATGCCATCAAATCGGCCACGGAGCGAAATTTCGCGGAAGCGAAAAAATGTTTTGCGGCCGCGGAGGAAATTGTGGCCGAGCTGGTGGATATGGACTTAACTGGCTACAACCGCCAAAAATTTGACCAGGCTAAGCAGGCCCTCAACAAATTGCAGCAGGTAGTGTATGAGGTTAGTTTGAAAAGCTGAATGACAACGCTATGGGTTTTCTATCAAAATTCAAATCCTTCCTCCATCTTTTACTCGCCTGGGCGGCGTTTTGGCGTTATGGCCGACCGGCGCGTAAGTTGATTGTTATTGGTGTAACCGGTACTAAAGGCAAGTCTACCACCTGTCGGCTCATTGCGTCGGTGTTGGAAGCGGGCGGGTACAAAGTCGGTCTGCTTTCCACGGTGGAATTTCAGATTGGCGAAAAACGCTGGCTCAATAATAAAAAAATGACGATGCTCGGTCGCGGGCAGATTCAGAAGATGCTCCGCGACATGGTGCGGGCCGGTTGCCAGTATGCGGTGGTGGAGACATCATCCGAGGGAATTTTGCAGCATCGGCAATATGGCCTTAATTATGATGTGGCGGTATTTACCAATTTGGGCACGGAACATTCCGAGCGGCATGGCGGTTTGGAGAATTTGAAACGGGACAAAGGAAAGCTCTTTAAGGCCCTCCAAAGCCCGCGGAAGAGCCTCGGGCGGCGCATAGTGCCTAAAGTTAGCGTAGTCAATGCTGACGACCCGCAGGCGCCCCTTTACGCGGCTTATTTGGCCGATCGGCATTGGGCCTATAGCCTCAAAAACAGCCCTCTGGCGGGGTCGGAGTGCGTCCTGGGGTCTATTTCCCAAACGACCGATACCGGCACGATTTTCATGGCTAACGGCGAAGAATATCAGCTCAATATTGTGGGAGATTTTAATGTTACTAATGCCCTGGCGGCCATTGCCGTTGGCTATTCGCAGGGTGTTGCCCAAGAGAAAATGCGTCAAGGGCTTTTGTTGGTTGGCACCGTTCCCGGGCGAATGGAGTTCATTGAGGCCGGGCAAAATTTCAAAGCGGTGGTGGACTATGCTCATGAGCCGATGAGCTATACGGCGCTCTTTAATACTTTGCGCGCACTAGTCGCGCGAGAGCAGGGGAAGGTGATTGCGGTGATTGGTTCCGATGGCGGCGGGCGTGACATCGGGAAACGCGGCGCCATGGGGGAAATTGCCGGTCGGCTGGCAGACTATGTTATTGTAAGTGATGTCAATTGTTTTGATGATGACCCGAAAGAAATTGCCGAAATGCTGGCGGCGGGAGCGCGGCGAGAAGGGAAAAAAGACGGTGAAGATTTGTTTGTGATTATTGATCGGCGCGAAGGAATACGTCAAGCTCTCTCGCTCGCTCATGTCGGCGACATCGTGGCCGTGACCGCCAAGGGGACTGAGCAGTGGATTGCCGTCGGACAGGGGGAAAAGATACCTTGGGACGATCGCCGCGTGGTGCGCGAAGAAATACAAAGTTTTTTGCGAAGGTGATATACTACTCGTATGATGTCAGTCAGGGAGACACGGCCCGGAAAAGGTTTTTTAGCTTCCCGGTGGTCTTTGATTATCGGGGTAGTGGTTTTGTTAACCTTAACCGTAGCTTTCGCGCGCGCGTATTATCAAAATTACCGGACGCAGGAGGAGATTCGTCGGCTCCGGGCGGAAGCTTCGTATCTTGAGGCCAAGAAACTGGAAACGCTGGAGGCGTTAAAATATGTCCAGTCGCCGGCTTATGTGGAGGAGAAAGCGCGCACCGAGCTCAACTTGGTGAAACCGGGGGAGCGGGTGGCTGTCATTCCGGGGACTGTCGTGGCAGGCGCTGCCGGCATTGGACAATCAACGGAAAAGGTGGTAGAATCGGCGAGTGTTTCCAACTCACGCCGCTGGTGGGATTATTTTTTTGGAGATTAATTCTTAATTTTAGTTTACGTGTATGTCCCCAGCCGATTTTCAGAGCGAAGGAGCGGCGCCAGTCATTCCAACGCAGGGCCCGGAAATTCAGAATGTAAAGCGTGACAACCAAAAATTGTTCTTTTTCGGTTTTCTCGGTTTCCTCGCTCTGGCGCTCATTGTCAGCCTCGCTGTCGCGTCCTATCGGGTTTATAGCCAGGCGGCCACTGACAGCTTTACCACTACCGTCGCGCGAGTTTTGCGCCTGCCAGCATTGAAAGTGAATGGCAAAGCGGTGTTGTATGCCGATTATGTCGCTGATTTGAAGGCTATCGGCACTATGCGTGCCTATGATAAAGCCCACGGCGGCTCCGGCGCGGCGCTCACCGATGAGGCTATGTCTGATCAAGTGTTATTCCGATTGGTTAATAACCTGTTGGTGGCTGCTGCGGCCCGACAATTCAATCTGGCAGTGGAAGACAAGGACATTGCCGGCGTGAAGAGCCAGATTTTATCCACCCAGTTTAGCAGTCTCGCCGAGGCCGATAAAGCGCTGGCTGAGCGTTATGGCTGGAATTTGGCCACATATGAAATCCGGGTTATCCGGCCGTTTATTTTGCAAAATAAGTTAGCGGAAAAAATTAAGAGCGACCCGGAAGCTCGGGTAAAACTTAAGACGCAGGCGCAGGCGGTGTTTGACCAGGTTAAATCCGGCGGTGATTTTGCCGCGCTGGCCAGGCAGTATGGCCAAGACGGCACGGCGGCCAAAGGCGGCGATCTCGGTTGGTTTGGCAAAGGGGAGATGGTGCCCCAGTTTGAAGCGGCAGTCTTCGCTCTCAAGAAAGGGGATCTCGCGCCCGCTCTCGTTGAGTCGCCGTTTGGTTTCCACATCGTTCGCTTGGACGACCGGAAGACCGAGAAAACCAAAGATGAAAAGGGGAAGACAGTGATGAAAGAGGTGGTAAAGGCGAGCCATATTCTGTTTGCTTTCCCCACGCTGGACCAGTATCTGAACAAGCTGGTGCGCCAGGCTGATATTCATTTGTACATCAAAATTCATGATCCGTTCAAACCGCTGCGCGATGCGGTGGCCGCGGCCGGCCAGGGGAAATAATATGTAGAGGAAAATAAGGCAGGGCGTTTTGCCCTGCTTTTTATGCGGGTATACTATGAGGTATATCCGCGGCACTCGGAAAATATGCCAAAGCAAGCTTTGTCGCATTTTCCTCATTTGCGGGTATAGTATAGTGGTAATATGTAACCTTCCCAAGGTTAAGCTAGGGGTTCGATTCCCCTTACCCGCTCTATGTTAACTGAATCACTCTTTGTAAAAATACGAATTTTTGTGCCCGTTTTAGCGGCGGGGGCGGTGCGTGAAGCCATGGGCAAAGCCGGAGCCGGTGTCATGGGCAATTATGATTTTTGTTCCGCGAGTTCTCCCGTGATTGGGCGTTTCCGGCCGCTCCCGGGGGCTAATCCGGCCGTTGGTGAAGAGGGAAAGCTAGAAGAAGTGCCAGAAGAGGCGATTGAAACTATTTGTCATAAAGATAAGGTGGAAGAAGTGATTTTGGCTATCAAAAAAGTCCATCCTTACGAAGAGCCGGCGATTGACATCATGCCTCGGCTTGAGATAAACTAATGACCACTTTGTGCCCCCTTAGTTCAGTGGTAGAACGGTGGTATCGTAAACCACAAACGTCAGTCCGATTCTGACAGGGGGCTCCATTTCCTTATCCACATCACGGGTGTCCCCGTGTTTTTTGTTTTAGTATACTATGCTATAATGAGTTTACTTGTTTTGTGTATGATAAAGTTGGAAGGTGTTTCAAAATTCTACTCTCCGACCGCGCCGGTTTTGCGCGATATTAACCTGACCATTGCCCCGGGGGAGTTTGTGTCGGTGGTGGGGCAAAGCGGGGCCGGGAAGACCACACTGGTAAAGCTCTTGATTGCCGAGGAGAGGCCAACCAAAGGCCAGATTGCCATTGGTGATTGGGATATTACTGGCATTGCGTCAAGCATTATTCCCTATCTACGTCGGCAGATCGGGGTGATTTTCCAGGATTTTAAACTGTTGCCCAAGAAAACTGTCGCCGAAAATGTCGCTTTTGCTTTGGAGGTGGCGGGGGAGCGTTCCGGTCGGATTAACCAAGTGGTGCCGCAAGTTTTGAATATTGTCGGCTTGAACGGCAAGGCGGGCCGCTATCCGAGCCAGCTTTCCGGCGGGGAGCAGCAGCGCGTCGTTATTGCGCGTTCACTGGTGCACCGCCCTAAAGTTATTATTGCCGATGAACCAACTGGCAACTTGGACTCTATCAATACCGGAGAAATTATTGAAATTTTAAAAAAGATTAATGAGTTTGGCACGACGATTCTTCTGGTCACGCACAATCGTGAAGTCGTCAACCATTTGCGGCGGCGCGTGATCACGCTCGCGAACGGCGAAATTATTAATGATGACGCCGAGGGTAAATACGTTTTGTAAAACTATGTACTCATTTTTTCGCATAATCAGGTTTGCTCTTCAGGATATTGGCCGTAATTTGGGACTGTCTACCATGACGGTGTTTATACTGCTCCTCATGCTTTTGAGCATAAACACACTCTGGTCCATGGATGTTATGACCAAAGAAGCCGTGCGCTTGGTGAAAGAGCAAATCAACATCAGTTTTTACCTCACGCCCGCTATTTCTGATAAATCAGTTTCGGAAATCAAAAGTTATCTCGCCACTTTTCCGGAAATTACTCAGGTTGACCTTTTGACACGCGATCAGGTGTTGCAATCGTTCAAAACTCGCCATCAGTTCAGCGCCGAGGTGCTGGACGCTCTCTCGGAGCTCGGCGGCAATCCGTTTGGGCCGACACTGGTGGTGAAAACCAAAGAGCCGGGGGATTATCGGAAAATTATCCAGGCGGTGAGCGTGCCGGAATATGACCCGCTGATTGAAGGCAAAAGTTTTGAAGGCCACGAGGAGGCGCTGGATCGCATTCAAACCATCACCAACCGCATTGAGCGCGTGGGCCTTGGGCTGTCACTCTTGTTCGCGCTTATTTCGTTCCTGATTATTTTCAACACTATCCGCGTAGCCATTTTTACCCAGCGTGCGGAAATCAGCATTAAACGTTTGGTGGGGGCCAACAACTGGTTTATTCGCGGGCCGTACCTTTTGGAGTCGCTCATCTTCACCGTGGTAAGCGTGGCGCTAACTATACTTATTATGTACTTCGCTACCCGCTACCTGGATCGCTATGTGAGCGTGGTATTCCCCAACGGTTTTTCCTTGACAAACTACTATTCCTCGCATATGCTGTACCTGTTCGGAATTCAGACTGTCGCGGTGCTTTTGCTCACCGTCTTCTCAAGTTCTCTGGCCATGCGACGACAGCTGAAGGTCTAGGGTGTTCCGGCTTTACTCCGGGGTCGTCTAATGGTAGGACTGCAGACTTTGAATCTGCATATCTTGGTCCGATTCCAAGCCTCGGAACAATGTTAAATAAAAAATCTCCCTATTGGGAGTTTTTTAATTTAGAAATAGGGGGCGGGCGAAGGGCGCTCCGGGATGAACCCGGAGCGCCCCGCGCTGTTGCCACCGTCGTGATGAAAGAGTCGCCTACCGCCGGGGGGCCTGGAACGCGTCCACCATCGGCCGGTGCTGAGTGTTGATGGGGAAGTTGGCGCCGGTCTTGCAGGCCTTGCGGGCCTTGGGAGTTGCGCCGTGGACCTTGGTGCCCTTGCAGTGGGGGCAGTTGTAGTCCGCGCTACCGCCGTTCTGGTGGGGCTTCTGCGACATGTTGGGCGTCTCCTCGGAGCAGGTTTGCTCCGTCACTACGGGTGGGTGCTACTCGCTCACCGGCCGCCATGGCCGGACTAGCGAAAAAAGACTTACAATGGTATACTCCTAAAAACGATTTTTGTCAACGGATTTTATTTTTAAGGGAGGGTAATATGCGTAATTTGTCATATAAAAAATTTGTAAAGGTAAGAAATTTAATGGGCGGGGCTTTTAGCCTGGCTCTTTTTGTTTTTGGTTTGTTGCCCGGGGTGGCACAGGCCGCTACCGAGTTACAATATGACGGCGGCTATAGTTATGGCTTGGTTTCACAAACTCTCACCAAAGCCCGCAGTCCTTATATATTTCATGGCGGGTGTTTTGCCGCCACGAAAATACCATCCGGTATTACTGTTACTGTTGAAGCTGGAGTAATAATTAAGTTTGGACTAGAAAGTGGCTGCGGTAGCAGCGCGGGAGGTATTGGTGTTTTTGGTAATTTTTTTGTAAATGGCACTCCAGAAGAACCGGTTATTTTTACCTCTATTCGTGATGACAGTGTCGGCGGTGACACCGGTGGCGATGGATCGGCTACATCTCCACAGCCGGGCAACTGGAATGATATTGAAATTAGTAGTACAGGATCAAATATTGTTGGTATCCATAACGCTATTTTCCGCTACGGCGGTTTTAAGGGGACACTCATTGATATTTTGTCGGGCACCAGTGGTATAACACTGGAAAACATTGAGCTAGCTTATAATGCTGGTTTTGGTCTGGCCACCCGACGTTCAATCATCATCACAAGCAGTAGTTTTCACGATAATCTAAGTGGCGCCATCAATGCCGATAATCTTTGGGCGCCGCAAGTTGACGCTCGAAATAGTTGGTGGGGAGACGCAACTGGCCCGCAAGTGTCGAGCAATGTTCTTGGCCGCGGCCAGATATTTTGGGGCAATGTGCTCTACGACCCCTGGATCGGGAAACCGCCGCTAAACTCCGCGCCGACATTGGAATTTGTCCCAGTAGGCGGTTTTGAAGACGGGGTAGAGCCGAATACCAGTTTTGCGCCAGGGCAAAAGCCCGTGTTTCAAGTGGAATATCGCGATGTCGAAAACCAGGCGCCTGTAAATATAAAAATGGTCGCAAATGGCGCAAGCTACCCACTCACCGCATTACTGGGGCAGGATGGGAACTATACAAACGGCGAGATTTTCGTTTTTTCTGGCCCCACGAGCACTTTTCCCAAAGGGAATTATTCGTTTCATTTTGAAGCTTCGGACGGCGCTCTCTCCAGTCGCTTGCCCGTGAGCGGGGAGTTGACGTTTGCCATAAAGTTAGAGCCGGTGATTTTGATTCCGGGTATTTTGGGGACGGAGATGAAGAGGGGAAGTGAGTTGTTGTGGATGGATGGGCCTAGGATGCTGGGTAGCTCGGCCGACGAATTTATGGATTCTCTAATGATGGATCAAAATGGAGTTACTGTTGGCAACATTGATACCCTTGATATTATTCGACAGAAGAGTTTTCTTTTTATTGATTTTAATTACTCTGATCTTCTTATAAGAGAATTAGAAAGTAAGAGCTATCAAGAAAACGCAGATCTTTTTGTCTTTCCTTATGACTGGCGGTTTAGTAATACAATTACGAGTCAGAGGTTAAAAGAAAAAATTGATGCCGTTACCGCGCAAACTGGCAGTCAGAAAGTTGATCTGGTGGCCCACAGCATGGGCGGTCTAGTCGCAAAGCAGTACGTCCTTGATAATGGTGGTTCAAAAGTAAACAAATTAATTTTTGTGGGCACCCCGCATCTGGGCGCGCCTAAGGCTTTTAAAAATTTGTTGGCCGGCGATACTTTTGGCCTTCCATTCATATTGAACCCGCTGGAGATGAAAAAATTGTCTCAAAATATGCCATCGGCCTACGAACTGCTTCCAAGCCAGACATTTTTCAACAGATTTGGTGGCTATTTTATTGGCAGTGCTACTACGCCAGTTGATTATCTGCAAACTAAGAATTTTCTTTTAAGCCGCAATGTGAATGCGGCCATGCTCCAGGCTGGGGAAGCATTTCATTCTAGCGCTTTAGACAATTTTAATGCTTCGGGTGTTTCAATAGTCAATATTTCCGGCTGTAACACGCCGACTATTGGGCGCCTGACTCGACGAAATACTTTTCTAGAGGGTGGTGTGATGACAGAAGAGTATGATGTTGAGGTAGTTGCCGGTGATGGCACAGTGACTCTTCCGAGCGCGAGTGCGGTTCCCAACGCTCGGCAATTTTTTGCCACTGAAGTTGACCACGCAAAAATGATGAGCCAGAATGGCCCGCGTAGCTTAATTACACAAATTTTGACTGATACATTTGACACGTCGGCCTTACCAAGCAATATTCAGGTAGACCCTGGTGGTAATTGCCATTTGAAAAATGGGAAACTTATTTCCGTTCACAGCCCGGTAGATCTGCATGTGTACGATGCGGCCGGTAATCACGTTGGTCCGGCGGCGAATGGGTCTGTTGACCAAAATATTGAAGGCGCGACGTATGACAACATCGCTAACAATAAATTTATTTTTGTTCCGGAAGACGCCGGACAAATATATACTATGAAGCTTGATGCGACTGCGGCTGGTACTTTTAGTCTACGAGTTGCCAATATAGAAGATGGTCAGAATACACAAACAACTTATTTCAGTGATATCCAGATTGTTCCGGCAAGCCAAGGAGAAATGTTGGTCGGTGCGACCAGCACCGATACAGTTCTGCAATTTGACGCGGCTGGTACCAATACTTTTGTGCCTGTATCAGCCAGCGCCGTCCTCGGCACCAGCGCAGCAGGCGACGTTACCCCGCCCACAACCTCTTTGCAACTACAAGGCACTAACGGACAGTCCGGTTGGTATCTATCTTCGGTTAGCGTTACACTTCAGGCCACTGATGACAATGCCGGAGTTCTGAAAACGGAATATAGCCTGGATAATGGCACTACCTGGCAGGCCTATTCAGCGCCGTTCACGATCGTTCAAGAAGGCAAAAATACCATACTTTACAAATCAATTGATCGGGCGGGGAATAGAGAAGAGGCTAAGCAGGAGAGTTTTTCTGTTGATTCCTCTCTACCCACCACTACCATAGCGCTGAAAGGCCAAAGTGGGTATTATGGCTGGTATTTATCCCCAGTCACTGTTACCATTTCAGCCGCGGACGTTACTTCTGGTGTTCTGCGAACCGAGTATAGTTTGGACAATGGCAACACTTGGCAAACATACGCCGCACCTTTTTTAGTAGCAAAAGAAAGTACTTCGACAGTGTTCTATCGCTCAATAGATCGAGCGGGGAACACGGAGGTGGCCAAACAGCGCGGTATTCAGATTGACACTACCGTGCCCGAGGCGCAAATAGTTTTTGACCCAGCCAAGAAAGATATTGTGGTTTCTTCACCACCACCGGCCATCATAATAGACAAAAAAGAGATGGTGCGGGTGGAAGATCCTGCCGGGAATATGCTGGAGCTTTATTTCACTGAAAAAGACCGCCGTCGTAG
>JACRFW010000004.1 GCA_016234265.1 Candidatus Magasanikiibacteriota bacterium
CGCGACGATTTATTGAGATAACCATACACGAACAACGCGTCCTTAAAACGCTGGAGTGGTGTCGTATGTACCGTGCCCACTCTGTGCCAAAATAAATCATGCGCGGTATAGATAGTAAAAAGGTAGGCGGTGGCGGCGTCATCATCAGACAAAATAACGCCTGGTTGCTTAATTTTTTGGAGCCAACCAATAAGAGGCTGATAGTTCTGTTCGTACAACTTACTGGCATAAATAGTCCAAAGTGACTGGTACTGGCCGACGGCAGTATTCAAAAACACCACCAAGATCAAAATATAAAAAAATACGGAGCGTGCCCGCTGCCAAGGCAACAAAAACCACAGCATGTAAAAACTGACAATAATGGAAAGTGGGACAATAAAAAACCAATAATAATGACCATATTGAACTACTCGACCCGTCAGGAGTTGTTGATTCAAAGCCACCCAACCGCCCAAAATAAACGATCCGATAATGATAGAGTTTTGATCCCGCCGCCGCTTATAAATATAGAGGGCAAATAAGAGCAGCGTGACAAACCCGATCTTGCTAAAGACTGGCTGGCGCCCATGTGTCGCCCACAGGAAATAGGAGGCCTGTTTCCCAGCCGCAGTGCCAAAGTACAAGAGCATTTTGATCACGCTATATGCACCCAACGCCACGCCGACTGCAGCAACAGTAAAAACTTTTTTTGCCCGATCAATATCTCTGGTGAGAGCGTACAACACACATAAGATCCCCGTCAGCGAAAGCGCAATAGTCCACGCGTAAAAATAACTGTAAAACAGCCAGCCCAAAGCCAAGCCAGCCCAAATAACATGCCGTCGCCGACTTTCCCGCAAGCTCTTAACAAGTAAATTCAGGTAGGTAAAAAAACCCAAAGAGCTGACATATGGGAATGTCGGACGTCCATAAATATTAAAATCAATATAAAATAAGGTCTTGTTGTAAATGATCGAATAACCACCAATGACAAAAAGCGCCGTGGCGGCTGAAAGAAAAGTATTGCCAGAAAGTTGCTGTGCCAAAAAATATATCAACAGAATGACTATAAAGACACCAATAAAATTATAAATGTTATAGATGGTAGCGGCATTTACCCGATCGGACAGCCCAAGCAATTTTATTGGCGCCATGAGCACATATTCATTCATCGTAAATAGATAATCCTGCCCATCCTCCTTGCCTTCGCGAAAAGTAAGATTGCCGAGCGAATGTCCCTCAAGCACTTCTTTGCCCCGAGCGATATAATTATGTCCGTCCGAGCCAAAGTGAGGAATATTAATGCCGCGGTAATCACTACCGGCTAGATAGGAAAAAATAATTTGAGGGAACGAAACGAGCGTCGTCAGCAACAAACCGGTAATGATGATAAACGCATGGACAGACAGACCCTGCCAAAAATTATTCTGAGACTTAGGAACATCGACACCAACGGTTGTCGCTAATTCACGAGTATAAAGTCCAGCCGCGGCCCGCTGCATAATCTTGCCAAGGCCCACGAGTGAACGGATAGAATCGCAAAAAGGATGTACTCTGGAATTTCTGAAATCGGTCCATAAGACCGGCATTTCCTTAATACGCCACCCTCGTTTGTTGGCAGTATAGGCCAGTTCAGCTTCGGCCAAAAAATGATTATCGTATTGATAATTAATAATGTCATGTCCGGCAGCCCTGGTAAACATTTTAAACCCTAAGGCGTAATCCGTACTTTTAAAACCGAAAACCAATCGTGCCAAGAATAAAAATACATAGCCCAGACCAATGCGCAACCAAGACTGATGCGTCAAAATCTTGGCTCCCGGGGCATTGCGGCTGCCCATGAGCACGTCAACATTTTTTTTGCTCTGCAAAGTAGTATAAAAACGCAAAATTGCCTCCTCATCAACACTACCGTCAGCGTCAGTTTCAAGAATATAATCCCCCTGCGCCTGTTTCATTCCAGTTCTCACTGCCGCGCCCCGCCCCTGGTTAGGCGTATAGGAGATGAGCACAACTCGTCCGGGAAATTGTTTGACAAATTCTTCCACGACCCGCGCGGTTCTGTCGGTAGAGCCGTCGTTCACAACAATCAATTCATACTCTTCTGAAAAATGTATATTCAAAAAATTAAGCGTGCGATCAAGCGTACTGGGCAAACGGTGTTCTTCATTATAGGCAGGAATAACAACGGAAAGCCGCATAGAGTTTAAAATAATAATTTATCTACCCACATAGACGTCAGGCGCTTACAGAGTTCCTCGCTATTGTCGCCCGATCGTATAAATACATAGAGCTCCAGGCCGAATTCGTGAGCTTCGTGCACGAGCTCTGGCGTCATTTTCCCGGGCTCAACAAAAAACACATAATTACAACCGAGCTCATGGGCCGCTTTGAGCCCCGCGTTCTCCCAAGTGTCACCCTCGTGATAATAGCGCAAGGCGCTCGCGGCAATCGGATTTTTTCCGACATGCTCGGCGCTGGTTAGCCAGGTGAAGCCCAACCGCAGAGTGAGGCCGGTTTCTTCCAGCGCTTTTTTGGCAGCCATTACCGCTTCGGGAGAAAAGGAGTGAATGCCCATTTGTTCAATAAAACGCGACGGTTCTTTGCCCTGAACTTTAAAGGCGCCCTCTGCCCGCATGTCGCCTATGGTGACAACTATCTGCCGCGCTGTTTGAGCGGCCTTTTCTGGCGTACTACCCTTCGCCTCAAAAAAAACTTGGATACCGCGATCATAGCAACCGGCCACATACTCCCGAAAAAAAGGAGCCGCGCCGCCAATTTGGTCAGGGGCGCGCACCTTGAGCTTGGCAAAAATTTCGGGGGACATGTTCTCAATATCCGGATCTCTCATTTTAAAATCGGCCGGGTGCACCACCCCCAGTGTTTTTTCATCACTCAAAAGCATGACATCGGCCTCCACCCCGCCGCCATAAAGACGAAAGGCTTCAAAGGCATTCGGAAAATTTTGCCCTTCCCATTTTCCGCGATGGATAATATTTGGTTTGGTTTCCATAGAGGACGCTATTTTTGTAAAATTTTTTCACACGCCTCGGTCACGCGACAGGCAAAAGTGCTGTCGGTAATGGGCTTGGCACCAGTATGTACACAATGTATGAAATGCTCTAGCTCATTAAGAAGGGGCTCGCGGGCGTTGATAGACGGTTTTATAAATTTGGCCTCTTTTTCAAATTGGACTATCTGCGAACGATTGCCCTTACTGTTCGTGGTGCTGGGGTAGGGTAATTTCCACAAACTTAGTTTATCATGTTGAAGCTGATCGTCAAACACTGCCATGCCTTTGTCGCCCACAATGGTAATTTTTCGCACTTTTTCTGGCCAAAACCAACTGGTGGTGAGCGCGGCGGTCAAACCGTTTTGATATTGTAAGGTAGTGGAGGTAAAATCATCGCGCTCGGAGTGACTTATAGAATGACGGCTACCCGAAATGCTAAATTGTTGCCCAGGAAAAAAATATTCTAAAATAGCCAAATCATGAACCCCAGCATCTTGAAAACAGCCCACGTCACTCCGAATTGGACTACAGTACAAATGTTCGCCGCGGAAATATTGGATCATACCAAAACTGTCTAAAACACTTTTGAGATACCGGATGTAGTCGTTGTATAAATACTGAAAACCGACCATAAAAATATTGGATTGGCTGGCTGCGACTTTTTGTACCGCCTGGGCCTGCTTTACTGTTAACACCATCGGTTTTTCCACCAGCACGTGCTTACCAGCTTTGAGCGCGGACATAATAAGATCAAAGTGCGTCGCGAGCGGGGTCGCAATAATGACGCAATTGAGTGTCTGGTCGCCAAAAATTTCCGCGGCGTCAGTGGTGGTTTTAATGCCTGGAGCCAACTCGGTCGCGGGCGTCATGAAAGATGCTTGGGTGCTGGCGCACACCGTGGTGAGTTGAACGCCGGGCGTGGTTTGCAAAAGCCGGGCATAGTGTTTGCCGAAGCGACCAAACCCGATGAGGCCAAAACGTAGCATAAACACACGCTAATTTAGGACAACGCCGCACTATTCTTAAACCAGCGATAAGACCGTTTTAAACCAACCTTAAGATCAACCTTAGCGCTATAGCCCAAACTTTTTTTGGCTTTAGTTAGATCAGGACATCGACGACGGGGTTCGTCTTGCGGATAATTATCCGGATAGGAAACTAGATTCACCGCAATTTTATTATCAAAAACAACTTCAGCTACCGTATCTGCCAGCACCTTCATATTAATTTCATCGTTATCATTACCAATATTATAGACTTCTCCATCAGCGCCAAAAAGTAACACCTTAAGAAACCCCACGATAGCGTCGGTCACATAACAAAACGTCCTGGTTTGGTTGCCTTTATCGTGCACCGTCAGTGCCTTGCCTTCCATGCCTTGGCTCAAAAAAGTGGGAATGACACGATAGTCTTTAGAGCTCATACCGGGACCATACACGTTGAAAGGGCGGACAATTTTTATTGGAGTATGGTGGACCTGGTGATATGACATGGCCAGAGTTTCTCCTAAACGCTTAGATTCATCATAACATGAGCGCGGCCCTATAGAAGACACGTTGCCTTTGTATGTTTCCGGAGTCGGGATAACATTGGGGTCCGGGTCGCCATAAATTTCGCTTGAGCTGAAATAAAGGACACTTTTCGCCTGCTTTACTCGCGCCAATTCAAGGGTATTTTTGAGCCCAAAAATTGTGCCCTCAATTGTCTCAATAGGATATTTTTTATAATATATAGGGGAAGCCACCCCTGCGGCGTTGATGATATAATCCACGCTGCCCTCTACGGTAAAAGGGGTACAAACATTATGTTCTAAAAAGGTAATAGCTGGACTGGAAATTTCACGCAATAAATTATTCTTTTTGCCCACGATATGGTTATCAATAGATACTACCCTGCATGATTCTGGTAAAAAATACTTATTGAGCATATCAACGGTCGCTACCATATAACTGCCAATAAAACCGGAGCCACCTGTTATTACCACTGTTTTGCCAGAGAGAAGTTGCGCCTCTTTACCCAAAGATTGGATGATGGAATACAAATCCTGATCAACAATATTTTCAATGATAAGCGGGCGCGGCACGGGTATTATAAATCGCTCATGCTGAACTAATTTCTTCATAATAGGCTCGGCAAAATTCCAGGCCAAGATCAATATATAATCCGGATGGTCAACGGCCAAATGTTCCGGTCCTACCACCGGCAAATGAGTTCCTGGCATGAATAATCCCTGCTTCCAACTACTGTCATCAACCACATAGTCAATAGTATCCTTACCAATGCCAAAATAACTAAGAAGCGTTGTGGCTTTAGCCGGCGCTCCATAGCCGACTATTTTCTTTCCTGCGGATTTCAATTCACCGAGCAACTGAAGTAACTGTCGTTTATTCTCGCCTATTCTTTGACCAAAATGAATAAAGGTTGCTTCTTGGGAAAGACCACAGGTCTCTTCCTCGGCAAAAAACTGATCAATAGCAGCAGTGTGCGGCGGCCGTGAACCTCCGCGCTTTTGCACAAAAACACGGAGCGAACCGCCGTGAGTGTCGGTGCGCTCTATGTCGAATACTTCCATGCCCAAACGCTTGAATAAAGCGCACAAGGTGTGGACCGTAAAATACGAGAGGTGCTCATGGTAAACTGTATCAAATAGATTTTTTTCAATCAGATCGCGCAGGTAATATGCTTCAATTACAAAAACGCCATCCGGAGCCAACAATATTTTCACGCCCTCAACAATTTCATCTAAATCATCAACATGCGGAAAAACGCTCGTCGCCGTGACGAGATGCGCCGTGCCGTGGTCTCTCACAATTTCGCCTGCCACCGTTGGACTAAAAAAAACTGGCTTTGTTTCAATGCCATTGCTGGTAGCCATCTCTGCGATCTTGATTGCCGGATCAATACCGAGCACTCGCCTGCCACGATTTTTAAAAGGGCGCAGGAGTATACCATCATTGCTCCCAATATCCACCACCAAAGCGCCACCAGGCAAAGACAGACGACCTATCATGGTTTCGGAAAATGTTTCAAAGTGAGAAACAAAGGCCGGTGAAGTTGAAGAGACATATACATAGTTGCGAAACAACAGTTCAGGCGAAACAACATCCGCGAGTTGCACAAAACCACAGTCGCGGCACAGTTGGAGCTCAAGCGGAAAAGACTGCTCTAGTAGCTGCAGCTGATCTGGACGTAGAAAGGCGTTGGCCGGCGGTGTTGAGCCAAGTGATAGTACGCCGTGCAGATTCTGTCCAATGCAAACGCGGCAGGTTGTTCTCTTCATTACCATCATACTTCTCAACTGGTCTTAAATAAGTTTTACGCGGACAGTATCAGCCTCATAGGCGGCCTGATGGCGGGAGTTGAGAGCCATCACTACCCATGTGGTGTCTTCTAAAAAACGAAAGGCATGAATGACCATTGCCGGAGAATAAACCATGTCGCCAGTCTGTAAAATTGCTGACTTGATCTCTGAATCTTCAGCTCCTACTGGTTTCTCAAAATATTCCATTTTACCAGAGAGCATGTAGCAGTAGTGCGCATCGGTCTTGTGATAATGGTTCGCCCGAACGCTTCCGGCTTTAGAAGTGATAATTAAGGTACTTTTTATGATAGTTTTTCCATCATCTAAAATTTTTGTAATGCCGCCGCGATTGTCGGTAAACTCGGGACGTATGCCTTTTGTTATATGCATAAAATAAAGGCTATATGAATTAAACAACCCCCTTATTATGAATGACCCTAAGCGCTTTGTCAAGGAGACAAAAGATGTTTTGACTCTATAAAATCCACCACGCTTTCCGCCACCATTGCATGGCCAGCGGCGGTGAAGTGCCCGGTATCACGAATAAATACTTGGGTCTTTTCCGAGTTGATAGCCCTCGCAGTTCGATCGCTGAGATCCAAAATAGGAAACTTTGTTCCGATAACCTGTTGAAATATTTTATTCGGCAAAGAAGCGTCATACGTTGCCGGAAGTGTTTCAGACAGTTGTTTAGCATATTTATTATCTACTTGCCAATAATTAGGTATAATAACAACATTAAACTTCCCGCCATCACGATTTACTGTTTCTCCGAGTTTAAGGGCTAATTCGGCCGTAAAACGCATCAATTTAAGCCGATCAATATCGGCCGGATTAAAAAAGGCGCGATCATCGTCCCCTAAGGTCACCGCCTTAATAGCTACCGGATCAAATAGGCCAAGTCGCAGCCACTGTCTATATAAAAATGTCGCAGGCCAGCGTGCTATGCCAATTTGCTTAATGGAAAGTAGATAAAGATGCTCAGTGACAATAGCCAAAAGGCGCCTTATAAAACGGACTAATTCTAACTGCTGACTTTCATTATTCTGGGCAGCCGCTGTAGCATCATTCAAAGCCGCCTTCAAACTAAGCAAGCGACGGCCAGATAAAAAATTAAGTTTCATAATATCAGCAGAATTTCTTAAAACTGAAAATAGATAAACGGACGCTCACCAAAATACCCAAAAAATATTATCCAAAGCATCAGGGCATTATAAAATGTCCAACGAACCCATGGCGCGCGCGCCGCGAGCGCTTCACCCAAGGTGCCATTTTTTATCCGAAAATGCACATACTCCATAAAAATAATGGCAATAAATATATGCGCCAAGCTAAACGTGCTCACGCCGAGCACGCCGGACAATCTAATAAACGAACCTGCTCTCAAAAAATAATCACCAAGTCCGACAAAAAAATGCCGGAAAATATAAACGGCATCGGCAATAGATTTGGCCCGGAAAAGTATCCAACTGATGGAAATCAAAAAGAATGTTATGATCATCTGCAAAAACGCGCGCAAACGCAGACTCTGGTCAAAACGAATAAAATTAATGATTTTCTCACGAAGAGCCTTGGTCCAAATTGAAATAACTATATAACAACCAAGAAGACCGCCCCAAATAACGTAGTTCCAGGCCGCACCATGCCACAAACCACTCAACAGGAAAACAATCATGATATTTAACGATCGACGCCATTTTGCCACTAACTTACCGCCCAATGGGATATACACATAATCACGAAACCAAGAGGAAAGCGAAATGTTCCAGCGCCGCCAAAATTCTCCGACCGATTTAGAAAAGTATGGCCGATCAAAATTGTTCATTAGTTTAAAACCCATGACCTTCGCTGAACCTATAGCGATATCAGTATAACCTGAGAAATCGCCATAAATTTGGAAAGCAAATAAAATGACGGCAATAATAAGTGGCCAACCATAAAATTGGGTCGGATAGTCAAACACTCGATTAACAATCGTAGCGCTATTGTCGGCAATAACAATTTTCTTAAAAAAACCCCAAAGCATAAGACTCAGCCCAGAAGACACCCGCGGCCAACTGAATTCATGTTTTTCCCTAAATTGATGAAGCAAATTCTGCGGCCTTTCAATCGGTCCCGCTACGAGCTGGGGGTAAAACATGACATATAACGCATAAATGCCAAAATGCCGCTCTGCCTTTTGATTGCCGCGATAGACTTCAATAGTGTAACTCAACGCCTGAAAAGTATGAAAAGATAATCCGATTGGTAAGATAATCTTTAGAATCGGCATAGAATAGTTCCAATGTAGTGCTTGCATGAGAACATTCAGATTGCCGCTGGCAAAACCATAGTATTTGAAAAAAGCCAAAAAACCAATATTGGATATGATGCTGATGATCAAATAGGCTTTCCTCCTCGCCCCGCTAGAGCGATCGATCAAAATGCCAGCTATATAATCGACAATGATCGTGGTGAACAAAATAAGAATGTAAACGGGTATAAAAGCCATGTAAAAAACGCAGCTGGACAACAGCAACCAAAGCCAACGAAATCTGTGTGGCATCATGAAATAGACGGCGGTAACAACCGGAAAAAATATAAAAAAAATAAAAGAATTAAAGATCATATACTACGCTACCGTTCTAGGAGAAAATGAAAAGTATTAAAATACAAGGGGCGCAACAGCACCTTGTACAATAAAAAAACAAAAAAAGCGGAATGCCCAAACCTTTGTCTGATTTTTATTTCGCGGATATCACGAACAGTAAAACCAACGCTCGCGAGCATGCTCTTCGCGGCCGTATAAGTATAGTAATGCATGGCAACCAACCGTTGGCGCCCCGCCGCCCCATCTTCTTTCTGCCTTCCGAATAGACGCAACAGACATTCAGCCCATGCACGCGGAAGCCAATTAATACCATACATATGGTAGTGGTAGTCATACCAACCAAAACGGTTATGAAAACTAATATATCCCTTGCCGCTCGGCTTTAAAACTCGGAAAATTTCTCGCGCCACTTGGCGGGGGTCATCAACATGTTCGGTCACTTCAGCACAATTCACAAAATCAAAATAAGCGTCGGGGAAAGGCAGCCGCTCTCCTTTTCCTTGGTGTACAGCAACAGTAAGCCCGCGCATCTGAGCACTTTCCCACGCTTCCATATTGTAAGCAGAATTTATTTCCAGGCCATAAACCATGAATCCCCGCTCGGCCATCTCGCACAAAAATTTACCCCGACCAGAACCAACATCTAGCACTTTTCCTGAGGGGGGGGCAAGTTGGGCGCAATAATCACAATGATTCATAAACGAACTAGGCCATCCACCCCTTAAAATCACTCAGAAACTGCTGAACGACCTGGTCGGTCTTAAAATGCTTCACCATATCGGAAAAAAATTTTGGCGGCACCGTGGCAATATGCGCCCCGGCCAAAGCCGCGTCGCGAATATCTGCCACCGAACGAATACTGCCGATAATAATCTGAGTGGCGCTCTCTCCGCTATCAACTATTTGCCGCACTGATTGGGTGACAAACGCCGGGTCAAAATCTTTCGCGTCCAAAGCCTTCTTTTTCTTCAATTCTTCGCGCGCGGCCGCGGCCGATTCTTCCACTCCGCCGTCACGAATTCTGCCCCAAAATAAACTCACATAAGCCGCTCCAGCTTCAATGGCGAGCATTGCCTGGGATACAGTCATGCAGGCCGTACAGTTAACCGATACACCCGCCGCGCTTAACTGCCGGATCGTTTCCAGCTCGTTCCAACCGATTTGGACCTTAATGCTGATCGGCGGATAATTGAACCGCCTGACAAACTCCCTGGCTTGTTTCAAAATTTCTTCCGTGTCCCGGGAAAATACCTCCACGCTCAAGTGAATGCCCGGCCGATATTTTTTTATCAAAGCGATGATTTTTTCAATATGACCTTCAAAAGAACCTTTTGGTTCTTTTGAAAGCAATGATGGATTAGTGGTAATCCCCTGGATGAAACCGCGTTTTAATGCCGATTCAATGTCATCCAGGTGGGCGCTGTCAATAAATATCTTCATACGCTTATTATAAAACTAAATAAGGCCTTTATAAGTGCTATTATATTACCAAAAATAAAAAAACTGGTCAATCCTATTTAGCCAGTTTCTTGATAATATCACTCGCCTATAATGTCCAGGATAGCCGCCAGCTCTTCGGCGCGCCAATCGGAAGCAAGATCATTGTTGCGGCCGTCCGAAATGATAATTGACCGCGTCCCGGCCGCCCGAGCGGCTTCCAGATCACTCTTGGTATCACCCACCATATAGGATGACGGCAAATGGATACCCCACTTCTCCGCCGCCGTCAAAAGCATTCCGGGCAATGGCTTCTTGCAAAGGCACCCGTCGTTGCGGCCGTGGATACAGACATAAATATCGTCCAGAGGCAGATTCTTCACTTCGGCCATTATTTTCTCATGTTCCTCCGGTGGCATGGTGCCATAGGTGATATCCGGCTGATTAGTGACCAGGATACGCAACCACCCGCGCTCTCCCAGCGCTTCTAACACCTCAACGATGCCCGGTTTAAAACGGAATTCGTTGTAATTGAACGGGGCCGTCCAGCGGACTTTTTTACCCTGAACGAAAAAATCTTCGCCGCGATCAACGACATCATTCAACACGCCGTCGCGATCAAGAAATATAGCTCGTTTCCCGGTAGCCGGAATTTTTGGACTGTTGATAGTCATATATCTTTTGTTTAAGGCCAAAAATAATCAGATGGTGCAGGACCACATGCATCCCCTCCACGATCGGGGTGGAGTTGGCCGGAACGACAATGCCAATATCCACCAGGTCTTTCATCGGTCCGCCGTCAAAGCCCGACAGGCCGATAGTTTTGCCCCCGCTATCTTTTATAAATTGCAAACCCTTCATCAGATTTTGCGACCACTGCCCGGCCTTGTCCTGCCCGCTGCCACCATGAACGCTAACAGCTATACCGACACCGCCTTCAACGTACAGCGTGGAAAGCTGATGAACATAGATGTTATCCCAGCCCCAGTCATTTACCAAAGCTGTAACAAGGGGAATATTGTCCAAAAGGGTCATGGCTTTGATGCCTCTATCTTGCGGCGCGGCGCAAATGGTTTTGGTTAGATCGGCTACCAGGTGCGTAGCCGTAGCGGCTGACCCGCCATTTCCCATGACATACACCCAACGGCCATCCTTCCAAGCTTCAAAAAGTAGCTCAATCGCTTGATCCAACTTTTGGCTATAAACTACCTTAATGGCAGTAGCGACTTCCTGTACCTCTCCCAAAAATGTGGCCGCAAAAGACTGACGCGGTTGTAATTCTTCCATACTATTAATCAAAAGTAACTAACGAATGAATAGTACACCCTCTTAAACGTTCCCTTCCAGCCATAGGAGTCATTTCAACAATAAATGATAACCCAACAATTTCTCCACCCAATTTTTTTACTAGCTTCACCGCTGCGGCCATGGTTCCGCCAGTCGCCAACGTATCGTCAACAATTATAACCCGTTGCCCGGGAGTAATAGCGCCCTCCTGCATCTCAATAATTTGGGCGGCGTATTCATAACTATACTCCTGCATGACCGTTGGAGGCGGCAACTTATTCTTTTTCCGAATCATCGCCATGCCAACGCCCAATCGGTAGGCCAAGGCGGACGCTATGACAAACCCTCTGGCTTCAATGCCGACCACCAGATCAATCTTTTGTCCTTGATAAGGCTGCGCCAACTGTTCAATAATTTCCTTAAACATGGCGGCGTCTTTCAGGAGCGGAGCGATGTCGTAACAAACTATTCCCGGTCGCGGCCAATCATTAATCTGGACAATTTTTTGTTTCAAATTTTCCCACATACCTATAAAAACACCACTAATCTTTCGTAAATCCTATCATCAAACAGGTCAAGCGTCAAGATTGCGCTATTCACTAACCCAAAACTATTTTGGGACACTGTACAGCGGGGGTGACCAGTCCCCAGTAGGTCGTTTTCTCCTTTGTTGTCTCTTGCTAGGTAACTCGTAGCGGTGCTAGACGCCGGGGAGCGCCGTGCCCTCCAGGACGAACGTCGCCTTGAGCCGCTCGAAGAGCCAGTCCACGAGCTCGGGGGCGCCGGCGATGAAGCCGAGGCCCCCCTCGGTGGTGCGGTTGCTCCGGTGGTAGCTCGCGAGGTCGGGCTCGGCGAGGGCGGCGATGGTGCCGTTGCGGTAGTGGTAGTACTGGACCGTGCCGCCGGCCGCCCGGATGATCTCGGCCGAGGCCCAGTCCCACGGCCACTGGTGCGGCTGGACGATGGCCTCGGCGCGACCGGCCGCGACCAGGGCCACGCCGAGGCCGCAGGAGCCGGCCGTCACGACCGTCTCCACCGCGTTGGCGACACGGTTCCCGAACCGCATGAACTGCGGCCGCTTGAGCACGTCCACCCCGAAGAGCACGGTGGACTTCTGGCGGGGGCGCTCCACTACGCGGACGGGCTGGAACCCGCTGCCCGGTACGCCATCACGCAGAAATACACCATCTCCTTTCGCGCCGAGCACCAGGAAACCACCACGAACGTCTGGGGCGCAGATCGCCCCGCCCTGGTGCTCGCCGTTCTCCACCCGGTTCAGGACGACGCTCCAGTCCCAGCGCCCGCGGTAGGCGCCGGCGGTGCCGTCCACCGCGTCCACGATGAGCACCTCCCCGGGCCCCTTGACCAGGGCGAGGTTGTCGTTCTTGATGAGATCCGGTCCCTTGCACTCCTCCTCCGCGATGAAGTACGCCCCGGGGAAGCGGCTCCGGAGCTGGTCCAGAAGGAACGTCTGGCTCTCCTCGTCGGCCTCCGTGCCGATGGAGTGGTGGCTGCCGCCGGGCTGTCCCTCCTTCACGGTGACCTTGACCCCGCGCGCCATGGCGTCCTTGACCAGGCCTCCGGCGACGGTGACGGCGATCGCGAGCTGCTGCAACTTCCAAGAAAAGGGCATGTGCCTGCTCCTTGTGTGGGTGTGCTCCAGTGCACAACACCCCTGCTGCTTCAAAATATTTTAAGACAACAGGAGTGCTGTGCAAAGACTACGTTGAAAAGAACTTAAGGCAAAAATATTTATATATTTTTGCTCGTCGCTAGCCTTATTTTACAATCAGACTACTGACGAACAGAGGGTGGCCAGCCCTCCGGTTTGAAATCCGACAGGAGTCGGATGGCCGTTGTACTTCGCGCCCACTCCTAGGCGCCGAGGTTGGCGAGGAGCGCCGCGACGTTGATCTCCCGCCAGTCCATGAACAGCCGGCAGACACCGGCCACGGTCGCCTCCTACCGCCCTAGCAGGTGACCCAGCGTGTCCTCGTGCGGCCACGGGAGCGTGATCGGCGTGCCCTCCATCAGGGCCAGGTACTCCGTCCCGCCCCAGTTATTGAGGATGGGTATGAAGCACGCGTACACCACCCGCCCCTTGATGAACTTGACGTTGATCTGGAAGTCGGGCGGCAGGCCCTGCGAACTCGTGAACTTCTCGGCGAACATCCGGATGATACGCTGGAGCACGCCCGCCAGAGACTCGGCCGCGCTCTGGTCGAACGGACGCCCCTCGAGCGGAACGATGAAGCACTGCCCCGCCCGGTGCCCGCCGACCACTACTCGGAACCCCTCCAGCTCGAAAAGCACGAGCAGCGACGAGGCGAAGTGACCGGCCACATCACGCTCTGGCCTCGAGAGGATGCGCTGGGCCGGCTCGAGCAGGTGGTAGTGCAGATGAGTGACGTTCTGCCCCGCCGTGGCCCCGACGTACACGTTGAGCCAGCGCTCACCAGCGATTGGAGCGAGGATGTCGCTCACGATCCGAAGAGCCACGGTGATCTTGTTCAACCCTCCCAGCGTCCGAAGATCCTCCTTCGACCAACAGGTCATCGGCATGATAAGCAGGTGGTTGTGGTACGGGGTGAACTGGTTGGTGATCACCCGCCACCCGCCTTCTTCCTGGTAAAACCGAATCAGGCGCCCTTCCAGAGACTCTTCGTCTTCGAAGGGACACCTACCCGGGTTGACGATGATGTCGGACTGCCAGGAGCGGTCGAGCTTGACACCGCGCCTGGTGCCGCCAGACATGGTCGGGATGCCACCGGGAAGCACTTCCAGGGAAAATTCCGACATGGGTTCTCTCCTTCGGCTAAGGTAGTCAGGCTGGTCTTTCCCACCTCTCTAATGGGAAGAACAAAGCATCTTACTACAAAAGAACCGCCACGTCAAGAAGCTGTGCTAGAAGTGTCAACAGGAAGTTAAAATGTCAGTTTACAGAAAACCCTAATTTTGATATACTTCCTCCAACATTTTGGAATAAATCAAAAACTAATTTTGGGTCGGGAAAGTCGCTGGTTTGAGTCCAGTCCGACCAGCCTGAGTACATAATCCATAAAAGCATGAAAAAATATTTTTTAATCTTATTTTCAATTTCAATTTTAATGGGTGGAATGTTTTATTATTTCGTAGAATTACCTCGTAGATTTGAACAAAAGACGTATTTCCATAATTTTGTAACAAATAATTATGAACAGAGCCCTGAATTGCGGAACAATGATCTAAATAAGAGAATTTTAGTTCCACTTTTGTTGAATCATCCAATAAATTTTTTAACAAAATTTGTTGGCTACCATCGGGCATTTGAAGGTATCTTCTTAATTTTTGATATCTTTTCTTCTTTTCTTTTTACTTTTTCATTATTTCTCCTCTGTTCAATATGGTTCCCATCAGAAAAATGTTTTACCATAATACTTTTTTCTAGTCTTTTATTTATTTTCACCTTTAAATCATTTGTTGCAGCTCCGTGGGATTTAATTCAACCCGGATTATTTGCTTTAGGACTGTACCTCATCTATAAAGAAAAATTATTTTGGTTCTTAATTGTTCTTATAATTTCCACCATAAATCGAAGCACAAGCATTTTTTTACCTATAGTTTTTTTACTATATAATTTTAGAAAACAATGGTTAAAGACATTCATTGTCTTTCTAACTTTTGGTATAGTAATTCTTTTTCTCACTTGGTTAAAGGGAAAAACAACGCTAGTTTCACCGTTTCAAACGATTATATCTAATCTCCGTTCACCCTTTAATTTAATTAATGGAATTTTAGATGTTACCATAATGGTTTTTCCTTGTTTGGTCATTTATTTCCAAAAATCTGGAAATAAACTACCCCCTTTTTTGAAAATTTGTATTTTAACATTACCGCTGTGGGCTTTCTTATTCATCTTTTTTAAAAGATACACTGAAATAAGTTTTTTACCACAAATCTTTCCATTTTTTATTCCCAGTCTTTTTTATTTGTCTAAAATCGGTATACAAAAATAATACTTTGTTAAGTTACTTTCTACTTACCGGTCTTCAATATTCCATCTCTTGCCATTTCATTATAGGTCTTCTCCAAAGCCTCTTTCAACCCATTAAATTGGCGCACCCACTGTAAATAATCCTTCACCGCATCCCGTACTGTATATTTTGGCTCCCAGCCGAGCCCACGAAGCTTATCAATATTCATTGGCGTATACCGAATATTGCCCACCCGATAGCGATTATTGAACGACGGATTGAAAGGTACCCCGGATTCTTCAGCCACCATTTTCGCCAAATCAATAACGCGAATGCTCTTACCTATTCCCACATTAAAACATTCAAAATCGGCGCGATGATCGGTAAGCACAGTTAGGTGCGCATGAGCAATATCCCGCACATGCACGAAATCATGGGTCTGACCGCCATCCTCATTCATCTGAATTGATTGGTTGTTGAGGACGTCCACGGCAAACGAGCGCAGCGCCCCAGAATAAAAATGCCGGAATGACTGGCGCGGCCCGAGCACGATACTATAACGCAAGGCGACACTGGGAACGCCATACTGCCGCCCTAGATTAAACAAAAACTTCTCGGATGCAAGCTTAGAAATACCGTATGGTATCTGGGGACTCGGCTCATCACTTTCTGTTTCTGGCAAGGCAACGATGGGCTTATGGCACTCTGGACAAGTTACTTCCCACTGCCGGGCCGCTAGCTGAACTTCGCTCCGCATCGGTGGATACACAATGCCGTGCGTTTCACACTGATATTTCCCTTGCCCATACACTGATTGTGACGAAGCAGCCACAATTTTCTGGATCGGCAATTTCTCTTCCACAATTAGCTCGAACAACAGAGCCACACTTTCAATATTAGTACGAATGTAAGTACTAAAATCCAAATGATAGTCCATATACGAAGCTAGGTGTACCACGCCGTTGATACCCCGGAGCGCCTTACGCCAGTCTTCTTTGCTCCGCACATCACCCTGCACAAACTCCGCCTTTTTATTCACCCATTCCGGTAGTGCGCCATTATGTGTTGGTGGCCCCAAATTATCAAGTATGCGCACCTTGAAACCAACCAACAAAAGTTCGTCGACCACGTGTGAACCGATAAAGCCAGCACCACCAGTAACCAGAATGTGTTTCATATACTATTTATTTTCCTTTATAGATCTTCTCCACAATTTTTAGTACTTCATATCCATCTCGACCGCTCGGTACTGGGTCACGGCCTGCCCGAATGGCTGACGCAAATTCATTCAGTTCTTTGTTAAGCGACTTGTCCGCATCCGGGTCGCAGATAAATTCTTTTTCTATTGGATGATCAATATCCCCTTCTTTACGCCTGCCCCAGATCACTTTTTCCGTACCGCCATACTTGCGCCCCAACCCTTCAACTGAAATATAGCCTTTCGTACCAAAAATCTCAAAATTATGAATAGGTTTCCAATTCGACCAGCTCACGTGAATAGAGGCCAGCTGTTTCTGTTTCGTTTTCAAAATAAGCATGGCGTTGTCATCCGCGCCCGTGCCCCAAAATAGATCTTCGGCAAATCCAGTCACTCCAGAAAAATCACCCAAAAAAGACCGTGCCATGTCGATCATATGCACACCTTGATCAATGAGTTCACCACCACCAGAAATAAATTTCTGCATACGCCACTCTTTTTCATATCCGGCTCGCCCGCCAAAACCATAACGTGCGCGAATGAACATGGGTGTGCCGATCTTGCCCGCCTCATACAATTTTCTTACTAGAAGAAAACCGGCGTGATAACGGTGATTAAACCCGATCATATACCGCCGTTTGTGCTTACGCGCCAGCTCCAAAGTTTTTTTAATTTCCGCGGCCTTGATACCCCCCGGTTTTTCACAAAGCACATGCTTGCCATGCTGCAAAGCGCTCTGCGCGATCGGCGCCAAAAAACGATGCGGCGTGACAATGACGACCGCATCAATATCAAGACGCTTCAAGACAACTTTCCAATCGACAACGCCATCGCATTTCTTGAAAAGACCGGCCAATTGTTGCGCTCGCGCTCGATCAACGTCAACCACCGCGCGTACATCAAACTGCCGCGCGCGAGTGAGAGCGCGCGCCCAGCGCTTTCCCATGCCGCCCGCCCCGATGAGAGCAATGCGTATTTTTTTACCAGTCATAGCCACGATCTTTAGGTTTAATGCGTCGCCAATTATAAATGTCCGATTTCATGATCTCCGACAGATGATTAGGTATATCTTCATAACGATCCCACACCGCACTGATATTTTTACCAGTCAGGCCACTGGATTTCTCGGAAGCCAGCCACACGGCGAGCGCGGCGGCTTTGTTCGGAGGGACAGGCTGTTCACTCCCCGCCCCCTGCGCCGCAGCATATTTCTCCGCTCCCGCCCGTGCCGCACCAGCCGCTATAATTTCTTCGCGCAGACCGGACGCGACGGCACCTGGCGAAATGGCGTTAACCGTAATACCGAGCGGTTGGAGCTCGGCCGCTACTGTTTCGGTAAAACGCACAATCGCACCCTTGGAACTCGCGTAGGAGCTAAAACGCGGGAACGCGCCTTCTCCGGCGCCGGCAAAGGTAATAATTTTGCCACACGGGCTCTTTTTCAAAAGCGGCAGAGCATATTTAATGGCCATCATCGTACCCAGAACATTTACTTTAAAGGCGGTGAGCCAACTGTCCGGATCACACTGCTCCAGCGTCCCAACCTCGCCAAGCGTCCCCGCCGCGCAGACCAGAACATCCAATTGTCCACATTTTTTTTCTACAAAGGCGAGGCACTCCTGCACTGCCTTTGCATCGGCCACATCAGCAGGAAAAATCTCCACGCTGGTCAAGCCTGATAACTCATGTTGCCTTTTTTTGAGTTGCTCCTCGGAGCGGCCAGAGAGTACCAAGCGAGCGCCCTCCCGAGCGAAGTGACGAGCAATCTCGCCGCCGATCGTGCCGGTAGCACCGGTGATAAGAGCTATTTTCCCTGATAAAATCATATAGTATTCATTGCCCGCGGCCGTTGAAGTATCACTTGCGTGCCACTGGCATCCACACGATAAGGGACTTCCCGCATACCCGCCGTAGCGAACACACGCCTGACCGCATCTTGCGAACCGTCCCTACAATAAACCAAGAAAAACCCGCCGCCACCGGCACCAACAATTTTACCACCTACCACACCCTGCACCTTTGCTTGTTTGTAAATATCATCAAAGCGATCATTGCTCATTTTGGCAGACATTTGACGTTTAAGATTCCAGTGGGCATCCATCAGCTCCCCAAACCGATCGAGATTCCCCTGTTCAAAAGCCTTCAAAATATCCTGGCCGATCTGCTTTGTTTGGTGTTTGAGATCAATGGCATTAGTTTGATGATTACGAATAACAGTCTGCTGTTCTTTCAATACATCCACGCTGGAACGGCGCACGCCGGTGTAGAACAAGAGCGTTTGCCGCTCAAATTGTTCTTGGATCGCCCGCGAAATATTGGCCGGCGACACGGTCACCATACCGCTCGGGGCAATGTTCAAGACACAAAAATTACCAAATGATGCCAAATAAAAATCTTGTTTGCCGTCTGGCAGACCCAGATCATCGGTTGCGATCTCAAAAGCTTCCTCGGCCAACTGCCAACGCGAAACATTTTCTCCTTTCAAGGTGTGGAGGGCATTCAAAAGGCCGACCAAATAGCTGGCTGAACTGCCAAGCCCGGTGCCGTCAGATACATCGGCCATGGTAGATATCTCTATCATTTTGGCAATGCCGGTACGCTGCAGTGCCGCCCGGGCAATTTTGTGTTTCAATTCGGTAATTTTTTCCACGGTCTCACTATCATGATACTTTAGCCGGATCAAATCATCAACCGGCGGGCGATTCACGCCCGTGTACATGTACAAATTGATCGTCACCGCAAAAATAAAACCGCCAAACTGTTGGTAGTAGGCTGGCAAATCGGTGGAGCCTCCGCCGAGCGGGAGACGAAATGGTGTTCGTGCTAATATCATGCCAGTGGAATATTTTTTAAACGCTGCTCCAGTCGGACAATATCCTCCATGGTAGAGAGCCCCCCAATAGCTTGGGCCGACTGCACCGCCATCGTGGGGTGATCATGAACAAATTGATCCACCATACTGGTGAAAAAAAATTCGCCGTTGGGTTTCTGCTTGGGCTGATAGGAAAAAATGTCCCGCGTAAGCACTAAGACGCCGTTGGAAATAAGGTTGCCTGCCGGATGCTCCGGTTTTTCCACTATTTCAGCAATGGTGCCGTCCTCACGCAACATGGGTACGCCATGATTCCACGGGTCATCAACGGTCCAACACAGCACGCTCGCCGGATACTGGAGACAGGCGGCAATATCCACACGGCTGGGAAACTCATCACCATTGATAAAAAGAAAACGATCATCGTGAATAAATGGCTCGGCCGCTAAAAAACTATAGGCGCTTCCGAGCGGGGAACCATCAGCGTAAACAATAGATCGGCCATGAAAAGTGGTTCCGCAATACTGTTTGATCTGCTCGCCCAAATAGCGTACCACCATCACTGCCTCAGTTATTTCTTCAGGCAGCGCTTCAAAGATATAGTCAAGCAGAGCTTTGCCCGCAATTTTTACCAATGGTTTTGGGATGGTGAGGGTAAGTGGGCGCATCCGTGTCCCCTCTCCAGCAGCGATAATAACAGCTTGCATATTATTCTTTCACAATTCTCTCCCGAATGATATAGGGTGTTTTGTGGTTGGTTTCAAAATACACCCGCAAAATAAGTTCCGCCAAAAAGCCCATCATGAAAAATAAAATACCGGACAAGATGAAAAATATCGTGAGAACGGGCAGAGGCGTTTGGCCAAAATTGCGTAGAGCCATTACTTTGAGATAGACTGAGATGAACGCAGCTACAATGCCGGCGGCAAAAGAAAACACGCCGATACCGCCAAAAAAGAGCAGTGGTCGACCGGTCATGGTCACCAAAAATTTAATCGTCATCAAATCAAAGAGGTCCTTGACCGCTTTCATGAAATAGTGCTTGGAAACACCGAATTGCCGCGCGTGATGTATAACCGGAATTTCTGCTACTTTGGCTCCCCGTCCGTATAAATACGCTGGGAGAAAAACATGCATCTCTCCGTACAAATGTATCGCCTGTACCACTCCACGACGATAGGCTTTCATTGCACAGGCCGAGTCGTGCAGTGCCAGCCCCGTCATGCGAGCGGTCAGACCATTTGCCAACCGAGACAACCAGCGGCGGCCTGTCGAGTCATTGCGCTCCGCCCGCCACCCCGATACGACATCATAGCCCTCGCGAATCTTCGCGACCAAACGCGGAATATCAGCCGGATCATTTTGCAAATCGCCATCCATGGTGATAATGATTTCCCCGGTTGCGTCATGAATACCAGCATCGAGTGCCGAGGTCTGACCAAAATCCATCGCCAAAATAATAATTTTTACTTTCGGCAAAGATTTCAAACGAGCCACGGTCTGATCGGTAGAACCATCATCCACAAATATGACTTCAAAATCCTCGCCCATCGCGTACATGGCCGAAACAATCTTTTGATACAAAAGATCAACGTTTTCCTCTTCATTATAAACTGGAACAACAATAGAAATCATACAGTATGCTAGTTTAAATGTAAGCCAATTTTAGAGAAAAAATTGCTTTTTGTCAAGCAGCCACCACTATCTTAACGACCCACACCAAGATAGCTGAAACCCGCCGCGCGCAGAGCTACTTCTTGGTCGTAGAAAAAATTTCTGGTGTCAAAAAATATATAAGGCGGCTTTAAACACAACTTGAGCTTGATAAGATTCAATTTCTTAAATTCAGGCCAGTTGGTAATAATAACTACTGCTTGGCAGCCTTTGGCGCACTCGTAAGAGTTGGCAAAAAACTCCACGGGCAGAGCCTTTTTTACCTCCTCGGCATCAGCCATTGGATCGTGCGCGTGGATAATTGCTCCGGCGGTGAGCAATTTAGAAATTATTTCCAAAGCTAAGGCTCGGCGCAGCGTGGCTGTGCCTGGTTTATACGTCAGCCCAAAAACGGCGATCTTTTTCCCTTTTAAATTTCCTAGATAATCTGTTAGATATTTGGTTGCTAGCGATCGCCGGATCTTATTTTTCTTAAATACACCAGCGATAACCGGCAGATCAATATCCGCTTCGTGAGCTTTATTGAGAAGGATTTTTAAATCTCTGGCCAATGTGCCGCCAGAGAATCCGATGCTCGCATCTAGATAAGCCCCCGGCCCAATACGCTCATCAGAGCGCAACGCTTTGGCTACCGCCACAATATCTGCGCCATACAGCTGGCACAGATCGGCAATGTCGTACGTAAAACTAAGCGACGTTGCCAAAAAAGCGTTGAGAGCGTGCTTGCTCATTTCCGCTGACGACGGATCCATCACCAGAAAAGACGTGCGCAAAGGCGCAAAAATATCTTTTATCTTTTCTGCCGTCTCAGCTGTAGATGCCCCCACCACGATTCGTCCTGGCTTCATAAAACTTTCCACGGCCTTGCCGAGTTGTAAATTCTCCGGCACATAGGCCACTGAAAATTTTAACTCCGGCCTCGCTTCGGAAATAAAACCTACTATGGCCTGAGTGGTGCCAACAGGTAATTGACTGGAAATAACAACTAGCACGTCTTGTTTTAAAACCGGTACAGCGCGCTGTAAAAAATCCCAAATAGGGTCCAGGTGCACCATATCCTTTTCATCCACTGGCGTATCAAACGCGACCCACACAGTATTGCACTCCTTCAGTTTATTTAAATCGGTAGTAAAATCCAACCGGTAATCGTGAATGCAATTTTTAATTTTGTCTTCCAACTGCGGCTCCATGAGCGGCGCCCGGCCTTCCTGCAAACGAGCCACCACCGCGGCGTCTTGATCCCACCCAATCACAGTGTGCCCCACGTCTGCTAAACAGCCAGCATACACACTACCCAAGTGCCATAAGCCAGCAACAGCAATTATATATTTATTTTGCACGACAAAAATGCTCATAGAATATTGATAAAAAGATTATTTATATAAACCGCGCAATTGATTTAACTTCATATTAAACAGTTCCCACAATGAAGAAAAAATCGCCTGAAAAACTTTTACCTTGGAATCGGCGTCATGCGCCCAGCTTACTGGTATCTGTTTAATAGGCAGGTAATGCAGAGTGCCGACATAGAGAAGTTCTGCGTCAAAACCCCAACGGTTTATCCGGGCTCGGGGGAAAATGATCGCGACCGCGGTCCTGGAAAAACACTTAAAACCACAGGTGAAATCAACTACGGACGGTACCAACAAATTTGATAATTTTGTAAAACAATGACCGAGTAGTGTCCTCGTTTTTGATTCCCGTACGTTAATTTGCGACGCTGGCAGACGACGGCTACCAATTACAATCTGGTCGCCCGGGGCAAGCGTCTCTACCAAGAGGTTAAACTCTTCCAACGGTGTGGCTAGATCAACGTCAAAAAATACCACCCAATCCCCTTTGGATGCCAACGCCCCCTGACGCACCGCGTATCCTTTGCCTTGATTTTTTTGATAACTAATTATTTTAAAATTATATTTATTATTATACGCCGACAAAATCGCCAACGTTTGGTCGGTCGACCCATCATTCACAAAAATAATTTCTACTTTTTGATGTGTGGTAAGAAAAAATTGGCAGATCTTGTCAATGTTTTTCGGCAAACGCCTCTCTTCGTTATAGACCGGAATAACTATCGAAAAATTGATGTCGTCCATACTCACCACATTTTCTCATTATAAACGCCGCGCCAATCATTATACAAGATACGAAAAATATCAAGTAACACCACCACGTAATCAAACTTCTTTACCGTAGTAGTCGGATCGTTCACCCAGACAACTGGAACCTCGACGATGTGAAAACCGCGTTTATGCGCTACATAGAGTATTTCCATATCAAATCCCCACCGATCGATCGTCTGATACTCAAAGACACTCTTAGCCCGAGCAGGAAAAAGTTTAAAACCGCACTGCGTATCTTGATAGGGCAGGCCTAAAAACAATCGGATGACACTATTGCCCAGATTTGCTGCCCGTTCTTTGAACCACGACTGGTGGCGGATGATCCGCGAATCAGCCAAGCCTCGAGAAGCGATAACGACATCATCCTCTCTCGCCGCCCACCACAAAACTTCAAATTGATCAAGCGGCGTAGAAAGATCAGCGTCCATAAACAAAATATAGTCGCCTCGCGCCTCCTCTACTCCCCGTTTTATTGAGTACCCCTTACCGCGATTGGTCTCATTGCACAAGAGTCGTATCACTTTGTTCTGCAGAGCCACCTGCTCAACAAGTGACACAGAATTATCCGTTGAACAGTCATCAACCACTAGTATTTCCGTCACCCACTGCGGCCGGTCAGCAAAATATCTCTGAATCGCGGCTAGGGTGTTGGCGATAACGGTGGCTTCATTGAAAATGGGAATGACAACGGATAAACGCACACTATAGCTGTAGATATAAACAAAATCTTATTCCAACTCATTGCCTCTAAACTACCACACTACCTTATATAAATAAACGCCGTTTGAAACAACCAGTTCCTGTAATTTCCCTTTTAAAAAGGACAGATCCCATGTCGGATTCTGATTCCTATCCCAAACAATGTAATTAACCTCGCTCTTCTTGAGAATATCCATAATACCCTGGGAGCTCGCAACTTTTTTATACCCATCAAAAAGACGACTAAGGCCTTCATCACGCTTCGCCATGACAACAGGATTTTGTGCCGCCAATCCAAAACTATACGCATTGGGGCTAAAACCAGACCAATAGGAGGTCAAAAAACGATATATGAACGGATATTGTCGGTCGTCTCCGTAATCTCCAGGTCCCGACTCGTAATCCGAGCGCTTGAGGCGTGCCACAAAATCATTCCGCGTTTCTTTGTCTAAATACGCGTACACATACAGGGCATCAATAATTCTCTCGATCGGAGTATTAAAAACAAGTGCCTGGCTATGCCAGAATAGATCGTGGCGAGTGTACACGATCAAGTATTTCGCAAAAAATGCCTGCGAGTCTAAAATAACTCCTGGTTTTGGATCGCGATTGAGAACATCAAAAATTGGACGATAGTCCTGTGCATGCTGGCGCAGGTCAAACGTAGCCAGCGTACCCAAATATTGCTGCCTGGCGGTAGTAAAAAAAGCCACAACAATCAACGCGACCAGCGCGATCCAACCATATTTCTGGACAAATTTCAATTGCATACTCTGTACCAGGGACCATGCTAGATAGGAACCGACCACAATAGAGGTTGGTATAGTAAAATACCAAAAATAATGTAACAACTGAGGGCTCTGGCCGGTTATAACCTGCTGATTTAAACAGATCCAACTGGCCAAGACAATTGCCAACAGGAGCGGCAAAGACTCGTCTTTTCTATTCTTATAGGCATAGAGCGCCAACAAAATAAGCACTAACACGGAAAGTTTGCTGACCGGGTAAGGAGTATGATTATTAGTATCATCAATAGCAAAATACATTATTTGCTTACCCATAGTGGAGTACGGAAAAGTGACTGTCCTCACCAGGGTGTACGACCCGACAACCAAGCCGATGGCCATAACGGCCAAAACCTTTTTTACCTGTACTGTCTTCCTGAAAACTATGTACACCAACAGTAAGCTACCTGTGAGCGCCCCGGCAAACGTCCAGGTGAAAGGATAAACATAAAATAAGGTTCCAAATAACAAACCAGACCAGTATACATTCTTCCAGCGGTCTGACCTTAGACTTCTTATCAGTACGTTCAGGTAAGCAAACAGGGTCAAGAGCCCATAGAGCGGTATGATGGGTCGGACAAACATATTAAAATCCGGCCTCTCCATCGTCACCGGATCATGATAGAGCTTAACGAGCGTGTACCCGCCAATAGTGAACAGAGCGATCGTGATAGCCAGGAGCTTGTTGCCGCCTGACAAATACAAAATGAAAAAATATATGAGCAAAGCCAAGCCAATAATCCCGAAGATGGCGACAACATAGTACAACTGCGTAATGTAGAAAGCCATAACATCACCGAGCCCCAACAACCGAAGCGGGCCCAGGAAAAGATACTCAATGTATACTTGATGCGGGTCAGACGAGGCATCTTTGCCAATTTTTAAATTATCATTACCCAAAGAATGCCCCTCAAGTATTTCTCTGCCTTTACCAAGATAATACGAATAATCTACCCAACTGCCAATATCAACTCCTCGATACGAGTTGCCGGCTAATAGAGGATACAAGAAAGACGGCGAAATAACGAAAAAACCCAGTGCTGTTGCCAGCAAAACTATAGCTTTATGCTCAATGAAAAAATTACATAGTCTTTTCATAGCTTTTTGTCTTATACTACTTCTGTATTTTTCTGATACACCGCGAGCAACGAAACTCCGAATGGAAAGTCGATCAACCTAAGCAATGGTAACTCAGCCTTAAAAATAGCATAAAAAACAGCATTTAACGTCGATAACCGCTCAAAGGAGTCTTTATCTTTTAATTTAAACAGCTTGATAATGAAACGCATGAAGACGATCGGTGGAAAAAGAAAAAAATTAAAGTAACTGACTTTATTTTTGGTCCACCCTGATACAAATAGAGCCTCCAGGCTCTTTTTGTCATAACGCCTCTGGTGCATAAGATATTCATCGTGCGCCGACCATAAAAAGGAAAAAGCAGGGACAAAACAAATAAAAATGCCTCCGGGTTTGAGCACTCTTTTGATTTCTTGGGTAGCACCCTGATCGTCTTTTAAATGCTCAAAAACATCCAGGGCAATGACAAGATCAAAATTGCCATCGCCAAACGGAAGAGAGTTTGCTTCGCCTCTATACAAATTTTTTAATCTTTGCTCTGAACAAAAACGCAGAGCTTCCTCCGATACATCCAATGAATATACTGTTCCAAACGACTCCAACAATTTACTGTTCAAACCAGTGCCACAACCGACATCAAGAATTTTCAAATTACCAGAATGAATAAAATATCTTTTTACCAGTAGCCGTAACAATCGTGCCCGCACCCTTGTCCACCAATGTTCCTTTTCTACTTTATACAGCACGCCATAAGCTTCTACGTTCATATTACAACAAATAGCTTTTACCAAAATGTATAAAACAACAATTGCACAATTATACTTTGCGCGGCCAAAAGCGCGAGGAAAGCTGAAAAAAACTTCTTATCTTCTAGAACGAAAAAGGGGCTGTAAAAAAAGAGAAAAAAGGGGACAATAAAAAGCCAAATCCTTCCTACTTCGCCCTGAAATATACCAACTATTAAGAAAAATGTCAAATTAAAAAGTCCGAATTTAAACCATAGAGCGCTCTTTTGGAAACTCTCCGGCCACTGCCGTATAAACACAACGAGTAGTGGTATGCCAAAATAAAAACCAAACTCCAGCACATTCATAAACATGTATCCAAAATAGACCAAAAGAGAAGAAAAATTACTTTCTACCAAAGCACTATTATAGCTGCGCGCTATAAAAAAATTCGTCACGGGTGAATAACCTGTCAGCAACCACAAAATAACAAAGACGGTAAGAAAAGATGCCCCGCTCAGTATAACCCTCAAAATAATTTTCCACTTATCCGCTGGCGCTGTTCTGATGAGATAAACAATAAAAGCCAAGAAACACGGCCCGAGAAGAAGAAACAAAAAATTACCTAAAACCCCCAGAGCCATAAAAACACCGGCTGCCACCGACCAGCTCATTTTTTCTTTCCAACCAAAGAAGGCCGCCACCAGGGCATACGAAACTACCGCCACAAATATTGCTTCCACGGAGGTGGCGGAAAAAAGCACCAGCGCGGGGGAAAAAACCATCATTGAGATAATAGAACGCGCCTCCTTTCCCCCTCGCCAACGCTCGGCAACATAAAAAATAGGTATAAAAGAAAGACTCGCCGTCATAATCAGCAAAACGGCCATTCCCAATAACCCAACTGAAAAAAACTGTTGCCAACCATATAAAACTAAAGGATAACCCGGCGGATGAAGCTGCACATGCACCGGCAACCGTGGTATGAGCGAAATAAAATTGCGTAAAAAATCGGGAGCATCTTTAATAAAAGGCAGGGCTCCGGTATATTCCCAGTATGTGCGCGTCAGCGGATCAATAATACTGGAGACCCCGCCCCGTATTCCGGCGACGGCCAGGGCAAAACCGATAAATACCGTCATGGTTACAATGAGGAACTGCCATCGTTTGAGCCGTTCAAAATAGGAACGGAAGTAAATAAACAAGAAAGCAATGGCTGACGCCAAGCCCAGCCACATAAAACTCTCAAGACGCGGAGAAGGCACAGCGTAAAAAAACCACCGGTCCGACCAATACCCTCTGATCCGGAGAGAAACTCCATATTTTAAAACCAACTCCCCGCCGAGCAACGTTGCCGTGGCGACAAAAAGCTGCTTGATCCGCTGGTCAATTTTTGCCAGATAGTTCCAGTAAACAGCAGAAAAAATGATACAAAATAAAAGAAAACCAACCATCCCGAGCAGGATATGCGGTAATTTCTCATCCCAGGCGGAGGTATACGATTGCCCCGTAACCCGTGAAATCAGACGATAAAAAAATGGCGTAAAATTACTCATGGTGATAAAAAATAAAATCTTTCATAAGCGCCGAGCGCGCTTCCCAGCTGTACTGCCCGATGTTCTCCCGCAACTTTCCGGCCGCTTGTTGATACTTGCTCTCGTCCTCAAGAACGGAACGGATTGCCCGCGCCAGATCTTCTCTGTTATCCGGTTGGAAAAAAACTGCTTCATCATCTTTCACTACTTCGCGCATTGCCGGTAAGTCGGAAATAACCATCGGGGTGCCGGAGGCCATATATTCAAACAATTTCAGAGGCGACGTATAGAGTGCGCCGATCTTCTCTTTGCCGCTGTTTGGCAGGACCACTACGTCCGCCGCTTTGTTCCAATACGGCATCAATCGGTGCTCCTGCCAGCCAATAATATGCAGGTTAGGTGAACGATATGTTTGCTTAAATTTCTCCACGTCTTCAGTTGTGCCGCCTACTATATACACATGGATATCGACAGACAAAAGCAACGCCGCTTCAGCCAGAGTACTAGCGCCTTTCCACTCATACAAGTGCCCGGTATATACTACGATCTTTTGGCCAGCCGGCAAATGGAGTTTTGTCCGACACTCGGCGGGGGTGTCAAAGATCTGAAACTGATGAACATCCACCGCGTCGCGGGCGACCAATATCTTTTTACCATCTACCCCCTCCCCCACCAGAGCCTGCTTGATACCGTCGCTTATCACCACGATTCCTTTCGCCCGCTGCCAGGCACGGCGATGAAACCAAGCAATTTTGCCCGGCACGGTATGAATTTCATAAAAAATCGGACCCGGCAAAACAAGCGCCGGTAATAAATCACGAGTATGGCACGGAACCTTCTTACCCCTCACATACCAACGGGCAGCAATAGTAAAGGTGAGGGTTTCGAGCCAGAAACTAAACCACTTGAAAAACTTCCCTGACAAAAAATCAATACACCAAAGTTTAGTAATAGTAAAATTTTTGTCCACCTGATAATACTCAAACGGAACAACGCTAATAGTGTTATGTCGCCGCGGCACAACCAGCTCAATCTGAACACCCTGCCGCACCAAAGATTCACAGGTCTTCATAATTTGAATCCCGTGCGCTTTTTCGGTCGGAAGCCGGATGTTGGCGATGTAAAAAATCTTACTGCTCATACCACTCTAAAAAACAATCCTAACGAAAATTTTTCCTTTCCCATTTTCGGACGAAATTTAGTTATGACCCAATCAACACAAAGCACCCCTGGAACTAAAATTATTTTTAGCACACGAGGCAAAGCCATTTCCAATTGTGAAAAGGCGGCCGAAGCTGGCCCAAAACCAAATGGTCTGATCTGAACAGTCGTAAAACCAATTTCCGTAAAAATTTTCTGCAGAGTTTCTTTGGTATAACGCCAATAGTCGTGCGGGTCGGGATGATAACTGACCAAAAACGGCACGGCGCCTATCAGTTGTCCACCGGGTTTAAGCACACGTTTAATTTCTGACAACACCAAACGATGATTATACAAATGTTCCAGCACATTAAAAAACAGTACCACATCAACACTCTCTGCGGCATAGGGCAAAGTATCTTTTTCCAAATCAATCGGCTGGCTGCCTCCATCTGTTTTTTCAAAACCAAGGTCCAAGCACTCTATCAGCGTGCCTGGCTCTCGTTTCAAAAAACGATGATAGCTGGCCAAAGTCTTCCCGCTGCCAACATCCAGTACTTTTCCCCCAATGATCTCGGGAAAGCACTCCTCGTTCATAAAGATGCGGTAGAGATCTTTGCCGCGCCACATTTCGCGCCACACTGATAAAATGTTCATATGGTATCTTTTATAAACTGCTCATACCACAACTGCCACATGACCATGGCCCAAATAATATTCAGGTTATACACTTCCCCGGTCAGATGCTTCTGCCACACCTCGCGCACCGCTTCCTGGTTAAAATAGGCCGGCTCAAGCCGGGAAAGAATTTTTTCCACCGGAGAGCGGAGTTCGGCGCGCAGCCACTTGGCCATCGGCGTAAACCAGCCGCGTTTCTCCTCACGCAGCAAGTGATCTGGCAGATACTCACGGATTGCCTCCCGCCAGATATACTTTCCTTGAAACCGGTGCCAGTTAGAAAGATTGGTTTTCATTTTCCAATGTGTTGGTATGCGGGCCGCCAGCTCTACCAAACGATAATCTAAAATCGGCACGCGCTCTTCCAACCCGTGCGCCATCGTCATCTTGTCGGACCGCAGAAGAGATTCATCAACGAGCCAGCTCTGCCGGTCAAGTTGCATAAATTGTTTTTCAAAATCGCCTAGGTTCCCACCACTAAAGTAACGCTGATGCAAATAGTACTCGCTCACCTTGGGGCGATAGACGCCTGGGTTGATCACTCTGGAGAGAAGGGCCTCTTTCTGGGCAAGAAATGCCAGCGCCCGCTGCTCGTTTGGCGGTAAGGCAAGCTGGCGAACTACCATATCTTTTCCGGCAATGCGGAGCACTGCTCCTCCAAGACTTCTCACAGTCCGGGGTAACCGCTGGTACCGGGAAATTAAATTGCTGTAGAAGTAACGGGGATAACCGCCAAACAGCTCATCGGCTCCGTCACCGCCGAGAACTACTGCTACCTGTTCTTTAGCCATTTTAGACAAAAGAAAGATCGCACCGGCCGTCGGATTAAAATTTGGCTCATCCAGATGCCAGGCAATAGTTGCTAAATTGTTCTCAATATCTTTCGCTGAGATAGTAAGTTCATAGTGATCGGTGCCATAAAATTTCGCGGTCTGCCGCGCTAAGAAAAAATCAGCATTAAATTTTTCTTGGCTGTTCTGAACAGAAAAACCGACCGAAAAAGTCTTGACGCTGCCCGCACTGCATTGTTTCACCCGACCGAGCACTGCGGTTGAATCCAACCCGCCGCTCAGAAATACACCCACCGGCCGATCGGATATAAGTTGACGTTTTACTGAATCATCAAACAAACGGCGGATCTCCTTTTTCGCGTCTTCATATAAACCAAGATCTTCAAAACGGTCAACCTGCCAATACTTTTTTATTACTACCGTAGCGCCATGCAATTTCAAGTAGCTCGCCGCCGGTAATTTTTTAATGCCGCGAAACATGGTATACGGCTCGGGAATGTAGAGCAGCTGGAAATATAAGTTGAATGCTTCCGGATCAACTTCCCGGGGGATGTCATGGACTAAAAGGCTCTTTATCTCCGAAGAAAATATCAGCCGGGTGCCGTCGTAAAAATAATACAGAGGTTTCACACCACTCTGGTCGCGCGCCAAATAGAGCTCATTCGTCCGCATATCCCACAAAGCAAAAGCAAAGATGCCGTTAAATTTTTTGACGCACTCTATCCCCCATTCGCGGTAAGCATACAAAATAACTTCTGTGTCACTCTGCGAGCGGAATAAATATTTTTTCTCAAGCTCTTGGCGCAATTCTTGAAAATTATAAATTTCCCCGTTAAAAACGATCACGAGCTCGCGCGCAGCGTCCCACATGGGTTGTTTGCCGCGTTCTGACAAATCAATAATGGACAGACGATTGTGCCCCAGTGATATCGTTTCACCGACAAAAAGATCAGTCCGGTCGGGACCGCGGTGATGCGTCCGTTCGTTCATCTTCTGAATGAGTTCCGCATTCTTGAAGTTGAAACCGTTAATGCCGCACATATTTGTCTTGTCTAATCTGCCACCGTATTATCACCATATCACGAAGCATCAAAAAAGTATCTACTACCAGCCGCACACTGCTCTCTTTGCGATGAGTGAGCTGAACCGGAAAATCCTGATATTTCCAGCCATTGACGCGGGCGATGGCAAAAAGCTCCATATCAAAAGCGAACCGGTCAATAACAGCAACCCGCGCGGCCAATTGAGTAAGTTCGGAACGGAACATTTTGACGCCGCAGTTGGTATCCGCCGCGTCAGCCGTAAGGAAAAAAGTGGTTATTATGGAAAAAAAATACCGGCCCAATCTGCGGATCCAACCATAATCAACAATATTCCCCGAGTCGTGGTGGGCGCGCGAACCATAGAGCAGATAAATGCTTGCATCCGCTCTCACGGCTCCCATCATCCGCTCCAAGACCTCCAATCCGTATGGTATGTCCGCATCGGTGAAAGCTACCCAAGGCCACCGGGCCCGCTTAAAGCCTTCACGGATCGCATAGCCCTTTCCGCGGTTCTCTGGTAGATTAACAATTGTGCAGGCAAGTGAACCGTATTTAACTACAAAATCGGCGATGACACCTCTCGTGCCGTCACTGCTACCGTCGTTGACAATAATCAGCTCTATGGGTTGGTGGCTCTTCATCATCCACTGGGATATTTCTTCCAGTTTCACAGCTAAAAACTTCGCCCCATTGAAGACTGGAATGATTAGAGATAATGCTCCAGCGTCATTCATAGTCGGTAACGATACAAGGTGTAATGCTCCTCTTGATCAACCAGCCGATAGGAACGAACTAGCATGTCCGCCAGGCCGGGAAAAGAGACTGAATCTGGACTGCCGTTCAGTATGATATAATCATAGGGACGGTTCTCTTCATCAGACAACTTGGCTTTTCCAAAATACAATACCGGATTGATCTGAAGGTATTGATACACTTGTTCCTTTGGTAATAGAAAAGCAATGCTGGGAGCGTTTATAACCAAAACGGCATCATTCCGATTGATGATCTGACCGATCGCGCTGGTTATGCGCCGGACGGCGGCGGAATTATAAAACGAATTGTCGCGCTTGGTAAGCAGATAACCGAATTGAACCAGAGCCAACCCGGCGACTAATGACAATGCTATCGCCCGCCGGCGTATAAAGATGGCCCGGAGCGCGGCGGGAAACAACAAAAAAAGTAGCAGATGCGCCGTGAAAAAATACCGATACCAGCCGGGTGTTTTAAGGTACCAAACCAAGTTGAGAATGACAAAAATACCCAGGACAACTTCCTCCTTTTTAAACGGTTCGCCCAGACGGCGGCGTGTCCAGGCCGCCATTGCTATCGTGCCAAACAAAATTAAAAAATGAAAGGGCGTGGTCTCGGTGAAAAATCGTTTACTATTTGTCACTATCTGCGAAAAAAAGTTGTCAGACGCATAAGAATTAGAATAATAACCGACCATCGCCTGTAACCCCTGCCAGGAAAACTGGGGCAGAATACTGAATAACCAAATAATCAACGGACCAACGGCGCCGGCCAAGAGCCACCCGATCCGGTTCCAAAAACCAGTCTGCTTATATTGATAGGTCTCGCCAATGAGAACGGCCGGAGCGACAATCAGAAAAAATGGTTTGGTGGCGGCGCTCAAGCCAAATAACAGACCCGCTAAAAACCACCGCCGAGGATGATATTCTCCCGACCAAGCGACCAGACCGGCCAGAAAAAAGACCAAACCAGGCACCTCCCCGAGGACGGCCTTGCCATTACCATAGAATGGCACAAATGTGACAACCAAAGCCAGACTCATAAGCGCGCACTCCTTGCCATATAGCCGCCTGGCCGTTACGTATAAAAGCGCCGCCGCTACCCAAAGAAACAGCACCATGGGCAGACGCGCCGCCGCAAAATCATTTCCGGCCAAGTAAATCGCCAGCGCCACCGGTGCCAAGACCGGATAATTATTGGTAATCAGAAAAGGCCGCTCTAGTACGAATTCATGAGGTCCAACCTGCAGACTATATACCCCATTCTCGACCAGACTTTTAGCGATGCCAAGACTGATGCCTTCGTCAAACCAAGTAGCGGGGCTGTCAGACAAGTGCCAGACACTAAAAATTATGAGCACAATCGCGAGGATTCCCGCCAGGCCATTCTCTCGCACCGATGCTAAACTGAATTTTTCTTTAAAAGCGATCAAACTTCTCATAGTATCTAAAACAGGAGACGTAAATGGCCAACAACCGTTGGCCAATACACGAACGCATCCGCCAGACTTATCAAAATCAGCCCGGCAACAACCGCGCCACCGATCTTCCATCGCCCGATATCTTTTCGCAAAAAAGCCAGCAGATAGTATCCGCCGAAAATGGCTAAAAACGGATAGATCTGAAAGCGGTAGCGCGATTCAACGACCGTGGGTAAAAGAACTAGCGGCGAAGTAAAAGCTAAAATAACCAACAGGGTATAAAATATTTTCTTCTCCCGTAAAGCCAGTAAAGACCCGGAAAAACCGGTGATGAAAAGCACGGCCTGGCTTAAAGCGGAAGAGGCCACAAAAACAACCTGGCCGAGCCCGCTCTGATAGAACCAAAAGCCCATTGGACGAATAAGGCTGAAAAATCTGATAAAGCGTAAAGCGCACAGCTTCAGGAAAACCAACGGATAACCAAAAATGAAAACAAAAAATTCTCGACTGGCCTTGCTTTTTAAGTCAAAAAATCCATACACGCTCGTGTAGGCATCCACTGGGTTTGGTCCGCCGGAAATCTGTCCGCCGATCGACAGTAGTGTGTTCCCCACCCACAGGTTATAGCTACCCACCAAAGTGGTCAGAATAAATTGATGATACACAAAATAATTACGAACAACCCAGGGAGAGAACGCCGCCGCGAGACCAAGGAGAAAAAACCAGGCTGTGCGGTATTTTTTCTGATATAACAGGACGGCGATTATGCCGGGCACAAATAAAACAACCGGCGGACGGGTGAGGATCGCCACGCTCGTCACCATGCCAAAAATAATACTCTGCCACCATGATGATTTTTTGCCGAAAACTATTTCAGCAAAGAACCACAACGCTAGAATGATCAGGAATAAATAAAGCGTCTCGGTCATGAGCATGGCCGAGATCTCGATCAGGTCTGGGTGGAGCCCGAAAAGTCCGGCGGCAAACAAACCGATGACGCCCCCCTGCTCCGGAAAAATTTTCCGGCAAATGAGAAACAGGAGCAGAGCTGACAATGCATGCAGAATCGCCTGCAGTACCCAAACCGGTTCATAGCGATGGCCAAAGACAACATACAGGCCAGCGAGAAAGAACTCATACCCGGGTCCGGCCCGGATAATTGATGGATCAAATTGGTAGCTCCGAGTACGAACCTCTCTAAAACCAAAGCCATCGGTGATGTTCACCGCGATGGCGTCATAAGCTCCGGCATCAACCAGCGGCGGAATACGATACCAGAAACTATAACCCAGCGACAACAAAAAAGAAGCGCCGATGATCACTACCAGGATTTTGTTGTTGCTAATAAAATTCATATGGCTTTCCCGCTAAACAGTGGCTGAAGAACAGAGTGCACCTTTTCTTCGATCGCGGTGCTGGAAAATAATTTTTGGGCCAGCGCGCGAGCATTCACCGACAATTCCTGCCGTCGTTTTGGATCGCGTAGCTCGCCTAAACAGCGCACGAACGCCGGAGCATTTTCGGCCAGAAGCAGATGCGCATGATCTTGAAACGGATACCCCGCCATCCCCCTGGCTGAGGTTATGGTCGGAATACCGCGACAAAGCGGTTCGAAAATCTTTTGCTGCATACCAGCACCGAAAAGAGATGGCACAACCGCAACATCCATTCGCTCCATCAGTTCATTGAATTCCCCCAAATCAAGATACCCATGATTGACAACTCCGTTGACAAAATATTTTTTAAATTGCTCGGGCACCTTGCCGCCAAAAATATGAAATTCAAATTGTCCGGGGAACTGCCGTTGTGCCGCGGGGATGATCTGCGCCAGGAAAAATTCCAGCGCCTTACGGTTATGCGGCACATTATACGTTGAACCGGAGAAAAAAACATTCAGAGGTCCGCTCCTCTGCGCATCATGGACGGGGGCTGTCAGCAAGCGCGGCAGGCTGCGCAGCGGCAACGTGGCGCTGTGCTTCGCGCCAAGACGGCGGTAGGTTCTTTCTTCAAGCGGAGTAATGGCAAATAGAAAGTCGCTCCACCGGACCGTGGTGTACTCAGTTATCAGTTTTGCGATCGACCGCACATAATTAAAGAGCGTCCTCCCCTCCTCTTCCAAAAAGTGGGCCGGTTCAAAATTGCACGAACGGGTAACGATGGGGATATGCCGTTTCCGAACCTGTCGATAGAGCGGCCAGAGAAATGTATAATCAAACCACACGAGGTCAGGCTTAAAAGAATCCAGTGCCTTGGTCACGGCCTGCTGTATCTCCGGCTCTGTATATTCATACGCCGCCCCGTCTGGGTACCACGGCGTGAGACAACGCTTCAAACCGTGCCACACTTTCTGCCGCCACGTCCGCAGATACAAATATTTATATGTGATGGGAACGATCGTGGTCCCGAGCTCCTTGGCAACGCGCACCGCCTCGGCTTTATAGCTCTCAGCATACACTTTGCTTATCACATAGACGTCAAAACCCAACCGAAGCAGGATCTCAAGGCCAGCCGCTCGGTCAGCCTCGTCCGCCCCGGATGGTGGGTAGGGAAATTTCGGCGTGACAAGCAAAATTTTTTTTCTCATGCAAAGAGATTATACTTCACAATCGACCACAAGGCGCTGAAGCCATCTTTCCAACCGATCTTTTTGCCGTCGGCATAGGTGCGGCCGCTGTAAGAAACACCGACTTCGTAGATACGAAGCTTTTTCTTAGCCACCCGAGCGGTGATCTCCGGTTCAATGTTAAACCGATTGGACTGAAGTTCCGGGAGAATGGCCTGAAGAGCGCCACGCGTAAAGGCTTTATAACACGTTTCCATATCCGTCAAATTCAAACCGGTCAACATATTGGAAAAAATCGTCAGAACCTTATTCCCAACATAATGCCAAAAAAACAGCACGCGATGCGGACGGTCGCCGACAAAGCGCGACCCGAATACCACATCAGCCCGGCCGTCCCGAAGCGGCCCCAGCAAAATCGGGTACTCTTCCGGGTCATACTCCAGATCCGCGTCCTGAATAACCACAAAATCGCCGGTCGCTTCCTTAAACCCCCGGCGAAGCGCCGCTCCTTTTCCTTGATTTACTTCCTGATGGAAAATTTTGTACTGCTGTCCAACGAACTTTTCAAGAACATCCCGCGTCCCATCGGTAGAACAATCATCAACAATCACGACTTCCTTTTCCAGGCCAGGGAGATCAACAGCATTTACCGCCGCTAGAAGCGCCTGGATTGTTTTGGCTTCATTATAGACCGGAATGACAACAGACAATTTCATAATTAAACGCTAAAATAAGCCATTATTTTACCAACAAGCGTGTCTAAATTATGGTTTTTTTTGACATACTCAATGGCTTTCTGGTTTGGGACTAGTATACCAGCTTTGTAGATTTTTTCAATAGTATTAGCCAATTCTTGGTAGCCGCCTGGTGGGAACCAAAAAACAAACCCACTACCATCCAAATGTCGATAAGCTTCGCTTGAAGTAACGACGATACGACCGGCGGCAAGGGCTTCCAAGACTACTTTGTCCATACTACCGGTACGACTGGTGTGGATAAGGATATGATGTGTTTGATATACATGAGACATTTGCTGATAGGATCTTGAATCATTCAATCGCACATTGCCGGCGCAATGTAATTCTTTCTTAAAACTTTCTAGTTTCTCCTTGTAATTATAATCAACATCAAGAATAGGACTGCCTATAACATCCAAAAAAACTGGTGGAATATCTTCAATATGTTTCAACGCAGCTACCGCGCGAATAGGCGTTTCTAAATCTTTTGACGGAGCAACCCGACCAGCAATTAACAACAAAATCTGCTCTCTGTAATTAGGTAATTGGCGCAACCATTTTTGGGTCGCAAATTCTTCCATGTTTACCCCATGCCCTACCACTTCTACTTTTTTACTGGGTAGACGAAAACTCTCTTTGGAGGCAGTGAAAATTTTTGTAACAAATTTTTCCGCTAGACGCAATTTCAAATTAACAGCCTTATGCGTATACCACAGCAAAACTTTTTTACCAGCCAAGCGCCAAAACAGCCCGCCCATAATAGCATACTCCGGATTCATGTGCACCAAAACTTTATCGTACTCCCCCCGCAATCGCCATAGGTGCGCGTAAAAACGAGCCGCGTATCTCACGGTTGATACGGCACCACGCTCTTTACCGAGCGACAAAATGGTGACCTTATCTGTATTTAATGTGTCCTCCCCCTTTTGCAAACAAACAACATATAAGTGATCCACCTGCTCGGACAACCTCTGAAGCCAAGCATGAAAAGACCCCAAGTTGGAATCATTCAAATCCACCTTTTGTGTTAACACCAAAAGTTTCATATCCACGCTAGAAAAACCACTTTGCGAACTTTAAGACCCCCTGCTTCCATGGCACGCGGTGCGACACGCCGCTTTGCCCCTTAAAAGAATCAGCGTGAGCCAAGTACCATTCATAATTACGAATGAGTGCTTGCTTGTTGGAAAAACGCGGCTGCCACCCTAATACTTTTTGCGCCTTATCAATAGAAACGAAAGAATCTTTGTGGGCGGTCTCATACACCCACTTGTAGAGCGGCGAAAGCTTGAGCTTTTCCAAGATCCGGAGTGTCCAAATGACTGGCGCGGCCGGCAGGCCGACGATCTTTTTGCCAAAACCGGCTTTGTCTAGAACGGCCTGGTAGTCCTCGCGCATGGTGGTAAACTCCTTGGCACCGATATTGAACGTGTCATTTACGGTGGCGGGCGGGATCATGGCACAGAGATAGATCGCCTCACAGAGGTCTTCCACATCAAGCAGCTGGTACCGATTGCGGCCGCTCCCGATCATCGGGAACCCGTGGCCATCTTTGGCCCAATCGTAAAAAAGCGCGAAAACGCCAAGACGTTCCGGACCGACAAATGATTTGGGGCGGATAATGGAAACGCACTTGCCTTGACTACGCATCTTCAGGCACTCCTCTTCCGCCAATATCTTCGCTTTGCCATAGGGGCCGACGCCGTCCAGCTTGTCTGTTTCCAAAAGCGGGTGATGGTCTGGTATACCATAAACAGCAGTTGAAGAAATATGCACGACCCGCTCCGCTCCCTCGGCGAAAGCCAGTTCTAAAACATTTTTTGTGCCGACAACATCGGTAGTATAAATGTCCTCTTCAGAATACAGCGGTAAAGCGGCGGCCGTATGTACCACGATATTAATTCCCTTGAGCGCGTCCCGCAGCACCTCCCGGTTACGAATGTCGCCAAGCACTGTTTCAAGTTTATCCTTTTCCGGGTAATCAAACGGCTCCTTATCAATCGAACGAACTTGATGCCCTTTTTGGAGCAAAAAACGAATGATATTAATACCAAGAAAACCTGACCCGCCAGTGATAAGAAATTTCATAGGAAATTTTTAAACCATGAATAAATACAAAAAATAATATTATCTAACCAATAACTCACCTTAACAAACCAGCGCTCGTGCCCAGAAACTAAACGTTTACTTTTTATAAAACTGGCGCCGATGCGTACAGCAAACCAACCATCAACTAGACATTTATCTCCAATCACAATTATTTTCGATGGTACCGGCGGCACGAATTCTGTCACTATTTTCCTGCTTGGCTTTTTATACTTCCCCGATGTAGTGGGCAACCGGAACAATCCCGCAAGCCGCGCCCGCCGAGCTTGGTCGCGCGTGTTAGTGCACAGCACTACCCGGTTCTCTGCCCCCCACCGCGACAACAGTTCGCGGGCAGTGGGACTGACCGCATAGTCAGCATCTGCAGTAAGGGTGCCATCAACATCAAGCAGAATAAGGGCCCCGCGAACATTCAATTGTATCTCCTCCAACGGTATCTCATTCATAAATTACCCCTGCCACAGCACGATCGCCATGCTGAATAAAAGCCAAACGATCACCGTCATCTGCAACGGCCGGTCGGAAAAAACATCGTCGGTCGGACCATCATTGTCAGTCTGCTTGTTCTGGGTAATAAAAAGATAGCGGAACAGGCCGTACATCACGATCGGCACAGTTATCATGATCAAACGGCTGTGTTCGGAAAAAAAGGTGTACAACGTATAGGTCATCAGGGTGAGCGGAAGCGCCACCATGGTCATCTGGTCCAGGAGAGGTAAAGAATAGGCGGAGAGAACGGGCCGAGTGGCGGAAGCCGGACCCAGCACGCGAAATTCGGTCTTGCGCTTGCTGATGCCCAAAAAGAGCATTAAAAAGAAAGTGCAAAAGACGAGCCACGGAGAGAAGGACACGGCAATCACCACCGCGCCGCTGACCACCCGCAAGACAAACCCCAGCGCGATCGTGATCACGTCCAGAATCACCTGCTGTTTAAGGATGAAGGTGTACAGGAACATCAGGGCAAAGTACGCTCCAATGGTAAGGGCGAACTTCGGCTCCAGGAAATAAGCGAACGCCAAGCCGCCTATGAGAAGCAGGAGCGCCGTTATCAGAGCCGCGCGGACCCCGATCTGGCCGGACGGAAGCGGACGGAACCGCTTTTCCGGATGCTGACGATCAGCTGGTAGATCTTTAATGTCATTTACGATGTACACGGCGCTCGCCACCGCACACCATGAGATGAAAGCCATGATAACAATTTTCACTTTAGCGATATCGGTAAACTCGCGGACAAAAACCAGCGCGGCGAACACGAACAGATTTTTTACCCACTGCTTGGGACGGAGCAAACTAATAACATTTTTCATAAAATTATTTTACCCACGCAGCATAGCTGCGGGGAAAATTTGATTCATTTTAGGCTAAATAGAAATTATCGCCTGGATCCACTTCTCCCGATCATTGATCGGCAAAATTTTTACCTTGTCACTCGGTTTGAGTTCGTGGTTGGCCACGCCGACGTCGTTCATGATTATTGGCGTACCGGCGGCGTAGGCTTCCATAGCGACCCTACTGTAACTTTCGCTTAAACTCGGGATCAACAAACAGTCAGCGGTAGAGTAATAACCTTGCAATTCATCTGCCCATCCTTTACAAATAATGTTACGACTCAAATTTTTTTTCTCAATTATTTCTCTAATCTTGGTCAGCTGCGAACCTTCGCCCAAAATTAACAACCCGTAATTTAGTCCGCGTTGCGTTACAATTTCTCCAAAAACATCAATGAGCCACTCAACATTTTTAACTTCTTCAAGTCTGCCTACATACAAAAAACGTTTTACAAAAGTGGTATATTCATTTTTAAGATCACGCACTTGCCGGGTAACTAGGTGTCCCAAATCAAAAGTTGGCACCGGTTTCATGTAAATTTTACGTGCATCTATGCCTAAATCTCCAAGGCTCTTCCGCACGCGCTCACTTACTACTCGCACCCTGTCCGCAGCGAGAATATTTTTCTTGCCAAATAAAAAATAACCAATTCTATTTTTAATTGACTTTTTATAATAGTCAGAACTATAAAAATCACCGTGCAACTGAACTTCTAAGGTCACACCAATTTTTTTCTTAAGCCACCGTCCAATATTGCCGATGAATGAGGGGTCCTGGACGGTAACAAATTTTATTTCGTATTTTTTTATAAGTTCAAGCCCCATTTTTTTCAGACGAAATAACTGCTGTAATTTATTGCCTCCCGTGGAGAACGCTTGTACGGTATTACTCAGTTGTATTTCTTTTTTTTCAAAAGACGGCACTAAAATAAAAAGCTCGTCGGTCTTTCCATACTCAATCATGCGTTTGGCTACGGCTGAGGCGGAATCGAGGATCTTTTTGTCCAAACTGATCATCAGCTGGCGCATACTTCTTCTAATATTTTTTTAGTCTCTGCGATCATAGTCTCAAAACGAAAACGTTTGGCAAATTCCGCTGTAACTGGTTCTGCCGGATGAAGCAGCGCGTTATTCAAGCACTCCTTGATAGCGCCAACATCGTTCCAAGGAAACAAATAATTGTCCGCTAAAACTTCCGGGTTACCACCAATACGGCTAGCGATAGTGGTGCGACCAAGAAAGCGCGCTTCCAACAATATATGTGACAAACCTTCGTACCCACTATTTAAAACCACCACATCAGCGGCTGCAATATACGAGAGCGCCCCCGCGCGTGGTACGTTGCCGAAGAATGATACCGTCGAAAACAAACCTAATTCTTTCTGAATAGCTTCTAGTCTACTTCTGTCTGGCCCATCGCCAATAATCTTTAACTTCAGGCCCGGGAACTGCCCCTGGAGCTCTTTTACAGCCCGCATAACGGCCTCCACGCCCTTCCAGGGCACTAAACGAGCCACGCTCACCACCCAGCGCTCTCCGGCTGGCTTTTCCGCCGGTTTAACCTCAGATGGCATCTCAATGGAGTTGTAGACCACTTCAACCTTATGTCCCGGCGCGCCCCAGCCCTGCACCATACCGGCCAGATATTTGCTCGGCACAATCACTCGATCCGCTTTTTGCACCACCAATCTTTCGGCCTTCTGCAATCTACCTACAAAATCTGAATAAGTTTTATTTTGAAATTCATCTACCGATTCCTTAACACCGCATTTAACTACACCTTGTTCCCAAGCATAGTCCCCTACCACTTTGACGACAAATTTTTTATGTAACACTCGCGCTACGATCGATGTTGGCCAACCGGCATTGACCGGGCCCATAGCATAAATAAGGTCAACTTTCAGAGCGTGCCTAAACAACAGCCAAAAATATTGCAAATAACGCGATCGTTTGTTCGTAGACGACACACAATACATAGGACATGTAACAACCGTTTTATCAGACTGCGGGTTGAGCGAAACAATACAAACTTCTACGCCTTGTTTTACCAGCTCGTTCGCAAGCGTTACCGAATAGGTGGCCGGTCCGCCGGCTTGAGGGGGGAAAATATCCGCGGCAATGAGTATCTTCATAGGAGAGAACGTATAAAATCCGCCATTCGCGGGGCAACGGTACCCCAAGAATAGTCTCGCGCCACGAGCGCGCTGGCATTAGCGCGCAGTTTATCACTCAAAACCGGATCAGTAAGCACGCGCTCAATTTTTTGCGCGATATCCTCGGCATTGGCCGCCTGACAAAACAAACCGGTTTCCCCGTCTTTTAAAAAATCCGGAATGCCACCCACCGCGGTGGCCACCACGGGCACTCCGGCCGCCATGGCCTCAAGAAAAGCGTTGCCCAACCCCTCGGAAAGACTGGGCCGGCAAAAAACATCACTCCCCCACAGATAGGGCGGGATATTACGATGAGCAATTTCTCCCAAAAAATGAACGCGTTTGGTAAGCCCAAGCTGCGCGCTCAAGCGCTCAAGCGATGGCTGACGCTCGCCACCACCCAAAATGACTAGATGAGTATTAGCCGGTAAAAGAGCCGAGGCCAAGAGGAGATCCTCAAGCCCGTTCTTTTTAACCAAGCGGGAAACGGTAATAATAATTTTGGTATTTTCAGAAATGCCCAACTGCGAGCGCAGTTCCCGCCGAAGCGTGGCCTGGTCGTGACCGAGGGGAGGAGTAAATGTCGGCACCGCCACGCCATTCGGAATAATGACTGGAGTGTACGAAAAACTAAGTTCAAGAGCCCACCGAGACAAGTATGAACTGATAGCTTGCACCGCGTTGGCTTTTTTGAAGATCTGTTTAAAATACGGCCAGCACCACCACACATGCTTATAAATATCCCACTTGCTATCCCCTTCTTGCAAAGTAAGCAAAAATGGCACGGTTTTGTTTCTTTTCTTAAAGCGCAACGCGGCAAAACCGGCATAGCTCGCCATTATGCCCCACACCAGGTCAAATCCGCCAGCTAGCGGACAGAGCTCTTTCGCTTTTTTGTATCCAGATAAAATTAAACGATATTTGTCCCAGGCGTTGCCCTTGCCAATGCGATATACTTCCACCGCGCCAATTTTTTCGTACTCTGGTGCATCAGGCTTCAGCCGAGCGGTAATAAGAACAAAAGAAAAATCGTGAGCCAAGCGATCAGTCAGCTCCTTTACCGCCACTTCGGCCCCGCCTACATACGGAAGATAGGCGGTTGAAAAAATGAGAATCCTTTTTTTTGGCTGGTTCGCTATCATACCTGACTTTTCTCAAGCCGGGCACGGAAATCAACAATAGTTTTCTTCAGCCCATCCGCTAAAGACACCTTCGGCTCCCATTGCAACAGTTTCTTGGCTTTGGTGATATCGGGGCAACGGCGACGAGGATCATCAATTGGTAAATCTTTGTATAGAGGTTTTTGTTTACTATCGCATAGGTCGCTTATGGTCGCGGCAAAAGTTTGTATTGACATTTCTTGAGGATTGCCTAAATTGATTGGGCCAGTAATTTTTTTATCTGTTTTCATCATCGCAATAAGCCCGGTCACCAAATCATCAACATAGCAAAAACTCCTGGTTTGCGAACCATCGCCATATAAAGTGAGCGGCTCTTTCTTCAGCGCTTGAACAATAAAATTAGAAACCACGCGACCATCGTTAAAAGCCATCCGCGGACCGTAGGTGTTAAAAATACGCACCACTTTTATTTCCATCCCGTGCATACGAAAATAATCAAAGCAGAGCGTCTCGGCTACTCGCTTGCCTTCGTCATAGCAGGCCCTGGGGCCGATTGGGTTCACATTACCGCGATATTCTTCCACTTGCGGGTGCACCTCCGGGTCGCCATAGACCTCGGAAGTGGAAGCCTGAAGAAATCTTGCCCCATGTTCCCTAGCCAAACCGAGCATGTTAATCATGCCGACTGTATTCGCTTTAATGGTATGCACCTGATTGCTCTGGTATTGCACCGGCGAAGCCGGACAGGCCAAATTATAAACTTGATCAATCACACCATCAATAAACAGCGGTTCAACAATATCATGTTTAATGAAAGTAAAACGAGGATTGTCGGCGACTCCCTCTAAATTATCCATTGAACCGGTAAACAAATTATCCACGCACACAACTTCGTGACCTTGCCCGATAATACTCTCAGAGATATATGAGCCGATAAACCCCGCCCCGCCAGTGACCAAAATCCGCATAAATAAGCTACTATTGTATGAAAATATTAAAGATAGTATGCTATAGTTGGTCTAAAAAGTCAACTCGCTAAATCCAATGAAACCAACCAAAAAAATCCTCTACGTCATCACCCAGGGGGAATGGGGCGGCGCGGAACGTTATATCTATGACCTAGCGACCGCCCTCGGGCCTAATTTTGACGTTATAGTGGCTATTGGGGAGCCAAAAGGCCGCCGAGACCTGCAAAATAAATTAAGCAAAGATGAGCGGATCAGGGTCATACAGCTCTCTCACCTAGTGCGACGAATTACCCCCTACCATGATCTGCGAGCAGTATTTGAACTGGCAAATCTTTACAAAAAATTACAACCTGATATTATCCACCTGAACAGTTCAAAAGCCGGTATTATCGGGTCGCTGGCTAAAAAACTACTCCCTGCCCCCTACTCCCTACGCACTGTCTATACCATACATGGCTGGATATTCAACGAGCCCCTCCCCTGGCTTAGAAAAAAGCTGTACTTCTCTCTTGAAAAATGGACTGCCCGGCTCAAAGATGGCTTTATCGCGCTCTCGTCATTTGAAGCAGAACAGGGCAAAACCCTTCTCAAAATCCCCTCAGATAAAATAACAGTCATTCCGCATGGGGTGAGCAAACAAAATGCGCCGCTTTCAAAAAAAGAAACGCGTAGCGAACTGGCAAATAAAATTGGCCGCGCACTTTCCGAAAAAACTATTTGGGTTGGCTCAATTGCCAACTATCACAAAACGAAGGGGTTGGATGTTCTTATTCAAGCTCTTGCGGAAAAGAAAAACACCCTGCGAGATGTTTTATGCCTGCTCATTGGCGGGGGACCAGAAAGAGACCAACTGTCTAAGCTCATTTCTGAAAACCATTTGGAAAATTTAATTTACCTGACCGGAACAATAGCCGAAGCTAGCCGTTACCTGCCGGCCTTTGACCTATTTGTTCTGCCTTCCCGCAAAGAAGGTCTGCCTTATGCGCTCTTGGAGGCGATGCAGGCACGCGTGCCGATTATCGCCACGCGCGTGGGGGGTATTCCGGAATTAATTGAAAATAAAAAATCCGGGCTGTTAGTCAGTCCAGATTCGGTGGAAGAATTGGCTGAGGCATTGTGTTTTTCTGTTGAAAATCCTGATGCGATGAAAGAGTATGCACAAAACGCTCTCACTCCCCCGCCATTATCGGAAATGGTAGCGCAAACTACTTCTTGGTACCGGGCGCTTGATCCGCGTTAACCATCGCTTCAACCTGCTGCCCTTGGGCATCAAAAACGATGCCTTTTTGTTTTGCCAAATCAAGCATTTCTCTCGCTTTGGCATTATCCTTATAAAAATTATAAATATACGCCAACCGCCAATAGCCTTCGCCAATGCGATTGTCATCGGTAATAGCCTGCTCCATTATCTGCACCGCCTCATCTTTTTTATTAAGTTGAGCCTTGATCGTTGCCAACATATACAAAAGCTGCTGGCGATGGGGGCTATACACCAAACTGGTTGTTAAATAACGTTCGGCATTAAGCAGATAACGACCATCATTATTCACCACGGATTGCAACTGGCCCACCTGAGCCAGCATCATGTACAGACGAATGTCGCGCGGGTGGAGCGATAAATTTCTTTCCAGCGCTTCGGTAATGGCGTTAAGCATCTCATTGCTGGTGTCCCGCCCCAGACGAGTATAGGCACGATTAATAACTTCAAGCATTACTCTGGCGAGATCGCTCCGGATATCATCAATGTGCGGAGATTCAAAAGTAAGCGCGTCCTTCACAGCCAAAAAACCAGTCAGCGGATCACCGGCCAGCTGCGTCATAGC
>JACRFW010000042.1 GCA_016234265.1 Candidatus Magasanikiibacteriota bacterium
AAGCATCACCGCCAGAGAAATTTTCAAAAGAAAGCCAATCGTTAAACAGTATTTGTGGGGCGGCGAATTTTGGACAAAAGGCTACTATATCAACACGGTCGGCCATGCCGCCAACGAACAACAGATACAAAATTACGTCAGAAATCAAGGTGCTACAAATTATCAACAATTGCACTCGCAACAACTCAAGCTGTTCGCGGTATCGTGATACCCCGTCAGCTTGCTGCGGGGTAGTTCATTGGTATAATTATACTATGTACAATTGGTCAATCGATACAAAACAACTCAAAAAAGATCCAAAGCAGTATGCTATCTGGAGGATAGAACAGATGGTAAATTTTGGTTTGGACGGCAAAAAATTATCTAAGAAAGACTTGAGGAAATATTGGTCGGAACTTCATCTTGACCCCAAGAAAAAAGCGTTCTTATCCTGGCTTTTGTGGCCGAAAAAACGATCTTAAGCAAAAACCAGCGGCGGTTACTCAAAGTGATTGGCGATAGCAGAACTATTTGCCAGTATTTTTATCTGACCGGAGGGACCGCTTTGGCAGAATACTATTTACACCACCGTTATTCGGAGGACTTGGATTTTTTTTCAGAAGCCTCGTTCAAGAGATTTTATTGATCTGTACCTTATACTTCAGGAAAAGAAATGGACGGTGGCTGATTTGGTGAAGAAGGCCAAAATAAAATTTGATTGGCATGTTGATCCGCTCCAGCTCGGAGCACAGTTTTTGCGGGCCAGGCGCGTCAAGGATTATCCGAAGATGCTCCGGGAAATAAAAATTGAAGAGTGGTGCCAATTTTTTGAGGACGAGGCGGGTAGATTGGAACCGGAAACAATGGTATAGGCGCCTTTCAAAATGTGGAGAGTTGGCTGAAGTGTTCGCGCTGTGGTACGATGGTGCCTATGATAAATTTTTCAGCGGAACTCAACCCTGAACAACTCGCGGTCGTGCAGAATGGCGACGGCCCGTGTTTAGTTTTAGCCGGAGCGGGGAGCGGCAAGACCCGTACCATCACCTATCGTGTTGCCTATCTCTTGGAACGGGGCATAAAACCGGAAAATATTTTGCTGGTCACGTTCACCAACAAAGCCGCCGAAGAGATGAAGGTGCGGATGCAGAAGCTGACAGGCGCGAGTCACCCCCTGCCGTGGTCGGGCACTTTTCACCACATTGGTTATCGCCTTTTGCGTGCCTATGCGCCGCTCTTGGGTTATGGCAACAACTTTACGGTACTTGATAGCGACGACAGTCAGTCACTTTTGAAACTTTGTATCAAAGAAGTGAAGGTTGAACCGCAGGGGGGCAAGCGTTTCCCCTCGGCTAGCGCTATCCACAGTGTTATCAGCTATGCTACCAATGCCGAGCGCTCTATCGCCGAGGTCGTGGAAGAGCGCTATCCGCAGTGGCTTCCGTTCATTGAGCAGATCGGCGTCATTGCCAATGATTATCGCTTACGCAAAAAAGAGGCGAACGCCATGGATTTTGATGACCTGCTCGTGAACCTACTTATTTTGCTGCGTCAGCCAAAGGTGCAGGAAAAATATGCCACCCAATTCCAGTATATTTTGGTGGATGAGTATCAGGACACCAATAAAATTCAAGCGTCTATCATCCGTCAGCTCGCGGCGGTGCACCACAATGTGCTGGTGGTTGGTGATGACGCCCAAAGCATTTATTCGTTCCGCGCCGCGGACATTCAAAATATTTTGCAGTTTGAGAAACAGTACCCGGGCGCGAAAATTTTTAAACTAGAAACTAACTACCGCTCCAGCCGGGAAATTTTGGATCTAGCGAATGGTGTGATAGCCAACAACCGCGATCAGTATCAGAAGAATCTGAAGACGCGCGAAACCGGCGCCCGCCCGCAGCTTTTTCCAGAAATGGATCAGCAGGCCGAAGGTAATTTTATCGCTTCAAAAATTGAAGAATTGCTCAAGGCCGGTATGCCCCCGAAAGAAATTGCTACGTTGTTCCGGGCCGCCCACCATTCGCAGATGCTGGAAGTAGAACTAGTACGTCGGGGTATTCCCTATGATTATCGCGGCGGGGTGCGCTTTTTTGAACGTGCCCATATTAAAGATATCTTGGCCTACCTGCGTATCATGAACAACCTGGCCGACACCGCTGCCTGGCTGCGCGTGCTTTTGCACGAAGAAGGCATTGGCCCAGCCGCGGCGCAAAAGGTGACACAAGCGATCAGTCGCTTGTGTCATCCTGAGCGAAGCGAAGGATCTCTTGAACAAAGTGTAAGGGATTCTTCGGCTGTGCCTCAGAATGACAGTGTCGCGCAAATAGGTCATGACATCCTCGGCCCCAAAGCCCAAATTGGCTGGAACAATTTTCTCGCCATCTGGGAGAAGTTGCTGGCCGCGGTCGTTCGCTCGCCAACCGCGCTCATTGACGCTCTCACCCAATCTGCCTATCGCGATTATCTTGATAGCGAATTTATTGATAGCCGCGAACGTCTCGCCGACATTAAACAGTTGGCACTTTTCGCCGAGCGCTACGACGATCTGGAACAATTTTTGGCGGACACCACCCTGCAGGAATCTTTTTCTCTTATTAATAAAGAAGAAGACGCCGAGCCCAAAGAAAAAATTGTGCTCTCCACTATTCACCAAGCCAAGGGGTTGGAGTGGAGTGCGGTATTTGTCATGAACCTGGCGAGCGGGAGCTTCCCGAGCGATCGCGCTCTGAAAGAAGATAATGGCCTGGAAGAAGAGCGGCGCCTTTTTTACGTCGCCATCACTCGCGCCAAGCGCCAATTATTTCTCACCTACCCGATGGCTGGCGGTGCTTATGGGGATTTCCTCTCCGGGCCAAGTATGTTTTTAAACGAAATAGACCCAGCGCTTATTGATGATCACTCTATTTTGATGAACACGACAGTACTGAATGATACAACCGCCGACGTGGAATATATTTCTGAAGACCAACCGCTAAAAATAAGACCGGGAAGTTTTTTGCGAGACATGGACGATCTATAAAAATGGGGAAAGCAGACTCTTGACAATTTCTGTACTTTCATTTATACTTCTCCCCAGAACGTCAAACGAAAACTCGTGGCTGAGCTCAACCGTTCAGTCTTTTTGTTACTTGCCCGAAATTTTCAAGCCGCAGGCGTAGGAAATTTCGCAGGAAGTAACAATCCGCCGAAGTCGCGTAGAATTTCTACGCGACGAAGTGCGGATACTATGAAATTATAATAAAATAATTAAGATCGAGAATTTAATCAATTATGCCCACACTCAATCAGCTCATCCGCAAACCGCGCCAGGCCAAGGTCAGAAAGACCAAGACACCAGCGTTGCAATTCACCGTGGACAACTTGCACCGCCGCACCACCTATTTCCGCAAAGGAACTAGTTTCAAGCGCGGTGTCTGCACCAAGGTCTATACCACCACTCCGAAAAAACCAAACTCGGCTTTGCGTAAAGTCGCCAAGGTGCGCCTCTCTAATGGCATGGAAGTCATCGCCTATATTCCCGGTGAAGGCCACAACCTCCAGGAGCACTCCATCGTGCTCATTCGCGGTGGCCGTGTGAAAGACTTGCCCGGTGTCCGCTACCACATCGTACGCGGTATTTATGATACCCAGGGCGTCAGCAATCGCCGCCGTGGTCGTTCGCTGTACGGCAACAAGCGACCGAAAGCAGCGAAGAAATAATCCTAATTACTGTTATTCAATTATATGCGTGGAAAACGAGCTAAAGTACGAGACATCAAACCCGATCCAAAGTACGGCAGCGTGCTTTTGGGCCGATTTATAAATTACATCATGATGAAGGGCAAAAAGACCGTCGCTCAGGGCATCGTCTATGATGCGCTGGCTATCGTCGCGATGCTCGCCAAACGCGACGGCCTGGCGGTATTTGAAGAGGCTATGCGCAATCTGTCGCCGCAACTGGAAGTGCGCACCCGCCGTGTTGGCGGCGCCAACTACCAGGTGCCGATGCCGGTGCGCGGCGAACGTCAGGCCGCCCTGTCTTTCCGTTGGATTATCGGCGCCGCTCGCGCCAAGAAAGGCCAGGCCATGGCTAAAAAATTAGCGACTGTTTTGTTTGAAGCCAGCCAAGGCCTCGGCGACGCTATCAAAAAACGCGACGACGTCCATCGCATGGCCGAAGCCAACAAGGCCTTCGCGCACTTTGCCAGATTTTCTCGGTAATTAAGTGTCATTGCGAGGAGCGTAGCGACGTGGCAATCCCCGGGGGGTTCCCACGCTCCCTATCGGTCGCTCGGAATGACAATTCTTCTTAAAATTTTTTATGCCCAGAGAGTATTCACTAGAAAAAACCCGTAATATCGGCATCATGGCGCACATTGACGCCGGTAAGACCACTACCTCCGAGCGTGTTCTCTTTTATACTGGCAAGAAGCACAAAATTGGTGAGGTACACGAAGGTGAAGCCACCATGGACTGGATGGAACAGGAAAAAGAGCGTGGCATCACCATCACCTCCGCCGCCACCACTTGTTTCTGGAAAGGTCACCGCATCAACCTCATTGATACTCCCGGCCACGTGGACTTTACTGTTGAGGTAGAGCGCAGTCTCCGCGTTTTGGACGGCGCTGTCGCCGTGTTTGACGGTTCCCAGGGTGTGGAGCCACAGTCGGAAACAGTCTGGCATCAAGCCGACAAATACAACGTGCCGCGCATCGCTTTTGTGAACAAAATGGACAAGCTCGGCGCCGATTTTTATATGAGTCTCGCCTCCATTCAGGAGCGTTTGTCCAACAAAGCCGTCGCCGTACAATTACCCATCGGACAGGAAGGGTCGTTTTGCGGTATCGTTGATATCATTGTAGAAAAGGCTTTTAAATTTGAAGGGGAGAAGGGGCAAAATATTGTTGAGTTGCCCGTTCCGGAAAATATGAAAGAACTGGTGGTTACCCACCGCGCGAAACTCATGGAAATTGTAGCTGAAGCGAATGATGAGATGATGGCTAAGTATTTAGATGCGTTGCCCTTCACCATTGAAGAAATAAAAAAAGGCATTCGCGCTCTCGTTTTGAGGGGCGGTATTTACCCCGTGCTCTGCGGCTCCGCGCTTGGCAACATTGGCGTCCAGCTCATGCTTGACGACGTGGTTGCCTACCTTCCGGCCCCGACGGACGTGCCAGCTGTCAAAGGCCACAACCCGGACACCGATGCTGAAGAAATCCGCGAGGTTTCGGATTCGGCGCCGTTCTGCGGTTTGGCTTTCAAAATTGCTACCGATCCGTTTGTCGGAAAATTGGTTTTTTTCCGTGTCTACTCTGGCATGGTCACCGCTGGTAGCTATATCTATAACTCCAGCAAAGGTAACAAAGAGCGTCTGGGCCGTATCGTGCGTATGCACGCCAACAACCGCGAAGATGTTACAGAAGTTTACTCCGGAGAAATCGCCGCCGCCATTGGTTTGAAAGATGTCTCCACCGGTGACACGCTTTGTGATGAAAACAAACCCATTCTTTTGTATCGCCCCACTTTTGCCGAACCGGTTATCTCTATGGCGATTGAGCCCAAGACCAAAGCCGACCAAGAAAGAATCGGTATGGCCATGCAAAAACTCGCCGAAGAGGACCCGACTTTCCACGTACACACCGATCCGGAGACGCTCCAGACCATCATCTCTGGCATGGGCGAGTTACATCTTGACATCATCGTTGACCGCATGAAGCGTGAGTTCAAAGTGGAAGCCAACGTCGGCGCTCCGCAAGTGGCCTACAAAGAAACTATTCGTTCCTCGGCCGAAGCAGAAGGAAAATACATCAAACAGTCCGGTGGTCGCGGTCAATATGGCCATTGTTACCTCCGCGTGGAGCCGCAAGAGGCGGGCAAGGGCTTTGAATTTATTGATGAAATTAAAGGCGGTGTCGTGCCTCGTGAATTTATTCCGGCCATTGAAAAAGGCGTGAAAGAAGGGCTCACTCGCGGTATCCAAGCCGGCTACCCGGTGGTTGACCTCAAGGTCACATGCTTCGATGGTAGCTACCACGAAGTGGACTCATCGGAAATTGCTTTCAAGATGGCGGGAAGCCTGGCTTTTCAAGCCGCTTGTAAAAAAGCCAGCCCGGTTATCCTTGAACCGATCATGAAGATAGAAGTGGTTACTCCGGAAAATTTTATGGGCGACGTCATCGGCGACTTGAACGCCAAGCGCGGTCAGATTTTGGAAATGACCGACCGCGGACAAATGAAAGTGGTGAAGGCCATGGTGCCGCTGGCGAGCATGTTTGGCTACGTCACCAACCTGCGCTCCATGAGCCAGGGCCGCGCCTCGTCCAGCATGGAGTTTGATCACTACGCTGACTGCCCGCGCAACGTCGCGGATCAGATTATTGCCGGCAAGTAAAAATAGACATTTTTTAGATTCTTGGTTTCAAACTTTTAACGCAACGAGTCGGTTAATGACTTCATCGGGCTTCTGGTAGTGTAGCACGGCGCGGGGGCGATCGTTCAACTCCCGTTGCACGCGCTTGATCTCTCGGATTGATACCTTGTCAAACTCCGT
>JACRFW010000006.1 GCA_016234265.1 Candidatus Magasanikiibacteriota bacterium
ATTTCACCGCAGGCTAATCGCCGACTGATTTCTTCTCGTTCCTTTCCGCTTAATCGTTTAAATTGTTTAATCATACTGAATCTAACGTTATCTTAGATACCAATGGTATCACAGATGTTGCGTTAGATTCTGGAATCTAAGTAAGCATACATTTCTAATTATTTTTTATATGGAACCACAAAAATTGGACGCACTGCGTCACTCGGCCGCGCACATGCTGGCCGCGGCGGTATTGGAGCTATATCCGGGCACGAAGCTCGCCATTGGGCCGACCATTGAGAACGGTTTTTATTACGACTTCAAATTTCCGGAGGGGGTGAGTTTGTCAGAAAATGATTTACCGAAAATTGAAGAAGAAATGAAGGCCATTGCCAAAGGCGGGCATGCTTTTGTGCGTAAAGAGGTAACTGTCGCCGAAGCGAAGAAGTTTGAGAAAGACCAGCCGTTCAAGCTGGAGCTGATTGATGAGTTTGCTAAAGAGAGCAAGATATTAACTTTGTATGAGTCCGGGCCATTTACAGATTTGTGTCGGGGTGGTCACGCGGCCAATACGAAAGAAATTCCGCTGGATGGTCTAAAATTGCAAAAACTGGCTGGGGCGTACTGGCGCGGAAGTGAAAAGAAACCGATGCTGACGCGTATTTACGGTTTGCTTTTCGCGAATCGCAAAGAATTGGCTGTGCATCTGAACATGTTGGAGGAAGCCAAGAAACGTGACCACCGCAAGATCGGGCAGGATCAGCAACTATTCTTTTTTGACGACCTCATTGGCAAGGGGCTGGTGCTTTGGCAGCCGAAGGGCACTATTATCCGTGACGAAATTGAAAAACTCGCTAAAGAGATGGAGCATAAAGGCGGCTACGTGCGCGTGGCGACCCCGCATTTGGCCAAAGAGGAGACATACATCACGTCGGGCCACCTGCCGTACTATAAAGACAGCATGTACCCGGCGATGGCGATGGATGATGGCACCTATTATCTCAAAGCCATGAATTGCCCTCACCACCACGTTATTTATCGCCACGAGCCGCACAGTTATCGCGACTTGCCAATACGCATCGCCGAATATGGCACGTGCTATCGCAATGAGCTCTCGGGCACCTTGGCCGGGCTACTCCGCGTGCGCGCGCTCACCATGAACGATGCGCATATTTATTGTCGCCAAGACCAGATCAAGCAGGAGTTTCAAAGCGTGTTGGAGTTGATGATGAAGTATTTTGCTATTTTTGGTTTGGAGGATTATTGGTTCCGGTTATCAAAATGGGACCCGCAGCACACCGAGAAATATATTAATGAGCCGGCTAATTGGGAGATTGCCGAGAGCGCGATTCGCGAAGTATTACAGGAAATGAAGGTACAATTTGTGGAAGCTGATGATGAGGCTGCTTTCTATGGCCCGAAAGTTGATGTCATGTTTAAGTCAGTCGTGGGTCGGGAAGAGACGATGTCTACGGTCCAGCTTGATTTTGCCGCCAAGAAACGTTTTGAATTGAGCTATACCGATGAAACCGGCCAAGCGAACAATGGCGTCTTTGTTATTCATCGCGCGCCGCTTTCCACCCACGAGCGTTTTATGGCATTTCTCATTGAACACTACGCGGGAATTTGGCCGGTGTGGCTCTCCCCGATACAAGTATTGTTGGCTCCGGTGTCGGTTAAGCATGCTGACGGTGCCGATGTTTTGAGCAAAGAACTTGATGCCGATGGTATTCGTGTTAGTGTTGACGCGGCTGATGAAACAGTTGGGAAAAAAGTGCGCAACGCGGCGGGTAAGAAAATTCCGTACATTGTCGTGGTGGGTGATAAAGAATTGGCTGGGGAAGAGTGGATGATCCGCGTACGGGGACAAGAGGACCAAGTAAAAATGTCTAAAGCGGATTTTGTGGCAAAGGTTTTGCGAGAGATTAAAGAGAGATTGTAGTTTCTTCTGAAGGTATATGGAAAAGCTGCCAAAGCTTGTGGTGATTGTCGGGCCGACGGCGAGCGCTAAGACCGACTTGGCGATTGCGCTGGCGAAGAAATATAACGGGGAGATTGTTTCGGCGGATTCGCGACAGATTTATCGTGAACTTTCTATCGGTACGGCCAAACCAGCCGGGGAATGGGTTGAGGACAAGTATCTGGTTGCGGGGGTGCCGTATCATTTGGTGGATTGTGTTGACCCGACCACGAGCTATACACTGGCGGATTTTAAGCGCGACGCTCTCGCCGCCATTCAAGACATTATTTGTCGCGGCAAAGTGCCTTTTCTGGTTGGCGGGACGGGATTGTACATAGCTGCCATCGTTGATAATCTGGATATTCCTGATGTCCCGCCTGATGCAGATCTGCGGCAGAGTTTTGAGAAATTGTCGTTGACGGAGCTGCAAAAATTAATAAAAGAACGCGACCCAGTGACGGCCGCGGTTATTGATAGGCAAAACCCCCGGCGGCTGATTCGGGCGCTGGAGGTGGCCACTCTCTCGGGCGAGTCATTTAGAGCGCAACAGACCAAGTCGCCAGCGCTATTTCAAACCTTGCAGATCGGTCTGGCGTGGCCAAAAGACATACTAGAGGCCCGAATTGAGAAACGTCTCAAGATCCAAATTGAGCAGGGTTTTGTTGAGGAAGTTCAGGCTTTGTGGAAAAAATACGGCTCGGCAGTTGTGCCGAGCCTAACGAGTATTGGGTATCAGCCGTTTGTTTCCTATTTGTCCGGAGAAATGAACCTGCCCGAAACGCTCCGGCTCGTCTGGTATCAGACTCGCCAGTACGCCAAACGGCAGATGACCTGGTTCAAACGAGATAGCCGGATTCACTGGATAGCTGGCGCCGATCAATCCACGGCTGATGATCTGGTCAAGTTTTTCTTGGCCTAAGGAGCCGGCGCTTCCCGGTTGAGAGAGATCTCGTCGCCGGCGAGATCAATTTTTTGTCCGGTCACCACATCATCGGCGAGAATGTGCACTTTTGACAGTAAGGTATTTTGAGTGGGGTCGTTTTTGTGGAGCGTAATAGTGAAGCTGCTATTCAGGACATCAACACTCTCGGGCATTTCGGGAATAGCCCAAAGGAGCTGTTTTGTCCCGGGGTCAAACGAAAACGTGCCGGCGGAGGGAGAAGAGGTGGCGATGGTAATATCTCCATAGGCAGTGGCAGTCAGGAAAATGTTTTTGAGCGGATGGAAGCTGTTCCCGAGCACCCAGGCGACCGTATGGACATCTTGCCCTGCGGCATCTTTCTCCACCGTATCACGACCTTCAAATTTCAAATCGGAGTTCAGGGTAATGGTAATCGGTTTGGCGCTGACAGTTTCCGTAGCGCCGTTTTGGTTTATGAAGGTGAGATTGCCGGCAACGGTGATGGCGGGGGTTTTAATGGCGGCTGTGTCAAAAGCTTTGGCATCTTTAATCGGCAGGCGCAGATCAATGGTTATTTCATCGTTCGGTTTTACTTGGGCGAGCGCCGGGATTTTTTTATTATTCCAGGTAATGGCGCCCCGTCGGGTGGTGGCGTTCAATTGCTGGCCTTGAATGTCGCCATTAGCCTGATCGGCGATATCGGACCACTTCAGGATGCTTTGTCGTTTTTCCGCTGGGCCATCAAGAACCAAGTTTACCACGGCATTTTTGAGCGTGGCCGCGCTGGTGTTTTTCAGGTGGAGCGTAATGGTGAGCAGATCGCCTAAAGTGCTGGCAAAATCGGTGAGCGAACCATTGATGGCCACGTTAAAGTCCAGATCGTTTTTGATCACCTCTGGCGCCAGCTCCGCGCGGGCAATTTCCAACCGGTCGTTTCCAACCGGGAGCGTGAGTACACCCTTAAGCGGCGTCGGCGTGTCTTGGCGTTCGGTAAATTTGCCGCGCACTATAAATTGCCGGAGTGACGGAGCGCCATCCGGCGTGGTGGTGGCCGCTTTGTTTGGCAGTATATTCCAGAGGTTATTTTTGCTGAGGGCCGGCGTGGAAGAAGTAATAATAAAGTTTGACGGGGTAATTGGCGCAAGTTCGGAGGGCAAAGTAAAATCACTGTCGTAGTTCACTGTGAAAGAGTACGCCACTTCAGTACCCACTACCGCTTTGTCCGGGCCGCCCAGAGCCAGCGTTACCCCCGAGGCAGTGAGCGCTGTGGTCAGGGTGGCGGCTTTTTGCAGTTCCGAGTTAAAATTGGCCGGTGTATAGTTCATGAATACTCGCCAGGATTTTCGTTCATTGAGCGCGCCGTAGTTTTTACCCGAAACGACAATGGTGCCTGACTCACCCGGGGCGATGGTCGCGCGGGTGAATTCATTGTGCAGAGTATTTTTTAAAGCCGGTGAGCTGGTGGCAAAGACAAATCCTTTGGGGTAGTACAATGAAAAGGTAACATTCCGGAGCGGGGCTGTTCCGTTATTTTGGAAGGTAATGGTGTAGGTGCTGGTGGCGTTGAGCGTGAGCTCGGTTGGTCCGGTGAGAACAAGCTTTACCAATTCGTCATTTCCGGAATTTCCCGGCGAGAGCCAAAAGAACCCGGCCCAGGCCAGGGCCGCGCCAAAGAGAGCGATACCGAAAAGCCAGGTGATCGCCGTGATGAGAGGACTCGTTTTTTTAATATTTATTTTTTTCATATCGGGGATGGCGCCGGATTCATCTTGGTAAATTGCTGAGAGAGAGGAATTGAGCTCTGCCGCGCTGACGGCTCCCGGGTCGGTCTCAGCCGGTTTGGTCACAAATGTCCGGTGGCGAAGAGCGCGTTTTTTTTTCGGTTTGATTTCTTCTGAGGGAGTTTCCCGGGGGGTATTCTCAGGCATAGTGAAAATATCAAATTTTAATTAGATTGTTTTTTCATGAGGAGGCTCCAGACCGAATCGGCAGTCAGCGGTTTTTTTTCAATGGTAGCGCCATTTTTTGCCGTTTTGAGAGCGGCGCCATCTTTCCACTCCGGTCGCCAATTGGCCGGAAAGACGATTTGACTTTCAAAGTCGGCCGTGAGGCCAGATTGCTTTTGTACCACGAGCTGGTAGCGGGCGAGCGGGGCGGATAACGGGCTGAGCATTTTTTGCCAGCCAGAGAGCGTCGCGTCGGAGGTGGCGGAGAAAAGGGTGAACGGAAGGCGGTATGTGAACTGCACCTGGCTCACCTGACCCGGCTCGGTGATAACCCAGTTGCCAAAGACGGTTTTGCCAGACTCTTCGGTGATGGCCGTGCCGGACGTTTGGTCTACTCCTATTTCAGTCTGGTGGGCATTCAGGAAGGGGTCGTCGGTTGTCCACGCATCTGGAACTTGGAAGTTTTTTTCTTCTGGCCAGGTGAACCCGCCGGCGGAGAGGAGCGTGCTCCCCTTAGGAACGTACAGCCGCAGGAAATCGGTGTTAGTCTGGCCGTAGAGCATGTCGCCCCGATTGCCAGAGTGTTCGCGTGTAATGACGACGTTGTCAATGATGGAACCGTCAGACGCCGCGACGGCCTGGTGAGAAATGGTTTGATGTATTTTGGCGTCGCTTTTTTGTCCCTGGATGTTGGTATTCACAACGAACAGATAGTCTATATTTGCCGGAGTATCAAGTATCTGTCCGGTCCAGCCGAAAGAACGTAAAGTACCCTCCGTCTGACTGTCCGTAAAGTAGGCCTGGATCTCTTTTTGCTTGAGAGCCTCGGACGCGTTGGTGAGGAGCGCGAGTATTTTATCTGTCGGCACATGGTGAAGCGCGCCGAGTAGCTCCGGCGCCAAGTCGGTGAGAATTTGTTTTGGCCGGTTGAGCTTTTTCTCCGGTCCTTCCTCCACGATCTGTTGAATGGTGGGCAAGGCATTATCCGCGTTGAGGGTGAGTTGTCTTTTTTCGTCGGTCAGGGGGCCGAGTATAGTCAGGATTCTTCGCAAGACGGAAGAATTTATCGCGATGACGCCATCGGTGGAAACACCGCGGCTGTGGGCATAGAACCACATAATTTTTTCCGCGCTGGTCGGAAAATCGGGGAACCAGTTGGCGTCCTGGAACTCCCAGCGTTTATTGCTGAGGAGGAGCGGCGCCGGGGGTTTGATAAACTCGCGGAGTTGTCCCTGCACGTCATAGGTGCCGCCGGGCGGGACTTCAAGGTTCACTATGGCCCCATCTTTTACATCAATAATAGCAAAACTACCCATAAAGCCGCCGGTGGGCCTGAGTTCGCTCTCATTTTGGAATACCAACAGATAGCGGCGCAAACCTTTGCCGCCAAAAATTTCATGAATTGCTCCGCCCAGGTCGGCTAGACTTTCAAAATCATTTACTAAATGGCCGAATAGGTCTCTGTACCCAAGAAATTGGCTTTGGTATTCCAAGGGCAGATTGTTTACTTTGACTAACTGTAAATGTTTTAGAGCTTTTTGGTAGTTGGGAAGAGCGCTATTAACATAGGCGAGCGTCGTGTCTATTTGTTGCAATAGTGTGCTGGACGGGCTCTTCGGTATTATCGAGAGGCCGTACAGGAGATAACTGTTGCCAACGGCTATTTCCTGGCCGGCGAGTAAAATGTTTTCTCGGCTCTCCACTTCGCCCCCAACCAGCGGCATCGCGCGGGCGAGCGTAGTAAGAATGCTGTGTTGCCCGACGATATTTAAAGATTGGTCAAAAGTAGCGAGTGCCCGGCGGGTGGCGCTGCTGGCTTTGTTCAGATCGGCCTCACGGAGGGCGGCGGCGGAATCTTGAAGAGCTGAAAATCCAGCCAGACCTTCGTTTGCGACCGTATTTTTGATTGATTCCAGCTGGTTGTAATAACTTCTGGCCGGCCCGGGGATGATGATAAGGAAAACAAGCAACACCGCCACAGCAGCCAGCCCTTTGGTGGGAATGAGCTGACGGGGAAAGCTGGTTATTTTATGGAACCAAGGTCGGAGTTCTTTAATGGCGTTATGAAGGTGTTTTATTTTCTGGAACAGCCGGCTCGGGGCGGGGGTTGCCTTTGGCGGCGAGACCAATGGCGATGGCCGAGTTTCATGATAGTGTTGGTAGAGGGCATTATCTGGTTCGGGGGAAACTGTTTCCACTTGGTTCCATAATGAGTCCTGTTCTCTTTTGAGGTTGATAACGTGGGGAGAGGCGGTTGGTTCGTGGGTAACGTGGTGTATAAAAAATTTCAACGGCGGTGGAGGCGTTTTGGGAGAAACAGTCTGGGTTGCCGTCGGCGTGGTGCAGGTAGATTTGTTGTGGCCGACTTTTTGGCAGTTGGCGCACCGCCGGATTTGTTTTTTAGGCACAATAGTGAGAAGAAAATCCAACAAATGATGGGTCTTATAGATATTGATTTTCTTGTGCCAAAACCCCGCTGCGGCGAGTCGTAATTGGCACCGCGAAGATCAATATCTATTTCGGCTGAAAAGTAGTTCGTTAGGAAGTATTATACACTATTTCGGTAGACTTCCCAAGTTTTTTGAGCCAGTTTTTCCCCTTGATAGAGGGAGAGCACGGCAGGGGCGGCGGCGAGAAGTTTTTGGCGGGCCGAAGTATCGGTTAAGCCGGTAAAAATAGCATTGGCCATTCCCTCGGCGTCAGCCGGGTCAAAGTAGAGAGCGGAGTTCTGCAAAATTTCCGGCAGGCAGGTGCGGTTGGAAGATGCTACCGGAACGCCCGCGGCCATAGCTTCCAGCGCGGGCAGGGCAAAGCCCTCATAAAAACTGGGCATAATGTATAGAGAAGCGCCTTGGTAGAGGGCGGGGAGATCGGCGTCGGGGACAAAGCCGGTTACGATGACATTGTTAAATTGTTTCATTGTTAAATTGTTAGTGAGACGATTGTAAAAGTAATTTTTCTTTCCAGCAAGTACCAGCTGATAGCCGGTTCCATATTTTTCCTCAAATAGCTTCCACGCCTTCAAGAGACCATCCAGATTTTTGTGTGGGTAGGCAACGCCGACATAGAGCACATAGGGTTTGGTGATGCCGAATGTATCATGTAGCAGGTAGTTGGTATCAGGTATCGTGTCGTTGTGGTAGTTTATATTTTCTACTTTATACTTTTTATTTTCAAACGGGGTTGGATAGGTGACGGCAATTTTTTTCTCTGCCACCCCGAGTGTTCTAACGATATCCTGCTTGCTAAATTCACTGACGGTAAAAATATGTTTGGCTTTTTTTACGGCGTGATTGAGTATAATGCGGAAAGCGCAATTTTTAAACCAATATAATAGGGGGCCGAGCGTGCTGGCGCGGCGGGTTGGGTAGTGAAGCAGGAGCAGATCGTGAATGGTGACGACAAATGGTTTTGAATAAAAAAACGGTACGTTCCAGTGGGGAAAGTGCATGAGGTCTACTTTTTCTTTTTTTATAATTACCGGCAATCGTATTTGTTCGGTGAGACCATACCAAGGAATGTCGGCCAGCACTTTGCGGAAGTTTGGCCTGCTCGGTTGGTACTCGTTCCAATTGTCGCGACGCAAAAAAATGACAAATTCAACGTTGGTGTGGAGCTTTTCTAAGTGTAGTATAAGTTGTTCAATGTAGCGGCCCAATCCGCCTTGTTTGGGGCCGTACATGCGGGCGTCAATGCCGATTTTCATAGGTTTACTGGCACTAGTATAGCAGGGTATACTGTACTTGACAAAAGGCCCGTTTTGTGCTATACTGCTTTGTTAGTTCTATAAATCCGCCAGCTGGAAGAATCTCGGCCTTCTTTAGCATAATCACCCCCTCCCCTACAAGGGGAGGGACAGAGGGTGGGGTTTTCACCGACGTTAACCCCCACCTCTGTCCTCCCCCTCATAGGGGAGGGAGGAGTGGCCACCCTCTCCCCGTGGGAGAGGGGCAAGAGGTGAGGGGCCGCATCGGCCTGCCGCTCGGCAACCTCACTTCACAGTTATTTTCAAATATCTATCTAAATTGTTTTGATCAGTGGGTCAAACATAAACTCAAAACGAAACACTATATTCGCTATGCCGATGATTTTGTATTTTTGTCGCCAGACAAAGATTGGCTCACGAGCATTGTACCTTTAGTACAGAAATTTTTACAAACAAATAGGGTTGCTTTTAGGCTTAGAATAGAGTATAGTAGACGCGTTATTTGGTTTATGCTTTACCTTAGTCAACTCCTCAAAACGAAAGTCCGAGACAGCTCCGATCAGGTGGTGGGGGTGCTCGCGGATATTGTCATCAAACCGCAAGAGGGGCAGTATGCCCCGCTTTTATTTTTAGGCGTGCGCAAGCGATTCTCCAAGCAGATTTTATACGTTCCTCTTTCTGCCGTGGCCGCTTTGGCAGCTTCCGAAATTACTTTGCGTATACGGGCGGCTAACATCTTGGCTAATACCCCGAACGAGGACTCGGTTTGGTTGGTGAAAGATATTTTTGACGAGCAGATTGTGGACGTTGAAGGGGCGCGGGTGGTGCGCGTGAATGATTTGAAGCTTGGTTTAGTGGATGAAATCTGGTGTGTGATTGGCATTGATATCAGTTTGAGCGGGCTCATGAGGCGTTTGAAGATCGGGTGGCTGGATGTATTTCAAATGTTCCAGCCTAGTTTTATAGATTGGCGCAAAGCGCAACGAGTGAAGGGGGCGTTGCGCGTGGACAGCCTTTCCGACGATCTTATCCGTCTTCACCCCGCGGATCTCGCCAATATTATTGAAGACTTAAGCACTAAGCACGGCGCTCGCCTGGTACGATCGCTTGATGACACTATTGCCGCGAAGGTGCTGGAGGAGCTGGAGCCGCGGCTGCAGAAAATTTTAGTGGATCGCCTAGGGCCGGAGAAGACCTCTCATATTTTAGAAAAGATGTCTACCGATGAGGTGGCGGACCTTATTCAAATGCTCCCGCCAAAGGAAGCGGAAGAGGTGCTGGCCAAACTGCCCGGCCGCAAATTGACCAGTGTGGAACAGTTACTCCGCTACAAAGATGACACGGCCGGTGGGCTCATGACTACTGACCTTATACAGGTGAAGCCGTTTTGGACGGTACAGCAGGCGCTCAAAGAAATTGAGAAACACTCCGATTCTATGCGGTCAGTTTTGTACGCCTATGTTGTTGATGACGCTGAAGTTTTTCAGGGCGCGGTGTCTTTGCGCCGCCTGATGTTTGCCGAACCGAACGCTAAGATTGACGACTTGCTCATCAAAGATCACCCCTACGCGACTTTGCGCGTTCAACACTCCATTAAGGATGTGGTGCGAATTATGACAAAATATGATTTGTATACGGCGGCAGTGCTGGATAGAGATAACAAGCTTTTAGGGATGGTGACTATTGATGATGTGATGCGTCACTTACATCCTCAAGCGTGAAGATTTATGTTTAAAGCGCGATGGCAAAAATTGGTGCTAGCAATGTCTGTGGTTGGCCCGGCTATAATTGCCGGCACGGCCAACAATGATGCCGGTGGCATCAGTACCTACTCCTATGTTGGCTCTCGTTTTGGCTACGCCATGCTGTGGGTGCTCTTGGTGAACTTCATTACTTTGGCTTGTACCCAAGAAATAGGAATTAAGCTCGGTGTCTACACCGGAAAAGGCTTGGCCGCGCTCATTCGCGAGCAGTTTAAGATCGGCTGGACGCTGTTTGCTTTGCTCACGTTGTTTGCCGCCAATGTCGCCGTCACCGCTTCGGAGTTTTCCGGGATCGCGGCGGCTTTTGAAATGTTCGGCGTCAGTAAGTGGATGGTGGTGCCGATCTTTGTGGTTTTGGTGTGGGTCTTGCTCTACAAGGGATCATTTAAGAGAATTGAACGCTTCTTTTTGTTTATCTCGCTTTTTTTGTTGGTCTATATCGTGTCAGCAGTATTGGCGCACCCCAATTGGGCGAATGTGCTCAAAGAAAGCGTCGCGGTCAGAATGCCGACGGACTTTCCTTTTCTCATCGCGCTTTTAGGGGTGATGGGCACCACCATTACTCCGTGGGGACAATTTTTTATACAGTCATATGTGGTGGATAAAGGCGCTGATCCGAAAGACTACAAGATTCAGCGACTTGAAGTATATTTTAGCGCTTTTTTTACTTGTCTCATCGCGGCGATGATCATGATTACCACCAAGGAAGTGCTATTTGATCGGGGCATCGTGGTGGATAGCGCCGCCACGGCCGCGAGCGCTTTGGCTCCGGTTTTGGGCTCACTGGCGGAGATTATTTTTGGCGTGGGATTTTTCTTTGCGTCGCTTTTGGGCGCGTTTATTTTGCCGTTGACCACGAGTTATTCCATCTGCGAAGCGTTGGGTTTTGAACACGGCATGGATACCACCTGGAAAGAGGCCAAGGCATTCTATGGCATTATGGCGGCGATCATTGTGCTTTCTGCTGTGCTCACGCTCCAGCCATGGTTCTCTCTGTTTCAGGTTATGATCTTCGCTCAAGTGATTAACGGCATTTTGTTGCCGATCATTTTAATTTTTATTCTCATTTTGCTTATCAAGGGCAAGCAATTTGGCCTGCCGGAAAGTTCTAAGCTCGGAAAAATTTTCTATTTTGTCATCACCGGCGAAACCATCGTTCGTCTCATCATTGTGAGTGTGCTGTTGGTTCTGCTCACACTGTTTCCGTCACTGGTGGATTGGTTCAAACAGTGGGCGGTTTCGTTTTAAATTGAGTGGAATAGAGTTAGCGCATCTTTGGCAGTTCTTTCCCACGAAAAAGTTTTGGCCCGCTCCAGGCCTTTTTTTATTGCTTGTTCGCGCGCCGTTTGGTTATTAAGAAGATATTTCATGCCCTCGGCAATTTCATCTGGGCGGTGCGGATTTATGAGATAGGCCGCAGAGCTGGTTACCTCGGGAAGCGATGAGCGATTGGAGGTGATGACCGGTACGCCCGCGGCCATGGCCTCCAGCGCCGGGAAGCCAAAACCCTCGTAGAAACTGGGATAGATGAACAGGCTCGCTCCACGGTAGAGAGCCGGTTTGTCCGCGGGGTCAACGTAGCCGATGAGTTTAATTTTGTCTTTCACCGGTGACCGATGAATGCGTTTTAATATGGCGTGGTTTTTCCAGCCCGGGGCACCGGCGATGACGAGCGAATAGGTGATAGCTTGTAACTGGTAGGTGGTAGTTGTAAATTGCTCAAAAGCGGTGATGAGGCCCAGGATATTTTTGCGTGGTTCAATGGTGCCGAGGAATAAAATGTAGTTATCTGGTAAAGAGTATTTTATTTTCGTTTTGTTAGTTGTTAATTGTTCATTGTTCATTATTTTGAACTGTGAATTTAAGCCCGGGGAGAGCACGGTGATTTTTTTCTGGTCAATTTGGTAGTATTCTACGATATCTCGTTTGGTGTTGGCCGATGGGACGATGATTATTTTTGCTTTTTGACACTGGGTTTTTGGCGCGACCAGACGGTGCCACAGACGCTGGCGGGGCGTATAATAATTTTTAAAGAGATGAAAGGTCAGATCATGCACCATCAGGATGTGCGGGATATTTTTTGTCAGGGCGGTGAAGTGCAGATTGGGTGAAAAAAAACAATCCAGACGGACTCCGGTTTGGTTGGCGACGAGGCGATCAAGTTTGGGAGCGCCGGTCAGTGCGGTCAGAACATTTAACAATTTGTGCGGCCAGCGGGTGGGAACATAGTGGACATTTGTTTGTGTCCACTGTGGCAATGCCATCGCGAGATGGGCCGGTCGGTGGTGATAAAAAAGATAGTAGTGATTATTTGAGTCACTACTGAACAGGGCGTTCATAAATTCAAACGTGTATTCGCCGACGCCGGTACGATACCGCGTCGCGAGCGGGCGCAGGTCAAGGCCAATGTTGATAGAAGTGGGGTTATTGAACAGGCAGAGCTACTTGTCGGATGCCGGTCTGAAATTCTTCATAGCGTTCCGCCACGTAGTTCTTTATTTTATCTTTGAAAATGGCGCGGTCAAATGTCGCGGCATGGTCGCGAATTTTTCTACTGTCCCAGTGTTCAGAGTCAAAGTTTAGGACTGTATCGTAGAGTGATTCCCAGTTCTGTTCGTTAAAGAATACTCCGGTTTCATTTGGTATAACGGTTTCAGTGGCGCCGCCAACGGCATAGGCGATGACGGGCCGGCCGCTCGCCATACTTTCCAGCGGTGTAATACCGAAGTCTTCAATTTGCGGGTGGATGAAAGCCCGCGCTCCGCTCAACAATTCGGCTTTTTCTGTTTCACTTACGCGGCCCAGAAATACGATATTCGGTTTGGCGATGGAGCGCAGGTAGTTGAGCTCCGAGCCGGTGCCAAATATTTTAAGCGGTTCTTGTAGACGATTGAAAGCGCGAACAACAATATCAAGGTTTTTGTAGGGTACGAGTCGGCCGCCAGCGACAAAGTAGCCGCCAGGTTTTTCGCTGATTTTGAACACTGATAGATCAACCGGCGGGTGGATGACGTCGCTTTCCCGACGGTAGTATTTTTGAATTCTATATTGGACGGTTCGAGAATTGGCCACAAAGTGGTCTACCCGGTCGGCGCTCATGGTGTCCCAGAGCCGCATTTTGGAGATCAGGCGCGGCAGAAACGCCTTTATGACCGGATTATATTTTAGGTTGGCAATATACTGGTGCGTGTCGCTCCAGAGGTAGCGGGCGGGGGTATGGCAGTAGGAGATATGGAGCGTATGCGGGGCCGTCAAAACCCCTTTGGCAAAGGCGCTGGTGGAGGAGAGGACAACGTCAAAGTCTTCCAGATTGTATTTCTCGGTGGCGAGCGGGATGAGCGGCAAATACCACTGGAAGTGTCGGCGGACAAAAGGCAGTCGGGAGAGAAATGATTGGTGGATAGTGGCCGATTGGAAATCGGTAATTTTTTCCGGGTCATGGAACAAAACAAAAATCGGCGCTTCCGGCCAGAGCTCGTGGAAAGCTTTGAGAACCCGCTCCGCCCCCCCGTCTTGTGATAAATAGTCGTGGACTAAGGCGACGCGCATACAGATCAGACAACACTGCCGGTTTTTTTGAGAACGATGAAAGGAGTTTTAACGAGGATAATGAAATCAAGGTAGAGGCTCCAGTTTTCAACGTAGAAAGCGTCCAGTCTGGTTTCTTCTTCAAAGGCAAGGGAGCTCCGTCCGGAAATTTGGGCCAGACCAGTAAGGCCCGGCTTAATGGCGAAGAGAATTTTGTGCTGTTTTTCATAGCTTGCCACTTCACGCGGCTGATGCGGGCGGGGGCCCACCAGGCTCATCTCGCCTTTGAGCACGTTCCAAAATTGAGGCATTTCATCAAGGCTAAATTTTCGTAAGGTACGGCCCAGCGGCGTGATGCGGGGGTCATCTTTTATTTTATAAATAGGTCCGGTTTTGCTGTTTTGTGTTTTGATAAGGTCGGCTTCAGTTTTGAGCGCGGCCGCACCCGAGACGCCGAATTGTGGGCCGGTGCAGTATTTTTGGTACATGGTGCGGAATTTTAACGTCAAGAATTTTTTGCCATAGTGCCCGACCCGTTCGTTTTTATAAATTATCGGCCGGCCGGTTTCCAGCAACACCGCGATGGCAGTAACAAGAAGGAGGGGAGAACAGAGAATAAGAAGTAGTATACCGCCAATAATATCAACCAGGCGTTTCATAATTTTTCCCCAGCCGGTGAGCCGAGTGCGGCGGAGCTCAATGATGGGGACCCCGGCGACAGTAGACACTGACATATTGGTGGAGATAGTGGCAAAAAGGTCGGCTGAATATTTGAATACCAGATGATGCTGGTTGGCGAATGCGACGGTCCGCAGAACTTCTTCCTCGTGGGCCTTGGGGTCAGTGAAGATGATTTCGTCGGGCGGGCGTGTGAACAGCGCTTTTTCGGCGGCGCTGTCAAAATGATCAAAGTGTCCGGCGATGGCGTAACCGAGGCGCGGCTCTGCCCTGAAAGTGGCCATAATCGTTTCGGCTATGGCAGTTGAGCCAATAAGCGCAGTTTGTTTGAGGCCAACGCCCCGCCGGAAAAGCATTCCCTTAAAGCTGCGCACAATGAGCCGACCCAAACTGACATAAAAGATGGAAAAGAACCAGGTCACGGCCACGAGAAAGCGAGAATCAAACCGCTGGAGGGCGAAAAATACATACATGGTGATGCCAGCGAAGCCGGTGGAGCAGGCGAGAATGATTTTCGCGAAGTCACCGGCTAGTTTGCGGTTGGGGTTGGTGCTGTAGAGTCCGGAGAGTGCGAAAATGATAATCCAGCCAGCGGCCGCTATGGCCAAAACTGGCCAGTAGCGCTCCCAGGGGATATTAAAAACCACCGGCCTAATGGCGGTGACTGTTTTGGAAAAGCGGAGAAAGTAGGCGGTACTGCCCGCGAGGACAATCATTACAAAATCAATCGGCAATTGCAGAAAGAGAAAGAAAAGTTCAAAGCGTTTCATAGGTTATAGTTCGAGGTAGTGTACCGGTAATTTGGCAGGTCGTCAACTTGACAACAAGCCCAAAGCGTGCTATACTTGCCACTGTTTATAGCGGGTAATCGATCCCACTTTGGTGGGGTAGGAAAGTCCGAACATCCCCCAACTTCTATCGCTACCAGTTGGGAAAAGGGTAGTGGGTAATACCCATTTTCCGCAAGGAGCAAGGTGCGAACAGAGACGTCGTTGGCCCGAAAGGGCCGCGAGAGCAGGCCCCAGATTCTTGGTTAATCAAGAAAAAGCTTAGCTTCAGCCGCGGGGTAACAAGGCTGAAGGTGCAACGGCTAAATCCTTACCTGGATGCAAGAGCAGCCCTGAACCCAGCGTGGTTCATGGGAAAAGTTCGCTCGCATCGCCTAGCCGAAGTCCGCAAGGACGGAGGCGGGCATTCTGCCAAGCTTAAAGCTTTTAGGACGGGCAGAAGATCGACATAGTAATATGTCGGCAAGAGAAATGATTATCGGTACCCGCCTTCGTTCCGAGTAATCGGAACTTCGGCGCGGTGCAACAAAATTCGGCTTATAGCTATAAACGAAAACCCTGTACCAGAAACGGTGCAGGGTTTTATTATGAGTCCAAAAAATTACGCTCGAGCGGCGCGTTTGCGCGTTTCGCGAGTGGATTCGGCCAGTTTTTTGGTATCTTTCAGAGCGGTGGTCATTTCCGCCAGGTCCCTCATTAGTCGAGCCTGTTCTTCTAGTAGTTGTTCAATAAATGGCTGTACTGCGTCACTTTTTTCCCTAAGTTTTTCATATATCTTAATGGTGTCTATGATGTCACGGATATTTTTTCGGTAGGATGTGGCAGCGGCATGGAGCGCTTCAAGACGTCTTACTAATTCTTGTTCAGTGTCTAGTTCCACGACAATTGCCTTCTCGCCCTTCTTACCCTTGGCATGTTCAGGCATTGACGGTGATTCATTGTCTGGCCGTCTAAATTGTAGTATTTCACCCATATTTTTTATGGTAATTAAACTTCTATAACTACTGGAAGTATCACCCGCCTTCGTCCCGACTTTGTCAGGACTACGGACGGGCAAGTAGGCCTTTTTACACTTCTATTACTACCGGGAGTATCATAGGTCTCTTTTCCGTCTTTGTAAAGAGGAACTGCCCGACATAGTCGCGGATTTTATTGCGGATATAGTTGGTATCAGCCCAGGAGAGCGGGTCGGACTCAATGACCATTTTTTTCACGCGGTGGCGCATATCTTCAATCAGCTCTTTGTGGCTTTTCAGAAAGACAAAACCGCGCGAGATGATATCCGGATTTTGGACCAGCTTGCCGGTTTTGCTATCCACGGTCGCAATAATCACCACCATGCCGTCTTCGGCCAGCACTTGGCGGTCGCGCAGAACGACGTTAGTTTCATCGGATACGCCCAGGCCGTCTACGAATACATAGTCAGCCGGCAATTTGGCTTTGGTGAGCACACCAGCGCCATCTTTGAATTCCATTACTTGGCCATTGTCCGCGATGAAAACATTTTCTTTGGGCATGCCGAGCGCCAAGGCCACTTTAGCGTTGTAGCGCAACAGGAAATGGTTGCCGTGGATAGGCACAAAATATTTTGGGTTCAGGAGGCGGATCATGAGTTTCACGTCTTCGGCCTTGGCGTGGCCGCCGGCATGCACGTCCATCATTTGGTAGTGAATGACCTCGGCGCCTTTCCGGAACAAGGTGTCTTTGAGGCGCTGGACGGTACGCTCGTTGCCCGGGATAACCGAAGATGAGAAAACAACAGTATCGCCTTCTTCCAGTCTCACCTCGCGGTGTTCGCCGTTGGCAATGCGCATCAGGGAGGCATTTTTTTCGCCCTGCGCCCCGGTGCAGATGATAACAATTTTGTTCATCGGGTATTTGTGGATGAAACGGAGATCAATAAGAGTTTTGGGGCTGAATTTCATGTAGCCCAGCTCTTTGGCGATCTCTACATTGCTTTTCATACTGAAGCCGCCAAGGGCGACTACTTTACCTAGTTTTTCGGAAACTTCTATGATTTGTTTGACACGGGAGAGGAGCGAGGCAAAAGTGCCGATAATAATGCGGCCGGGAGCTTTGGCAATAATGTCTTCCAGGTTAACGCCGATTTCCGACTCGGAAATTTGGTGTCCGGGCTGGGAGGCGTTGGTAGAGTCGCTCAAAAGCGCTAAGACGCCTTCACTCCCGATCCGGGCGATTTTTTGGAGGTCAGCTGGCGCTTCCCCGGTCGGTTGATAATCAAATTTCCAGTCGCCGGTGTGAATGATGATGCCTTCCGGCGTTTTCACGACCACCCCGATGGAGTCGGGGATGTTGTGGTTCAGGTGGAAAAAAGAAATATCAAAAGCGCCCAGGCGCAGGGTATCGTTGGCGGTGACGTTGTGGATGTTCAGTGGTTTTAGTTCCTTGTAGTCTTCTTGGCGTTTTTTGATGATGGCGCTTGTGATGGGCAGAGCGTAGATAGGCGGGTTACCCAGCTGAGGGATGACGTGAGGAATGGCGCCGATGTGGTCGTAGTGGCCATGAGTGATGATAACGCCGCGGATATTTTTTTCTTTCCCTCGGAGATAGCTCATGTTGGGGATGATATAATCAATGCCCGGCATATCTTCTTCGGGGAATTGCAGGCCCAGGTCAACGAGAATGATATCGTTGCCGTACTCAAACAAGGTGCAGTTGCGGCCAATTTCTTCTAAGCCCCCTAAGACCGCTACCCGCAGTTTTAGCGTGCCGTCGTTGGGAGTAGCGGCTGTTGCCATACGAGTAGCGAGGAGTGTTGCGGGAGCGTTTCCGATATGACTGGGGATAGCAAAGCGTGATGAGGGCGAGGTCAAAGGCCTCGTTTGAAAGTTCCGACGGTGTCGGTGAGCCTGCTTGTTGGCGTGGTCGGGTCTGCCTGTTGGCGTCGCCGACAGCGGTTTGGTCATCATAGAGATACCTAAAATAAATGAGTGAAGAAGAAAAAATTACAATTTAGTGCGGACGGAGGGACTCGAACCCTCAAGGATTGCTCCATACGCTTCTGAGACGTACGCGTATACCAGTTCCGCCACGTCCGCTTGTGATTAGTTTGAAAAGTTATCAAGTAGAAAGTTACAAGGTAATAGAATCTGAAACTTTATAACTTTTTACTTTACAAACTTATGAACTTCAGGCTACTTCCACTGCCATTTTGTTTTGATATACCAGTGGCTCAGGTCGTTGAATCGATCCGAGGGAGTTTCCAGACGCGCGTCTTCAATACCCTGCACATTACTCGTCACCATAAAGGTGTGCCGGGGAGAGAATAAAAATACCGCCGGGATTTCTTTAGCTAGAATTTCTTGGAATTTTACGTAAGCATCAATGCGTTTAGTTTCGTTTTGTTCGGAGCGGACACTTTCCAACGTCTTGTCGGCATTACGATTGGTAAAGACCGCCACGTTCAGACCCGGGTACTCTGCTTGCGAGGAATGCCAAAAAGGAAACGGATCAGGGTTGATATAGCCGATGATTTCTCCATAGAGAAGAACCTGGTAGCTGCGGTTTTTCAGAATATCGCGGACGATCTGGCGGCTATCAATGGCTACCACGGTGGCGCGTATCCCGAGATCCCGCCACATGGCGACAATCAGTTCAGCCACTTTGGTGTATTCGGGAGCGTCAACGGTAGTGACGGCCAGTTCAAGTAAACGGCCATCTTTGTTCCGGCGGTAGAAGGTCTGGTCGGCGGCCATTTCTTGGCGGACAGCGCTGGTAAGTTGTTTGTTGATTGCTTGTTCACGCGCGGTGATTTTATCGGGAGTAGAACTATTCGCTTTTTTGAATGTTTCCAGTTCAGCTTGGTAATTTTTAAAGAGCGTATCATAGCGCAGTTTAAAATAACCCTCCGGCTCAAGGCGTAGCCAGGTTTTATCAAGGAGCGCGTTCGCGGCCGCCAGATCAACTCCCAGGGGTTTCGTCGCGCTGTTAAAGCCCGTGCTGCCGGGCAAAATAGGCCCCTCAATAACTTCGCCGAGTCCATCAAGCGCTTCGGTCACAAGGCGTTTTTTATCAATCGCTTGGGCCAAGGCCAGCCGCAGAGCGTCTTCTTTAAGCAGGTTCTCGGTGGCCTGATTGAAAAAGAGGGCGGTGTACTGGGGCAGCTGGAGATGATAGGAAAGTAAACTTTTACCAGTTAATTTATTTTGGATCGGGCGCGGGACGAAATTGAGCGCGTTTACTGTTTGGGCGCGGAGCGCTTCCGAGGCCCCCTGGTAGTCATCAAAAAATTTGAACGTGAGGGTTTTAATATAGGGTTTGTCCCCGTGGTACCATTGGTTTCTGGTCAGGGTAAAACTATCAATTTTGCCGGCGCCGCCCTTTAGTAATTTATTGAATTGCCAGGCGCCGGCGCCGACCGGCTGGAGATTGCTCTTAGCCAGACGAATAGCGCTTGGTGCGCTGTTACTCCAGATATGCTCGGGGATGATGCCGACGGTGAGGCTGCCCAAGAATGGCACGAACGGTTCTTTGAGAGTGAAGCGGACGGTTCTATCGTCAATTTTTTCCGCCTTTACTCCCTGGAAAGCCGCCAAGAGCGGGCTGCCGACTTCGGGATTTTGGATAAGTTCAAAGGTGTAGACAACATCTTCGGCCGTCAGCGGTTCGCCATCTGACCAGCGGAGATTTTGGCGCAACGTCATGATGTAGGTTTTTTTGTCGTCGCTTACCGTGTAGCTTTCGGCCAGATCCGGTGTGAGCGTTAGGTCCTTGGCGCGACGGAACAACCCGGCGTAGACGAGCGCGACCAGGTCGGCATCAACATCGTTTCTCCCCGCAAAGAGCGGGTTCACATATTTTGGTTGTCCCACGATGGCTTCACTGTATTCGCCTCCTTCTTTTGGCGCTGAGACGATGTGTCGGGACAACCAAATGGCGGTGGCGCCGACAACGCCGATGGCAATGAGTACGATACCGAGCAACGCCACGCGTTTCTCAGCCGAGCTTAAGAAATGCCGGATATATTTGAGCTGTGACCAGTGGGGGAGGAGGCGTCCCTGGGTATTTTTTACCAGTTGTTGATCAAGTTGATTATATGAGGAAAGCATCTGGCGTTTCTTTTTTAGCCACGATGCCAAAGTATTCCAGATCATGGGGAGATAGTTATATGGCCTTATTCGGGGTGAACAAAAGTATGCAAGGCCGTTGGCGGGGAACCCGAGGAGGAGTTCTGTTTAGAAGAACAGCCTCGCGAGAGACACGCCGAAAAAGACGATGGCGACGCCGATGGTGGCGTAGTGAAGTATTTTATCAATGCCGCGTTTTGTGCTGTAGATATTGCTGGTTCCGCCAAAAACACCGCTTAGGCCAGCCCCCTTCTGTTGGAGCAGAATGATCGCAACGAGCAGTACGGCGAGAACAATTTGTAAGCTATTGTAGATAGTTTCTTTCATAGCAGAGATTGGTGGGTAGGATACCACAGCTCTCGTGTCTTGTCAACAGACCGGTTCTCTGGTATATTAGGCCGCTACGTCGTTCTCCCCATTATCTGGTTCGTACTTTCGTGTTATACTAGTGACGTATGAACTACGAACACACTACGAAAACACGAAATATGTTGGAAGGAGTAAACGAACAACGGCCCTGGTACGGGCATTGGTGGGGGAAAATACTGATTGGGCTGATGGTTTTTTCTCTGGTGATTCTGTTTGTGTTCATTGCCATCACACTCATGTTTTGGTGGCAAATAAAACATGGTCAGAAGCCGGATCTCGGCGTGCCGCCAGCTGGTTCATTTTCATTCATGGCGTCATTCGCCGCGTCTGGGGCGGCCCATATTGATCGCTCACGGCTAGAAACCGCCGATGACCCGAGCCTCGGTCGCACTGGGGCACCGATAACAGTCGTTGAATTTATTGATCTTAAATGTCCCAATTCTCGAGCGGCCGCGCCTATAATGGATAAGGTGATTGCCCGCTATGGAGCGAAAGTTCATTTGATTATCCGTGATTTCCCCGTTGAATCAACCCATCCCGGGGCAACGGAGCTCTCGGAGCTGGCGTATTGCGCCGATCAACAGCATCGTTTTTGGCCAATGTACCAAGTATTATTTAGTGAGCAAGACACACTTTCCGCCGCTCTTGATGATACCGCGCTCTCGCGTCTGGCTGATCGTTCAGGCACTGACTTTGCCACTTTAAAAACCTGCCTCGCCACCGCCGCCCCGCTTCAGGAAATACGGGCTGACTACCTGACCGGCATTTCCGCCGGTGTGCGCGGCACGCCAACATTTTTCATCAACGGGCAAAAGGTGGAGGGGGTAATACCATTTGAGACATGGGAGAAGTATTTAGAGAAAGTGAAATGAAATTTTATATGTTCCGCTGGTTGATATTATTTGTCGTATTAGCTGGGGCAGTATTGCCAGCTGCCTCTGCCCTGGCTGCCGATACCACTCCGCCGGAGTTTAATCCGCTATGTTGGCAGAAGAAACAATGTGACAGCGTGCGCCAGCAGATTGCTGGTAAATCCGGACAACCACTCACCCAAGCTGATCGGGAAGCTTTAAAAGAAGGTTTTATCACCGGCCCGGAAGCTATTCCCTGCGCTGGTGGCAAAACAGGCAGCGACGAAGAATGGGGCCGATGTCTGCCGGCCAATGTGGCCAAGACGGAAATAGCTTTCGGAGGCAAGCGCTCTTTTTTGAATATTGGCGACTTCATTCAGTCAAACTATCGTTACGCGTTGAGCATTGTCGGTATTTTAGCCGCGATAATGGTCGTGGTGGCGGGCTTCCAGTGGGTGACCAGCGGCGGCAATAGCGAAGCCATCACGAGCGCCAAAAAGCGCATCGGCGGCGCATTGATTGGGTTGTTTATTGCCTACATGTCGTATTTTATTTTGAACACCATTAACCCGGCTTTGGTGAATTTGCGTTTGCCGCAAAATTGGCTGATTCGCCCCCAGAGTATTGTCCCGGCATTTTGCGCGGCCGCGCCAACATCCACTACTCGTTTAGCCAAGGCGGCCGAGAAAGATCAGCAGAGTGTGGAAGTTAAGCCGCCAGCTCAAATAGATTACAGTTTGGCTTATGACCCAGCCACCACGACTGGCGCTTTTGCTTGTGGCTCCCGTTACTTTGTTGAGGGCGGTGGCAATACCACTTGTTTCGGTGATCTCTGCGGGCCAAATTCTCTTTGTGTCAATTTCAATAGTTCAGACAGCAAAAACCCCTATAATTGTCAGCAAGGAATTTTGGCCGGGACAATATCTGGCAGCGGCCAGGGGTTGAGTACGGTTGTTATTGATGGCCCTGTGGAGTTATGGGCTTTTTGCAAGAGCGGTGAAAGAAAACGAGTAGATAGCGTTTCAGCCGTCAATGATCGTCAGCCGGCAACATACATTTTTGCTACTGACCAGACAAAACTTGCTCAGGCCTGTGGCTCACCGGAGAGCGCTCTTGGTTTTTATTTGGTGGCTGAGGTGAACGATGAGACTGGTTTAACGGGAAAGTTCATTGAAGGCGCGCCATGGAGCTGGGGCCTTGATGACTGGCATGCGGTTGGCCGATTGCCCAAGTCTGGATCATGTTCGATTAATCTAGCAAAAGTCGCCAACCGGATTGCTGATGTTTTTATACCATGTAATCAAGAGGTGAGCTGGTTGGCCTGCAGCGCCACTTTTTTTAGTAATAGCCGGCCGATGAATGATGTATATCCATCTTTAGCAAAGGATTCTGAGTTTCAAACTTATTTATTGTCATCTAGTGATTTAGCGCGCGGTTTTCAATGTGATCTTTCGATTGATCGTAGTGAGTTCCCGGCTCTTGATCTTACGCGGGACCCGAGCGGGAGGTATACATCAGGCGGCGGGGCTATTATTCAGAGCGAAGAAATTCAGAGAGCGTACAATCATGCCAAGTCCGTATACTAGATACACTGTCTCATGCCGGGCAGCATAAAAACATATGAAAGATCATATTGTTATCAAAGGGGCCAGAGCCCACAACCTGAAAAATCTTAGGTTTCACCAGATCAATTAACCATTTTAATAGTAAAATGGAATATAAAGTTTGACATTTTAACAGTAAAATGATACACTACTTCAAATAAACAGAAGAATATGGCTTATAATCGCAAAATTGAAGAACATATTGAAAAGTATCTGGCGGAAGACAGTAACAAGATTTTTTTTATGTGGGGTCCGCGCCGAGCGGGAAAAACTTTTATAATGAGGAAAATTAGCGAGAAATTGAAAGTGCCCCTTTTTAATTTTGATCTACGGTCGGATCAGGAAAAATTTCTGCCTGATCGGTCTGTTTTAAGCAAATTGGCGTCCGCCTTGCCGGTCATTTTAATTGATGAGGTACAAAATTTTCCGGAGGCTACCGTAGCCTTAAAGATTTTGTTTGATGAATTCAAAGTAAAAATAATCGCTACCGGCAGCAGCGAATTGCGACGGAAATCAACAGATTTTGATAGCCTGGCGGGTAGATTTATTGAATATAACTGTTTACCACTGTCGGCAAGTGAAATCAAAAATAATCTGTCTGTCAAACCTTATGAAGAATCGGTTTTTTCCAAATTTCTAATGAGCGATGTATCAATATATGGTTCTTACCCGGAAATATATGGACAAAAAAAGAGTGAAGCGGAAAAAATAGATTTATTGCAAAATATTTTTGATACTTATGTTTTGAAGGATATTGTTGACATCTATAATTTGCGCAACGCTAAACTCGCCAAGGATATTTTGGTCAAGGTAGCTTTACAGATAGGGAGCGAGATTTCAGTGAGAGAATTGGCGAACAGTTTAGGGTCTAATACAATGACTGTTTCAAATTACCTTGAAATATTCATTAAGAATTATATCTTACTTCCTTTGCCGGCTTTTAAAACCAATTTGCGCCGCGCCGTTTCCGCTCATCGCAAGCTCTATTTTTTGGATTTAGGTTTACGCAATATTTTAATTAAAGATTTCAGGCCTCTAGATTTGCGGCCGGACAAAGGCGGCGTGTTTGAGAATTTTATCATTGCGGAATTTTTTAAAAAGGTTTTAAACGACCATCTTCATTGCTCGTTTTATTTTTATCGTGAATACGGCGGCAAAGAAGTGGATTTGGTGGCGGAAAATTATAAGAAAGAATATTTCTGTTTTGAATCAAAATTTAATGGACATTCTGTCAGCCCAATTTTTCCGTTACCTCATAAATTGGAAACCATCAATCAAAAAAATTACTTCAATTTGATTGAATCGCTCTGTCAGTTTTCAGATGTCTTGGCGTCATGAGTGACAAATAAATACTGCGCAATCATATTTCAATTTATGCCAGATAAACTAGTTATTAAAGGCGCTCGCGCCCACAACCTGAAAAATATTTCGCTCGCCATTCCCAAAAACAAGCTGGTCGTCGTGACCGGCTTGTCTGGCTCGGGGAAGTCCAGCCTGGCCTTTGATACCATCTATGCTGAAGGTCAGCGGCGCTATGCCGAGTCCCTTTCCAGCTATGCCCGGCAGTTTATGGACGTGCAGGACAAACCGGACGTGGACGCGATTGAAGGACTGTCGCCAACGATCGCGATTGATCAGAAAGTGTCAACCCAAAATCCCCGTTCCACAGTGGGTACCGTGACCGAAATCTATGACTACCTCCGTCTTTTGTTTGCCCGCGTCGGTACCCAGTATTGCCCGGATTGCCATGTGGCGGTAGACAAACATACCACCGGAGAAATAGTGGAGCGGGTACGCGAGCGGGCACGCAAGGCGACAGCAGTGTCTATTTTTGCGCCGCTAGTTCGGGACGCGGTGGTGAACCGGGAAGAGTTGCTGGAGAAGGTAGAAAAATCTGGGTATGAATGGGTTACTGTTGACGGCGAGCTGCTCAAGATTAATGAATTGTCTGTCTATCCTTTTGAGGCGGGCGAAACATATTCGGTTGATTTGCTCATGGGGAAAATTCTCAATATTAAAAAAGACGATCCGACCAAGGCGGTGGAAACAGCCGTGGATTTGACCAATGGGCTAGTGCGCGTGGTGACGGATGAAAAAGCCGAACTTTTTTCCACGATTGGTTTGTGCCCGAAGTGCGGGCGAACGATGCCGAGCCTCGACATGCGCAGTTTTAGTTTCAACAGCCCCTACGGTGCCTGTCAGCGTTGTACCGGGTTGGGTATTACCATGGAGGTGGACGCGAACCTGGTAATTCCCAACGGCAAGCTGACCCTAGCCGAGGGGGCGATTCAACCCTGGACGCGCATTACCGGCAACCAGAGCTGGTATCAGAAACTGCTCAGCAAGGTGGCGGAACGGCACAGTTTTTCCGTGCACACCCCGATTGCCGAACTTCCCTCCAAAACACTGGATATTATTTTGTTTGGCAGCAGTAGCGAGTCATTGGAAATTGACGGCAAGAAAGTGGCGTTTGCCGGGGTTATTCCCGATTTGATGCAGAAGCACCTGGAAACCAGCTCGGAATACGTGCGTAAAGAAATTGAACAATATATGCGCGAGCGCATCTGCCCCATCTGCCAGGGGAAGCGCCTCCGCGCCGAATCACTCGCCGTGCGTATTGGGGAGCTTACCATTGCTGATATGGCGGCCATGAGCGTAGAGGAGAGCGGTAGCGCATTGAAAAAGATTTTTGTAAAAAATGGCGCTGCGCTTAAAGGCAGTCAGGTAAAAATTACTGAACCGATTCTGAAAGAGATTTCCCCGCGCCTGGCCAATCTGGAGCGGGTCGGTTTGGGGTATCTGAATTTGAGCCGCTCCATGAACACCCTTTCGGGCGGTGAGGTAACGCGCGTGCGCTTGGCGAGCCAGCTGTCGGCGGGCCTCACGGGCGTTATCTATGTTCTTGATGAGCCGTCGGTGGGCTTACACTCGCGCGACAACCAGCAGCTTATTGACACTTTAAAATATCTGCGTGATCTCGGTAATTCGGTGATTGTGGTGGAGCATGATCCGGCCATGATGATGGCGGCGGACTACCTTATTGATATTGGCCCCGGCGCCGGGGTGTATGGGGGAGAAGTCATTGCCGCGGGTACTTTGGGGGAATTTAAAAAGAATCGTAAATCACTCACAGCTGATTATTTGAGCGGCCGGATTGATATCAGTAAAGAGTTTCGTGGTTCGGCGAAGGCCAAAAAGAAGTCTGTTCCAGCGAGGTCGCTCATTATTACCGGGGCCAAGGCATATAATCTGAAAAATATTGATGTGGAGATACCGCTCGGAAAGCTCGTGTCGGTAACCGGCGTGTCCGGTTCTGGTAAATCCACTCTCATTATAGATATTTTGAGCAAAGCCCTGTCTAAATATTTTTATCGCGCCAAAGACGAGCCTGGGGCGCACAAGAGCATCAAGGGAATTTCCAATATTGATAAGGTGATTGCCATTGATCAGTCGCCCATCGGCCGCACTCCGCGGAGCAACCCGGCCACTTATACCGGCGTCTTTACGCTTATCCGCGATCTGTTTGCTTCGCTTACCGAGGCCCGGATGCGCAATTATGACGCCGGCAAGTTTAGTTTCAATGTAAAGGGCGGGCGCTGCGAGGCCTGCGCCGGAGATGGTTACATTCGCATCCCCATGCAGTTTTTGGCCGATGTATTCGTGGAGTGCAATGAGTGCGGGGGCTTACGTTACAGCCAGGAAGCTTTGGAGATAAGATACCACAACAAGCACATTGCCGACGTGTTGAAGATGACGGTGGAAGAATCTTACTTATTTTTCAGCGAGTTTCCGGCGATCGCGGATAAGTTGAATGTCTTGCGTGAAGTGGGCCTTGGCTATGTGGAGCTCGGGCAGCCGGCCACTACTATCTCTGGCGGTGAGGCGCAGCGCATTAAGCTCGCGCAAGAACTCTCGCGCGCTGCCACCGGCAATACTTTGTATATTTTAGATGAACCGACGACCGGTCTTCATTTTGAAGATGCCAAGCGTCTGCTGCAGGTGCTCAATCAACTGGTGAGCAAGGGGAATTCGGTGGTGATTATTGAACACAATCTGGATGTTATTCGCTCCTCTGATTGGGTGATTGATCTGGGGCCGGAGGGCGGCAAGGGCGGGGGTGAAGTGATCGCGCAGGGGACGCCAGCCGAGGTGAAGAAAAACAAGAAAAGCTGGACGGGGAAGTATTTATAGTTGGGTCTTCTTTTCTTTCAGTTTGCGTTTGAAGTCGCCTTTCAGGTAATCCAGTCTGGCGCGGCGGACAGTGTACTGTTTGACTACTTCAAATTTGGCCACCGCCGGTGAGCGGAGCGGGAAAATACGCTCCACGCCGACTCCGTCGGAAATCTTGTGCACCGTCATAGTGGCTCCAGCCTCGGAGCCGTGGCGCATAGCCAAAATGGTGCCTTCAAAGATTTGGATGCGTTCTTTTTCTTCGCCTTTGGTGTTGAGTTCTTTGATTTTTTGGTGGACTTTGACGACCATGCCAGGCTTAAATTGTACGGCTGGAGTTTGTTCGGTCATACAGATAATTTAAATACAGTGGGCGTATTTTAGCTTACCTTAGGTTTTTTGTCAAGGATGCCTTTGAGGTGCGGCCGGACGATCTTGGCGATGGCGGTAATGGTTTTGTTCAGTTGGCCTTCGCGGTTGATAATTTGGTGTTGGAAGAGGTCTTTTTTAGTCAGTTCAAACTCTGCCGATTTGAGCCGAGCCTGGAAATTGCCCTGGCTCATCTCGCCGCGGTTTTTGATGTGATCCACTATTTGCTCATGCGACTCGGGTAGGAGGAAGATGCTGATGCATTGCTCACCGTACTTGGCCATGAGCTGTTCGGCGCCCTGCACATCAATATTGAAGATAACCGGCCCGGCTTGCATGGCGGCTTCGGTTTCAGTGCGGTGCGTGCCATAGTAGTCGCCGTGGACGGTGGCCCACTCTAAAAATTCTCCGGCCTCGCGTCGTTTGGCAAACTCTTCGCGCGAGATATAGTAAATTTTTTTGTCTTCAGAGGAAAATTGCCGCGGCTTTCTGGTGGTATAAGTGACGCCTGTTTTGAGGGGGAAAGTTTTGAGAAGGGCTTTAGCCACCGTCGTTTTGCCTACGCCGGCCGGGCCGCTGATAATGATGAGAGGAAACATAGTTAAGCCAGTAGTTTTAAAAATAACTCCAATTCTTTCGGAAGAGGCGACTCAAATGTCTGTTTTTCTCCATTTAGGTCGGTAAAACCAAGTTTGGTGGAGTGTAGAAACAAGCGGCCTAATTTTTCGTCCCAGGCGCGTTTGCGTTTTCTCTGATAGTAAAGCGGATCGCCGACGATAGGGTGGTTGTAGGCGAGCATATGGACGCGGATCTGGTGCATGCGGCCGGTGTGGATTTTGACGCGGAGCAGGCTGAAGTTTACAAAGTGTTTTTCTACCAGGAATTCAGTGCGGGCATCCTTCTCGTCGTTGTCATCCTGAGCGCCAGCGAAGGATCCCTTAAGGTCAGAATTTAAGGGATTCTTCGTTTCCTGCCTGCCGGTAGGCATGGCACTCAGAATGACAGATTGGTCGACTGAACGCTTGAGCGGTCTAGCCGCCATGCGGTCGTTATTTTCCCCGCGCGCGATAGGAAATGTTATCTCATCCCAATCTTTGGCCACGCGGTCGTGCACCAGCGCGTAGTATTCTTTTTCAACAGTGCGGTTTTTGAATTGGTCTTTGAGGTGGTTGAACATCTTTTGGGTTCGGGCGATGACCATCAGGCCGGAGGCTTCTTTATCAAGTCTATGCATAATTCCTGGTCTGATATTGCCACTTGAGGATAGCTTGCCCCGCATCCTATGTGGTGCGGGGTCGCCAACTTTTTTTACTTCCGGATAATTTTTTACGAGCCAGGCAGCGAGGGTGTTAGTTTCTTTGGCTTGGGTGGGGTGCACGAGCAGACCTGATGGTTTTTCAATGACAATATAGTCCGGAGTTTCCGCAATGATTTTTGGAGTGAGTACAGGGCGGGGTTTCGTTTTGTCATTCTGAGCGGAGCGGAGCGGAGTCGAAGAATCCCTTGCCTTTGAGTTTAAGGGATTCTTCCCGCCCGAACGACTGACGTCATTCAGTCGGGCGGGCGTTTCACTCAGGATGACAACCACATACCCATTTTTCATGGTGTCGCCAGCTTTTTTAGGCAATTTGCCGTTCACCATAATCTGCCCTTGGTCAATCATTTTTTGCGCTTGCGAGCGGCTGATGCTAAGTTCTGCGGCAATGACAACGTCCAGGCGTTCGCCATGGTGTTTTTCTTTGATAGTGATTTTTTTGGTAGTCATGTGCGCCTGGATGGAATCGAACCATCAACTTCCACCTTATAAGGGTGGCACTCTAACCGGTGAGTTACAGGCGCAAGCTTTGCTCACTATACCAAAAAACCCGCTTTTTTTCAATGGGAATGGCTTCATTTATCACGGTTGCCAGAAGTAGAAGAAGCTGATAAACTAGTCATATTATGAATTGGAACGTCAAGCTTTTTTTTAAAATCAATGGTTTTGTCCATAAAAATCATTGGCTGGATGCCTTTGGCCGGGCGGGAGCCGAGTGGGCCATAGTCGCCATGACGGGTTGGTTTAGCGCCAGCGTTTTTATTGAACGTTGGCCCAGTCGCCGGGCGGCCATGCTTTTCTTGGCGTGGACACTTCTGGTGTGGTTGGTGGGGTGGCTCATTGATATTGGCATCGGCTACCTGGCGCATGAGCCCCGTCCGCACATTACCTATCCCGAGAGCAGACTCCTGTTTACTCCAATGCAAAAATGGAAATCATTTCCGTCCGATCACGCCATGGCCGCCTGGCTCATGGTTTTTCTAGCTAACCTGGCGCGCCTCCCGGGTGCGATCGCTCTTTTCCCGCTGGCTCTGTGGGTGAGTTGGGGGCGAGTATATGCCGGAGTACACTATCCAGGCGACATTCTGGGCGGGTTGGTAATGGCAGGGCTCGCGGCCGGGGTGAGCCATTTTGCTTTGGCATCATTTTTTTAAGAACTATGCAGGTTATTATTTTAGCGGGAGGATTAGGAACGCGGTTACGCCCGCTCACTGACGCAACGCCGAAACCTTTGTTGCCCGTAAAAGGCAAGCCAATTATTGAGCATGCTATTTTGAATTTTGCCAAACACGGTATCAAAGATATTATTTTGTCGGTGGGGTATCACGCTCAAAAAATTCGTGATTATTTTGGTAATGGAGAAAAATGGGGAGTGAAAATAGATTATGCCATAGAAACCGAGCCGCTCGGCACTGGTGGGGCGATCAAGCGGGCAGCGCAGGGGTTAGCCGGAACATTTTTAGCCATCAATGGCGATAATTTAGCGGATTTTGATTGGACAGAAATGCTCTCGGCCCACCGGGAGAGCGGGGCACAAATTACCCTGGCGCTGTTTCCGGTGGAAGATGTGACACAATACGGCATTGCTCGTTTAGACGGCTCCAAAATTTTAGAGTTTATTGAAAAACCAACTCGTGAGGCGGCACCGACCAATTTGAATAATGCCGGCGGCTATATTTTTGAGCATACTGTGCTTACTATGCTGCCGGATGGCAAGTGCTCTATTGAAAAAGATTGTTTTGAAAAACTGGCGCCCAGCGGCGTGGTTTTTGCGCATCATCATACCAGCCAGTGGTATCCGACCGACACTTTGGAAAAATACAAAAAAGCGGATAGTGATTTTTTCCCACTTTTATAGGTATGTTTTTCAACAGGAAAGTTTTTTTAGCTGCCATTTTCTTCTTTATCGTGGTGCCATTCGGAGTCTGGAAACTGTATCGGCATAAGTACCCGGCGTATGTGCCGTTGCCGCCCCGCGCAGAGGTGACTTTGACGATAATCCCAGGTTGGAATTTGCGGCAAGTTGCCGATTATTTGGTGAAAGTGGGGGTAGTCTCGACTACTGATGACATTTATGATGTCACCGGCCGTCCGGCTGTTGATTATAGCAATATTAAAACACGCCCTTTTAATACAGAGCTTATGGAGGGATATTTTCCCGGGAGTGTCCAGAATGGAGCAAGCTATGAAGGTTACCTGGCCCCAGAAACTTATCGCGTTTTTAGAGGGGCCCGCGTGGAGGAAGTAGTGGACAAATTGATGGCGGAGCGGAAGAAACAAATTACGCCACAGATTCTGGAGGCCATTAAGCAAAGCGGCAAAACAGTCCACGAGATTTTAACAATGGCCAGCATTTTGGAAGAGGAAGCCAAAGCGCTCCCGGACCGACGGTTGGTGGCGGATATTTTGTGGCGGCGAAAATCCAAGAACTGGGCTCTGCAGGTGGACTCCAGCGTGCATTACGCCGCAGATAAGACCGGCACGGTATTCACGAGCGATAAAGAGCGCGCGGTGGATTCTTTATGGAATACCTATAAATATCCCGGGTTGCCGCCGGGGCCAATATCTGCGCCCAGCGTTGAATCAATCCAGGCGGCGCTTTACCCTGAAAAAAATAATTATTGGTATTTTTTGAGTGGCACTGATGGGAAAATGCATTATGCCAAGACACTGGAGGAACATAATTTGAATAGAGCGAAGTATTTACGTTAAAAATTAAGTTGTCATCCTGAGGTCGCCGTAGGCGACCGAAGGATCTTCCTTTTATGTCAATTGGTAAACGGGCATAAGCGGAAGATTCTTCGGCTAAAGCCTCTGAATGACAGTTACCAATATGCTCACTAAAGACTTTAATTACAATTTACCTCCTAGTTTGATTGCTCAAACGCCGGCCTCACCGCGCGATAGCTCGCGTCTCATGGTCGTTGACCGAAACCAACAAACTTTTCAGGATAAGCATTTTTTTGAAATTACCGAATATTTGCAAGCGGGCGACTTGGTGGTGTGGAATAACTCTAAAGTTTTTAAGGCGCGTCTGCACGGGCAAGTGATACTCAACAATCCGGCTGATGGAATTGATGAAAAATTTAACCCAACCGGAAAGATATTAAACACTCCGGAGGTGGAAATTTTTTTGGTCCGGCCGATGGAAAACAAAGGAGTGTGGAAGGCGTTGGCAAAACCGGGACGAAAGTTGCGTCTTGGTATGAAAGTGCAGTTTGCTTCTGATTTTGTGGGCGAGGTGCTTTTGAAAGATGCAGACGGCACTATTCTGATGCAGTTTGGGGAAGATGATTTGGCAGTGCGCGCGAAAGCGAACAAATATGGGGAGGTGCCAACGCCGCCGTATGTGAAAAGTTCAAAGTTTAAAGTTCAAAGTTTAAAGTTGAGTGAGCGATACCAGACGGTGTATGCAAAGTATGAGGGGTCGGTGGCGGCGCCAACGGCCGGGTTTCATTTTACACCGGAATTGATCGGGAAATTGCAGAAAAAAGGTGTCCAGTTTGCCGAAGTGACACTGCATGTGGGCCTGGGGACTTTTTTGCCGGTGAAGACAGACACAATTGAGGATCATCACATGCACAGCGAGTGGGTAGAACTCACGGCCAAGAACGCTGATTTGATAAATCAAGCCCAGGCCGAGGGGCGACGGGTAGTGGCGGTTGGTACCACAACCGTGCGCACGTTGGAGGGTGTGGCGAAGCTGTCCGGCGGCAATCTCAAACCGTACAGTGGCGACATTGACATATTCATTGTGCCCGGGTTTGCTTTCCAAGTGGTGGACGTGCTTATTACCAATTTCCACTTACCGGAATCAACGCTTCTTATGCTCGTGGTCGCTTTCATTGGTGATCGCAAGTTCACCCTAGCGTGTTATGAACACGCTATTCGTGAGCGGTATCGTTTTTACAGTTTTGGCGATGCCATGTTTATTAAATGAGATTGAGACAGATTTTGTGAGGATTTAAAGGAATACAATTTCCTCTTATGCAGCTTTCTACTCCGATCAGTCAATTTTCCAGAGTAGGAAAAACGACAGCCAAACATTTGGAACGCGTGGGGGTGCGAATAGCAAAAGATATCCTCTATTATTTTCCGTTTCGGTACGAGGATTTTCGTAATATTGTACCGATTGTCAATTTGCATGAGGGGAGCGCGGTGACGGTGACAGGGAAGTTGGAGCTCATAGCGAACCGGCGGAGTTTTCGTACGAGGAGAACAATAACTGAAGCGCTAATTTCCGATGCTACCGGCAGTATCCGAGTATTGTGGTTTAATCAGCCTTTTTTAACTGAAAGTCTTCGGCCCGGGGATGAGCTTTTACTGTCCGGTATTGTTAAAGCTGACATGCTGGGGCCCCAACTCGTGAGCCCGGTATATGAGAAAAAAACCCGTGGCGAGCCGACCCACACCGCCCGGATTGTTCCGATGTATCCGCTGACAGGCGGCGTGACCCAGAAGCAGATGCGGTTTCTCATCAAACAGGCACTGCCGATGGCGGAGGCATTGTCAGAGTGGTTGCCCGAATCGCTCCGGCGGGGAAATGATCTTATATCATTGTCGCGAGCTTTGACAATGGTTCATTTTCCTTCCGACATGGCAGAGGCTGAAACCGCCACCAAGCGGCTAAAGTTTGATGAGCTTTTTACCCTGCAGCTTCAAGCCGCGCTCGCGCGCCGAGAACTCTCCCTGCGGCGAGCCCCCAAGATAACTTTTCATGAGGCGGAGATTAAGTCTTTTGTTAAGTCACTTCCTTTCACGCTCACTAAATTCCAGAAAGTGGCGGCGTGGGAAATTTTGAAAGACATTGAAAAAACTTTGCCGATGAATCGGCTGCTTTCCGGGGATGTTGGTTCGGGTAAAACCGTGGTAGCGGCGATGGCGCTGTATACGGCGGTGTTGAATGACTATCAAGCAGTTTTGATGGCGCCGACCGAGGTTTTGGCCGAACAGCACTATGCTTCACTCACGATCTTGCTTCACGGTCGGGCGCGCGTTGGTCTCCTCACGCGGTCGTCCCAGCGTTTGTCCTCGGGCACTTTGCCGAGCAGGACGAAAGTGGCGCAGAAGCGCGAACTTATTAAGATCATAAAATCCGGAGAAATTGATATTATTGTCGGTACCCAGGCGCTCCTTGAAGACGCCGTTAATTTCCGGAGATTAGCGCTCGTCATTGTGGATGAACAGCATCGTTTCGGAGTGGCGCAGAGAAGCGCTATCAAAACGAAAGGTCAGGGCGCGCATTTTTTGAGCATGACCGCCACCCCCATTCCACGTTCGCTCGCGCTTCTCTTGTATGGTGATCTGGACGTGTCCCAAATTCGGGAACTGCCGCCGGGGAGAAAGCCTATCATTACGCGGCTGGTTGACCCGGCCAATCGGGGCAAAGCGTACCAGTTTATTCGTGAACAAACTCAGCGCGGGCGCCAGGTATTTGTGGTGTGCCCGCTGATTGAAGATGCTCACCCGGAAAGCGTTGAGAAAAAATCAGTCTTATCAGAATATACGAAGTTATCGCAGGATGTTTTTCCGGATCTGCGTGTTCGTTTTCTTCACGGCAAGCTGAAAACCGTGGAAAAAGAAGCCACTCTCCGTGATTTCAAAAATCGCCAGGCCGATATTTTGGTTGCGACTTCCGTCATTGAAGTGGGCATTGATATTCCCAATGCGAGTATCATGATGATTGAGGGAGCGGAACGGTTTGGCCTGGCCCAGCTCCACCAGTTTCGCGGCCGGGTGGGTCGTTCCAGTCATCAGTCATATTGTTTGTTGTTTACGGAAGACGCTTCGGCTGCCGCTGAGGACAGGCTTAAGTATTTTGAGCATCACAATGACGGTTTTGCGCTCGCGGAAAAGGATTTAGAGTTGCGCGGCCCGGGTGAGGTCTATGGCACTGAGCAGAGCGGTCTGATGCAGCTACGGCTTGCTACCCTGGCTGACCGCGACCTGATCAAAGATGCGCGGGCAGCGGCGGAGAAGATCGCTCTGGAGATACAAAAATACCCGGCTGTCGCCCGGCATGTTGGTACGGAGAAGAAAGTATTACACTTGGAATAATCAATCATTTCAGCCGTTGCAGGCGACTGGTTTCGCGGTGTAATGGCTGCGGCTGGTACCGTTGGTACCGTATTCAAAATGCCAAATTTCAGTTTCCAGGCGATTAAACTTCGGGTCGGTAGTATAAAAGAAATTGTCCACAGTTTCAATGACTTTTGGATCGGCTTGGCACTGCGCGGTTCGCGGAGTGGCGCTATAGAGTTGTTTCCCGTCTTTTACCGGGAACAGGTCAACGGCGCGGCCATGGCCATGATTGGAGAAACCGGGCACGGCGCGGTATTTTTGGCGTTCTTTTGGTGGGAGGTTAGAATCTTTCTGGCACCAGCCTTTCACCTGGTCCTCAAAGGAGCGGAATGACCCGCCGGGAATAATGTTGAAAGTGTAGCCGTTCTGTTTGGCTAATGCCGCTACTTTGCAGAGCGGGTCGCGCATTTCTTTTATGGTGGTGATGCTGCCATTGATGCCGTCGCAGTTGTAGGTGACGAGTTCAGTTGGTGGCACTACCCCGGCCGGAGCATTGGTTTCGGAACAGTTAAAATTTTCGGCAGTCCAGTCTGGTTGGGTAACACTTTTCGGGTATTCGCCTGGCGGAATGGAGTCATTTTCCTGGGGCAAAGGCACCGGCTCAATGAATTTTACTTTGAGCATTTTGAAGTTGACCAGATCGGGGTTGATGGCAAAAAGCAGAGCGTACGAGCCCCACATAATGACGAGCCCGATGACGACTTCGCCGATGCGTTTATAGCCTTCCATTTTTCCTTCCCCGCCGGCCGAGACAATAATTTTTGCTCCGCTCATTACCACGATGACGGCGGCGATGATACTGCCAACGACCATGCCGAATTTATAGATGGTGGCGATGAGTTCGCCGATGTAGGGGAGGTGAATGTAGCCTTCGCTGTCCAGGGTGTTTTTTACGTCCGTGAAAGAAAGACCCGGGATACGGAACTCAAGCAAGGGTTTATGAAATTCCAGGTTGGCCTTGATGCCGAGCATGCCTGCGTCGCCTCCCTCGTAGAGCTGTTTGGCCGTTTCGTCGAAAAAGCACTTATTTTTGTAGCAGATAAAATTTCCGGCCGGTTGTTCACAATCTCTGTCAGTAGCGCAGGTTTTAGCGCTTTTCGCGCAAACCGTGCCGCCGCAGGCGACCGTATTGATGGCTTGGGCGACACAGCTGTTATCTATTTGATAGATACATCCAACAGTTTTGACGCCAATACTCTTCTCAATGCGTTCGTGTGTTTTGCACTCCGCCTCGGTAGCCGCGTCATAGCAAGCATACTTGAGACTGGGGGAATCGGGGGGGGCAAAAAAATTTTCGCATTTACAAACGGCGGCTGCCTGCGCCTGGACAGAGCCAACAAGAGATAGGGAAAACCAAGCTGCCACTAATATACATTGTGCTGCGCGGTAGTAACGCATGGGGCTCTATTCTTGGGTAAACGTGGTGAGCATTTGTTCAATATTGACTCCGCTTTCCATATTTACTTGTTTGTTGTTGGCAAAGAATGCCGGAGAGGTAGCGATGCCGAGGTCTCTTAGGGCGGTTCCCGTATTTATTACGGCCTGTTCGGTGGCGGGGAGTTTAGCGCAAGTTAAAAGTTGCGCGCCGTTCAGGCGCAATTTGTCCGCTCGGGCCTTTAATTGATCCTCGGTCAGGTTTGGCGAATCTAAAAGATTTTTGAGCAACGCCCAAAATTGTTGGTTGGAAGAAGAAACGCACCACAGGGCCTGGTGGGCGAGGGAAGATGAACCCAAAAGGCGCTGGCTTAGGGTTGGTTTAAAAATGAGACGCACAGCGGTCAGATGATCGCCGATAAAATTGATAGTGGTTGAAAGAAGCGAGCGGGTGGAGGCATCGGCCAAATCGCCAAAAATAACTATCGTAAGCGGCGCGCCCGGGTTGCCCAAGAGCGGGTCGGCCGGGGTGATGGGGAGATCAATGGCGACCGGGCTCACGAGCGGCATATTTACCGTTTTTATGGTGATTGAGCGGGCGGTGATAATCTGGCGGGCGAGCAGCCAGGCGCTCCCGATGATGAGAATGGCGATGGCGAGGAATAGTTTTTTGTTTGCTGTGGTCATAGGCCAGCGCAGGCTAGAGGTTTACCTGGAAAGCGCCATTTTTGTGGCGATCGGTGAACAGCACTTTGTTTTTTGAGGCGTCGTAGGAAATAGAATCAAAAGTGTAGTTGGTATCAAGAGTGACCGGCGTTTTCGCTCCGGTTTTTAAATCAATTTTGTAGAGGTCATCAAACTCATCAGCCGCAACGGCTGGGGACATGCCGGCGCCATCGGGTAGATTTCTGGGTACGGCGCAGAAGAGAGTACCTTCGCCCCCGAAGGCGCACTTGTTCGCCCAGGTGTTGATTCCGAGCGCCTGGCGATTGTTGCCGATGGCATCACCATAGGAATTAGCTATCCAAAGTTCCGGTTTGAAATTGCTGCGCGCGCTGTCCACGCTGTAGAGCAGCTGCTGCCCGGTGGGCGACCAGCGCGGTTGAAAATCCAGACCCTCCACCACCAATCCTTTGAAATTTTCGTGGTTCAAACCAATAAGCAGAATTTCGCGCCGGTCCGCGCCGAGCGGGTCGCCAGTCTTGGAAAAGGCGACTGTCTGCCGGCTGGGCGACCAGTCAACAATAACTTTGTCTTCGTTATTGCCGAGCGGCTCAATGAGTTTGGCGCCGGTGCCATCATCTCGGGTCGTGACCAGCCAGCGATTTTCCGGGGCGAGTCCGATGCTTTTGGCGGCGATTTCGTTGCCGTCATTGGAAAAAGAAAAACTCTCCCAGTGTTTGGGAAGGCTCACCTGTTTTTTGGTTTCAAAATTGTAGACAATTTTTGAATTATCCGGGTATTCTATGACAGCCTTATCTTTGCTTTTTGCCCAGGTGACGTTTTTGACATTATAAAAAACCTGGTCAGCCAGCGGTGTTGCTGTCCCGTCTTTTACTTCATAAAATTTTCCATCGGCCGCATTATGATAGCGGAAATTTCCGCTGGTATTTACTGACGGATAGAGTGTTTGGTCGTTGGTTATTTTGGTAACCGGCTCCGGTTGGTAATATCCGGGAGGGGTGACGGGAGGCGCGGTTACTCCGGCAGCGGGCAGACCGCCGGTTGGAACTGGTTGGCCCTCGTCTCCCGGCGCTTCCCGGCCGCCGGCAGCGGGCAGACGCCCTCCCGCCCCGGTAGGCGTCGGTCGCGCCGGAGCGCTCGGAATTTGGGCTTTTTTGAAAGCAAGATATAGCCCCAGACCAATGAGGATGGTGGCAATCAGTAGGCCGAGAATCAGTAAAATCCGTTTGAGCGTGGGTGACATAGAATGTATTTTAAAATAGGCTATTGGTATTTTCAAACGGGGGGTGCCGCGCCCGCCGCCGCTTTTTGCGCATCTCTTCGCGCCTGTAATTTTATCACATTCTGCAGGTTGTATATATTGATGTCGATCTTTTTGATCTCGTCTTGTAGCGTTTTAGCCTGTTTTTTTAGCAGTTTTACTTCTAGCGATTTTCTTCCCATTTCTTCCAACTGCAAAGCGACCATCGGTATGCCAATTCCAAAAATGGAGAGAAATAATTTGACCAGCAGTTTCAACCACTGCCACCATTTTGGTTTCAGTTTTTTTATTTTCTTGTTTTTTTTAGCCAGTTCTTCGCTTTTTTCTTTTTTTTCTTTGGCCAGCCGTTTTATTTTTTTCCGGTTTAGCAGCCCTTTTAGCGCTCCCGCCGGCCGCAGCGATTGATTGAGTTCAGCTTTGAGGGCGTTGGAGCGCTGGCGCTCCTGTTCCACATTTTCCGCCGTTCGGCGCTGATTGTCGGCCTCTTTAAGTTCTTCCGGGCTTCCCTGGCTCTGGTCGGTTTCAGGCGATCCCACCGGCCGGCCGGCCCCGGCCGGTTCACCGATATTTCCTTTCATCAAGTTTCCCGGCCCCGCTCCTTCGTTCTCGGCATACGGTTGGAATTGGTTTTTCTGCCGGTCGCTTCCCAGTTCACCGGCGGCGGCGCCTTGTTCGTTTCGGTTGAGTGCTGGTGGTTGGTCCGCCATACGGGCGATGCTAAATTATTTAAGCGCCAGCGCTTTTTCCCCGATTGTTAAGGCGTATTTTTTCTTAATTTTTCCTCGGAGAATAATATTAGATATTAGATTTTCAATATGTCCCCGGATGTATTGGCGCACTTCGCGCGCGCCGCCATTTTTCGTGTTCAGTTGTCCCACCACCCATTCCAGGACTTTTTTGTCGGATGATACGGTGGTATGGTAGGGTTTCAGCTGATCGTTGAAACGCGCCAATTCCAGCCCGGCGATGGCAGTGAGAGAGGCCTCGGTGAGCGGTTCAAAGAAGCAAATTTGGTCAAGGCGATTTATCACTTCAACGGAAAAATAGTCTTTTAATTTTTCAATGGCGCGGGTACGGGTTTCTATTTTAGTGGTAGCGCTACCGCCAAAGCCGAGCAGGCCCTTTTTCATATCAGCCGCTCCGAGCGAGGTGGTGAGTATTAGTATAGCATGTTTTAAGGAAATTTTTTTGCCGGTGGAGTCGGTGATGACCCCGTTTTCCAGAATTTGGAGGAGCAGTTTGACGATATCACGATGAGCTTTGTCAATTTCATCAAAGAGAACAACCGAGTAGGGGTTCATTTTTATTTTATCGGTGAAATGGTTGGTTTCTTTGTAGCCCACATAGCCGGCCGGTGACCCGAGAAGCTTGGAAACGCCAAAGCTCTCATTAAATTCACTCATATCAAGCTTGATCAATGCGTCCGGGTTGCTATAGAGGGCAAGCGCGATTGATTTAGCCAATTCGGTTTTGCCGATGCCGCTCTCGCCCACGAACAAAAATGACGCGAGCGGGCGATCGGGGTTAGAGAGGCCGAGTTTGGCCTGACGAATGTGGCGGCTTACCTGGGCGATGACTTCATCTTGACCAACGATGTAGTGCTTGAGGCGGTTTTCTATAGTGGTTAATGATGTGGCGTCGTCTAGTAAAAGTTCTGCGGGGGAGGTGCCGGTGATTTTAGCCACTTGTTCGGCGATGTCGCGCTCGGTGACTGTGCCCAGCTTGGTAATTTTTTCTTCTCCGGAAGCAGTGGTGGCTTTTTTGATATCGGCGCGGAGCGCTTCTTCTTGCTTTTTCAATTCTACCGCTTCGTTGAAATGGTCATCGGCCGCTGCCGATTCTTTAGCCAGAATCGTTTTTTCCAGCTGTTGTTCCAAGCGAAATAGTTTTGTGGAGGCACCGTTTCGTTTTACCGAGAGCCGTTTCGCGGCGGCGGTTTCGTCCAACAGGTCAATCGCTTTATCAGGCAGGAATTTGTTCGTGATGTAGCGCTCGGAGAGCCGGACTGCCGCCACAATCGCCGGGTGAGTGATAGTGACCCGGTGGTAGAGCTCATAGTTTTCTTTGATGCCAGACAAGATTTTGATAGTATCGTCGGCGCTCGGCTCTTTGGCGATAATCGGCTGAAAACGCCTCTCCAGCGCGGCATCATTTTCAATGTATTTTTTATATTCTTGCGGGGTGGTGGCGCCAATACAGCGGATTTGACCGCGGGAAAGAGCTGGTTTCAGCAGGTTGGCCGCGTCCATCGCCCCTTGGTTCGCGCCGGCGCCGACAATGTTGTGCAGTTCATCAATGAAGAGAATAATTGACGAATTGTGGATGACTTCGTCAACGACCTGCCGGAGGCGCGCTTCAAATTCGCCGCGATAGATAGTGCCCGCAATGAGGAGACCGAGGTCAAGCGAATAGATTTTTTTGTTCAGAAGCAGATCCGGCACTTCGCCCGCGAGGATCTTTTTGGCGAGCCCTTCAACGATGGCAGTTTTCCCGACGCCCGGCTCACCCAGAAGCAGGGGGTTGTTTTTGGTGCGGCGGCAGAGAATTTGAATGACCCGCTCAATTTCTTTCTCCCGTCCGATAACGGGATCAATGGTTTTTTGGGTTTTCGGGTCGGTCAAGTTGGCCGCGAAAAAGTCCAGGGCGCTGTCTTTTTTTCGCCCCTTTTTTATTTCCTTGATAGGTTCAAATTGGTCAACGGGAGTGGCAGCCTCGGCGTGTTCTTCAAAATGCTCAATAATATCGCCGACATCGCTTAGGTGAGGGAAGTGGCTGGCATTGGCAAGCACGGTCGCGAGTTGCTGGTTGAGATCGTTTCGGTCGATCTTTTGGGTGGTCAAGACGTTGTCAATGCGCCGGTCGTTGAGAAATATGAGGGCGGCAAGCAAGTGTTCGGTGCCGATATAGTTATGGCGGTTTTCCTCCGCGATGGTCATGGCTTTCTCCAGCGTTAGCTTGGCATTGTTGGAGAGCGGTGTTAAAACCAGCTCGGTCGGATTCCGAGCAGTGATGTTCGGCCGCTCCGAGCGCACCGGCAAAGTTAGGATGGCATCTTCAACCAGAGAAGGAGTAATTTTAAAGCGGCGCATGATTTCCGCGGCTATTGACCCCTTTTGGTTTAAAAGAGTAAAAAAAAGATGGATCGGTTCCACCTCCAGGTGCCGAAGCTCTACGCTTAAATGGATGCTCTGGGCCAGGACATCGCGCAGATGGGTGGAGAAACGGTCAAGCAAATTCATAGATGGTTGTTGCTATTTATACCCAGTATAGTATACTATTTTAACCTTTAAGTCAAAATAAAAAAGCCTATTTATGGCCTTTCCCAGTCATATTTTTAAAGCCTATGACATTCGCGGGCTTGCTGATACCGAACTTTCGCCCGAGCTTGCCTTTCGTTTGGGGCGGGCTTTTGTTGTTTTTTTGCGCCAGGGCGCACGTCTCAAAGACGATCAGGCGGCAGTGGTGGGGCGGGATATGCGTCCGACGAGCCCAATTTTCGCGGAAGCGATTATCAGGGGTATTGAGGCGGAGGGAGTGAATGTCGTAGATGTGGGGCTGGTATCAACCCCGTTGTTTAATTTTGCGTGCGCTCATTATCCGGAATATGCCGGCGGTATAATGGTGACGGCGAGCCATAATCCGGCGGAGTATAATGGTTTCAAGTTGACACTGGGCAATGGGCTGCCGGTTGGTGGCCAGAGCGGTATGGGGGAGCTGCGCGAGCTCGTGGAGCACGGGCAATTTCCCGGTGTTTTTCGTACGGGTACCATGGAGACGCGTGATGTTTTGCCGGAGTATCTCAAAAAAGTTTTTTCAATTGTTTCGCCGCAGGCCATTCGTCCATTAAAAATAGTCATTGATGCCGGCAACGGTATGGCCAAGGCGACGTTCCCAGAATTTCTCAAGGCTTTGCCGGTTACTGTTGAATATTTATTTTTAGAGCCGGATGGTTCTTTCCCGAATCATGAAGCCAACCCATTAAAAGTAGAAACGCTTTCTGCCCTGCAGCGCAGGGTGGTGGCGACCGGCGCTGATCTCGGTTTTGCCCTAGATGGCGACGCGGACAGAATTGGGTTGGTGGATGAAAGGGGGGCGGTGGTGGACGCTTCATTCGTTGGCGCGCTGGTCGGTTTGGAAGTGCTCCGCACCCATCCGAAGGCGCATTTGCTTTACGATTTGCGTTCCAGCCGGATTGTTCCGGAAGTGTGGCAGGCGACCGGAGGAGAGGCCGAGATGTCAATGGTCGGCCATGCTAATATCAAAAAACTAATGAAAGAGAATGGGGCGGTTTTTGGAAGCGAATTGTCCCTCCACCTGTATTATCACGATATGTACGATTTGGAGTCGTCAGATTTGTCATTGCTGTATATTTTGCAGTTTATTTCGGGTGGGAAGAAACCTTTGAGCGAGCTCATCAAACCTTTCCAAAAATATTACCATTCCGGCGAAATTAATTTTGAAATTGCCGATAAGGCGGGAGCCATGAAAGCCATAGAAGAGAAATATAAAAATGCGGCTTTGGAGATTACGCATCTTGATGGCCTGTGGATGAAGTTTGACTGGGGCTGGTTTAATGTGCGGGCGAGCAACACCGAGCCGGTGTTGCGATTGAATTTGGAGGCGGCTACAGAGAAAACTATGAAAGAAAAGTTAGCCGAAGTGAACGAGTTGATTAAATAACATAACAATAACAAAAGAGCCCCGAGTACTCGGGGCTCTTTTGTTATCCGGCCATTCCGGTCAGTTTTTTAATTCGCTCTTCTAGAGGTGGATGGGTGGAGAAAAGGTTGCGGAAGCCACCGGTTTTAAAAGGGTTCGTGAAATAGAGATGCGCCGTGGCGGTGGAGGCGTTAGTGGTGGCCAGATTATCATTGGCGATTTTTTTAAGCGCGCCAGCGAGGCCGGCGGGGTAGCGGGTGAGGAGCGCCCCAGAGGCATCGGCCAGATATTCGCGTTTGCGCGACACAGCCAGCTTGATGAGTTCCGCAATGAGCGGGGAGAGGATAGCCAGCACAATGCCGGCCACCACGAAGATCATGGCGATTTGGTTTGCGCCTTCATCGCGGCTGCTCCGTCGTCCGCCGAAGAAAAATCGGCTGCGCAAAAAAATATTGGCCATAATGGCGATGGCGCCGACCATGACCGCGACCAGCATTTCAAAGCGGATGTCGTAGTTGCCGATATGCGAAAGTTCGTGGGCCAGAACACCTTCTAGTTCGGTTTTTTCTAATTTTTGTATGGCGCCGGTGGTGACGGCGATAGTCGCTAGCTCTGGTTTGCGGCCGGTCGCGAAGGCGTTGATGGCTGGATCTTCAATTATATATATCTTAGGAGAGGGGAGGCCGGCGGCGATAGCCAGGTTTTCCACGAGGCGAAAGATTTCCGGGTTGTCCGCCTTCGCAATCGGTTTGGCGCCACTGCTCCAGAGAGCTATCTTGTCGCCTTGATAATAGGAAATGAGAGTGCTGAAAAGCGAAATGGCGATCGCGACCCACACGAGCGTGTACGTGTCATCTTGCATCGCCATGCTAAAAACATAGCCGAGACCAATGATGACAGCGATGGAAAATATCATCAAAATGACGGAGTTGCGTTTGTTGGAATCAATTTCGGTATAGGCGAGGGCCATAGGAAAAAATTAGATAAGTATGGGGGTAGTATACGGACGGAGGGGTGTAACTGTCAATAAAAAAAGTTTCTTTGTCCACGGCCCCGCCAACTGGCGGGGCCGTGGACGGACTGATGAGATGAGCGCCTTGCTAGAACAGCAGGGCGTGGTGGTTTGCCGCCCTCCGACCGGCCTCCTTGATCGTTTCACCCGGAAGGAGGACGCCGGCGACGGTCGCCACCAGCACGGAGTATTCGCCGGTATCGCGGCGGAACATCACGATCCGCCTGACACCTGCTACGTCGGTTACTTCAACGAACTCGAAAGGCCGCGTTACAGCAGTTTCGAAATGCGAGGCAGTCATCATTCATCCCTGTCAAGCGCGCTCGGGCGCCTGCGTTTGTCGCATGAAAAAAGGACCTCCATGGCCCCATCCTCACAGCGAACGTCTAATTCGAATATATTATATGAAACAATGCAGACTGTCAAAATAAACCCGACCCTGCGACTAGTCAGGGAAGATAAGAAATACAAAATTCAGACAAAATCTATGTAACTTCATTCCCCTTGCCCAGCCCCACTCTTTTTGCTAAAATACAAGTAGTATTTGTATATACGTATGCCCTCTCGCGAATCTTCG
>JACRFW010000043.1 GCA_016234265.1 Candidatus Magasanikiibacteriota bacterium
AAACATTGTCAATGGCGGCCGTTTATTTGGCGGCGGCGCCAGAGATGCCAAAGCCGCGGTTTCAAATGGGGAGGCGCAGGAAGTGCGCATGACGCAGAGCGGCGGCGGCTACAGTCCAAATGCATTTACCGTAGAAAAAGGCCGCACCGTCAAGTGGATCATCAACGCGACCACGCAATTTTCGTGCTCAGCGTCTTTGCTAATGCCAAAATTCGGCATCAGCCAGGGACTCAGATTAGGCGAGAATATAATTACCTTCACTCCAACCGAGATCGGCGAAATCCCTTTCTCCTGTTCCATGGGGATGTACCGAGGCAAGTTTATCGTGGTAAATTAATAAAACAGCTTTATTCAGCCCCGCAGTCCGTAGGGAAAAACGCGGTGAAATCATAATAAAATATGGCCGAAAAAATAGCGCTGAAAATTGAAGGCATGCACTGCGCCTCCTGCGCCGGTCTCATTGAGCGCGGTCTCAAAGAAGTGCCTGGAGTGAAAACCGCCAACGTCAACTTCGCCGCCGAGAAGGCGCGCGTCGTCTATGACGCGTCAATGGCTACCCCGGATCAGCTGATCGCCGCCGTAGTAAAAACCGGCTATAAAGCGAGTGTGGCCACTGCCTCTGACCCCGAAACAGACCGCCGCCAGCAAGAAAAAGTCGTAAAGGGATATTGGAAAAAATTCTGTTGGAGCTTGACTCTGAGCATTCCCCTGCTCTATTTCATGTTCCTGGATTTCTTTTCTTTCCTCCCGGGGCGGGCAAGCATCCTCCCATACATCGGCGTGACTTCGTTTATTCTCACCCTGCCGGTTCAGTTCATCATCGGCGCCGGCTTCTACCGAGGCATGTGGAGCAGCCTCAAAATGAAAACGTTCAACATGGATAGTCTTATCGCCATCGGCACGAGCACGGCCTTTTTTTACAGCCTCTGGCAATTTTTGAGCTATGGCGCGCGGACCGGAAGCATTATTGGACTGAATGGCGCTAAAATTCCCGAACTATACTTTGAAACTGCCGCCTTCCTTATCACCTTTGTCATTCTGGGGAAATGGCTGGAAGCCAAAACCAAAGGCCATACTTCCGAAGCGATAAAAAAACTGATTGGACTACAGCCAAAAACGGCGCGCGTGGTTAAAAATGGCGCCGTGGCCGATGTGCCGATTGAACAAGTGGTCGCCGGCGACACGGTTGTCGTCCGCCCGGGCGAAAAAATCCCGGTTGACGGTACGGTCAGCAAAGGACAATCCAGCGTGGACGAATCAATGATCACTGGCGAAAGCATCCCCGTGGAAAAAACCGTCGGATCGGTGGTTATCGGCGCGACCATAAACAAGAACGGCAGCTTTGAATTCACCGCCACCAAAGTGGGCAGCGAGACAATGCTGGCGCAAATTATCCGCGTGGTGGAAGAAGCGCAGGGTTCCAAAGCGCCCATTCAAGCCTTCGCCGACAAAATTTCGGCCTACTTCGTGCCCATTGTTATCGGCCTCGCCGTTATCACCTTCCTCGTGTGGTATTTTGCCCTCGGCGCGAGCCTCGCCTTCGCGCTCATGGCGTTTACTTCGGTTATCGTCATCGCCTGCCCCTGCGCGCTCGGCCTGGCCACCCCGACGGCAATTATGGTGGGCACCGGCAAAGGCGCCGAGCAGGGCATACTTATCAAAGGCGGCGAACCGCTGGAGGCGGCGTGCAAAATTAGGACCATTATCTTTGACAAGACCGGCACGCTGACCAAAGGCCAGCCCGAAGTGACAGATGTTGTGGCCACAACATCTGTCATCCTGAGCGAAGCGAAGGATCCCTCTGGTTTTAGAACTAACGACAAAGAAGCAGTCATCTCAATCGCCGCCAGTCTGGAAAAACTTTCCGAACATCCGCTCGCGGAAGCGATTGTAAAATATGCCGAAGAAAAATCCGTCCCGCTCAACGAAACGGCCAATTTCCGCGCCATTCCCGGCCACGGGGTTGAAGGAGTGTTGAATGGCCGCAGATATTTCATGGGCAATCGTAAACTTATGACGGATGTCGTCGGCTTATCCGGAGAAATACTAGAAAAAGTGGAACGCAAAATTCGCCAACTGGAAGAGGGTGGAAAAACCGTCATGATTCTTGCTTCCGAAACGGAAATCCTGGGGCTCATCGCGGTCGCCGACACCATCAAAGAAACGACCCTGGAGGCGGTACGCGCCCTGCAAGAGCACGGGCTGGCGGTCTTCATGATCACCGGCGACAACCGCCGCACCGCCGAAGCGATCGCGCGGCAAGCTGGAATTAAAAACGTGCTGGCCGAAGTGCTGCCGGAAGACAAAGCCAACGAAGTGAAAAAACTACAAGGCACGGGAGTAAAAGTAGCCATGGTTGGAGACGGCATCAACGACGCGCCGGCCTTGGCTCAGGCCGATCTGGGTATCGCGATGGGTTCCGGCACGGACGTGGCTATGGAAACCGGCGGCATTGTGATTATCAAGAATGATTTGCGCGACGTGCTGACCGCCATCAACCTTAGCCACGAAACCATGGGGAAAATCAAACAAAATATGTTCTTCGCGCTCTTCTACAATGTCGCCGGCATCCCCATCGCCGCGCGCGTGTTCGCCACTTTCGGATTGGTGCTCAAACCAGAGCTGGCCGGCCTCGCCATGGCATTCAGTTCGGTTTCGGTCGTGACCAACTCGCTCTTCTTGCGCGGTTTCAAACCGGGTAAACGCAACTGGCTCTCCACTCTCGCTCCCTGGGCAATGGCGCTCTTCTTCACCGGAATGTTTATACTGTTTGCCCGACTGAGCCGAATAAGGTAAATACTATTTGGTACTATAACTATATAATTATGTCCTACAACATTTCCCGCCGCGTTCCCATGCCATTCCCGGAAACAGTCGCGAGCGTCAAGAAAGCACTGGCCGCTGAAGGGTTTGGCGTCCTGACTGAAATTGATGTCCAAGCAACACTCCAAGCCAAATTAGGGGTGGAATTTGGCCCATATCTTATTCTCGGCGTTTGCAACCCGACTTTTGCCCACCAGGCTCTCCAGATTGAAAAAAACATCGGTCTCTTCATGCCCTGCAACATCATCGCGTATGCGACCGGAGAAGCGGAAACCGTTGTCGCGGCGGTTCGCCCGACCGTAGCGATGCAGACGGTGGGCAACCCGGCGCTGGGCACAGTCGCCAGCGGGGTGGAAACAAAACTGGAAAAAATCATTGCCAGCCTATACTGACCCCTCCGATGAAAACTATCTCCAAGATCGTATACGCTCTCATAATTTCGTTAGGCGCGAGCGCTTCTTTGCTGCCGTTTCAAGTTTTCGCCGCTCCCGCTAACAACCCGTCCCCCTCTGCCGATATATATTCGCGCGCTCGTGTTTTGTCAATTGGGACGGCGACGTCTACCGGCGCGTCCGATGAGAACCAGGCAGAAACCGCTGGCCAGCCCGCCCTGACTGCCAGACTAAAAATGCTGAGCGGGCCGGATAAGGGCAAACAAATAACCGCTCAATACGAGCCGGGCATTGCCGGCCAACTCAGGGCCGGAGACGCGGTGGTGGTGGATAAACCAAACCCGCAAGATGAATTCTATTATATCGTTGATCCGTATCGGATTAACCGACTGATCCTGTTCATCTTGCTGTTTTTCGCGGTCGCTATTTATTTTGGCCGGCGGCGGGGTGTCTTTGCCATTCTCGGGCTCGTCATCAGCGTTTTAATTATTTTCTATTACCTCATTCCACGGATTATCGCCGGCGGTAGTCCGCTCGGTACGAGTCTAGTCGCCGCGCTCCTGATCACGATAATTTCGCTCTTCGTGGCCCATGGAGTGTCTCGGCGCACCACCATTGCCTTCGCGAGCACGATACTCTCCTTAGCGATGGCGATAATTACCGACTTGGCACTGGTATATACCACCAAATTAACCGGCAGCGGCTCGGAAGAAGCCGCTTATCTGCAGTTTGGGACTTCCCCGGTTAATCTGCAGGGTGTCTTATTGGCGGGAATCCTCATCGGCGTACTCGGTATTCTGGATGACATAACCACCGCCCAGGCCGCTTGCGTGGAAGAAATACACTACGCCAACCCGACTCTGACGTTTAAAGAACTGTACCGCCGCGGCCTGTCAGTGGGCCGAGAACACATCGCCTCTCTCATCAATACATTAGTGCTGGCCTATGTTGGCGTTTCGCTTCCAATCATATTGCTGATGGTATCAAGCAAAGGGGGTTCCTTATGGGTGGTTATGAATAGCGGTTTTATGGCTGAAGAAATTGTCCGCGCGCTAGTCGGCAGCCTGGTACTGGTGGTGGCCGTCCCGCTCACCACCTTTTTAGCAGCGTATTTTTACGACCGTTGGCCGCTTCTATGATCCCCTACTTCCAATTTACAACCATTATGCTCGGACCCATCCATATATATGTCTGGGGGCTGATGGTCGCCCTCGGTTTTTCTGCCGCCCTCTATGTGGCCGAACGGCGTGCCAAAAAAAACGGCTTGAACACCGCTCATCTGCTTGATTGGGGACTCTTGGTAATCATCGCCTCCTTCATTGGGGCGCGGCTATTCCATGTATTTTTTTATGATTGGCAACATTTTTCCGCTTCCCCGTTAGACATTCTTAAAATCTGGCAGGGTGGACTGTCATCTTTTGGCGGTTTCATCGGGGCGGCCGTTGTTTCCTTGGTATATACCCGGGCAAAAAAACTCCCTTTTTGGGATTACGCGGACACCATTATGTATGCCTTCCCGCTCGGTCTGGGTATTGGCCGGCTCGGCTGCTTTTTTAATCATTTGCACCTAGGCAGATTGAGCAATTCGCCATTGGCGGTCGCCTTTCCGGGCGGGTCGCGTTTGGATATGGGCCTCATTGAATCGCTGTTCGGCTTTCTGCTCTTTGGCCTTTATTTTCTCTTCTTGCGCAAGACGCCAAAAATAATATTCTTGCCCCTGACAATGTTTTTGTATGGGGCGGCGCGATTTATTTTTGATTTTGGTCGGGCGACAGATATTGCCGGAGCCGATGCCCGCTATGCCGGTTTAACTCCGGCGCAATATGGCTCGCTCCTGTTGATTATAGGCGCGTTGTGTCTGTTCTTGACATCGCGACAACGAGAAGGAAGACCAACGGCGCCTATCAAAAATACTTAATTTGTTATATACTAGAAAATAACTATGACCTACACCGCCAGAAATATTCCAGAGGGCACAGCTGCCACCAAGCCTGAAAGAATTGAACACCCTTCACTAAGCGCCACATCATTTTTTGACCAACTTAGTTCAAAAAGTGCGCTTATTGTCGGGTTAGTTGGCGGAGTAATGACTCTCTGTACTATTGGGTTTGTTATTCTGCTTACGATATTTCTCAAGGCGAGATAAAAATTATTATTAACTAACACCTATCATTATGTCTTTGTTTAACAAGACAATAGCGGTCACAACATCGTTCATAGCGGTATTTGCAATGAGCGCCTCGACTCTTGCCGCCACAGGCGCCGATGAATTTGGAGAAGCAAAAGAATTGGTGGCCAGCCGGGTTTCGTGTCAACAATTATCTAACGAACAATTGGAAAAAATCGGCGATTACGCCATGGAACAAATGGCGCCCGGAGCGGCTCATACCCAGATGGAACAAATGATGGGCGGAGAGGGTTCCGAGAGCTTACGCCAAGCGCATATTTTTATGGCGCGCCGCTGGTACTGCGGAGACGCCACCGGCTACGGCATGATGGGAATGATGCTGGGCGGTTTTGGCCCGGGGATGATGGGTTCGGGAGCGATCCTCAATAATCCCGGGTTCTCCAAAGGGTTCACGGGCATGATGGGGGGCTTCGGCGGCTATGCCGGTTATGGCAACTGGAACGGAGGGTGGATTTGGATGGCGATTTTTCCAATTTTAGGAACAATTTTTCTGATCTCCGGCATTGCCGCGTTCCTAAAGTATCTGTCTAATAGAAAATAAATCTTTGTTCCAGCTGCTTCCCGGCTACACCGGGTTGAACTTTAGCAGCTGGTTCGTCGGCGCAATTTCCGTTGCGGCCTGGTCAGGCGTGGCCGGCGCCTACATCGCCTGGATGCATAATGTGAGTATCAAAGAATAAACCCGACCCTGCGACTAGTCGCAGGGTAAGCGAGCTTCTAATAAATTCCTCGCACTAACGCGCGGGGTCTTCTTTTTTCACTCCCCTTTCGCCAGCACAAACCCAAACACGCGGCGGGCGCCATTGGCCTTGAGCGCCGCGGCGCACTCACCCATAGTAGCGCCGGTCGTGAACACATCATCAACAAGAATGACGTCTTCCGACGGTGCCGGACGAGAAATAAATGCGCCGCGAACATTTTCTTCCCGCTCCAAACGCGAAAGTCTGGCTTGCTGGCGGGTGGCGCGAACGCGTTTGAGCGTATCGGGAATAAATGGCAGTTGTAACTTGCCGGCCAAAAATCGCCCGATTATCTTCGCCTGATTATACCCGCGTTCGCGCTCGCGACGCGAATAAAGCGGCACCGGCACGACACTGGCCGAAGCTACAGCAACCGGCAATTCTGCCGGCAAAATTTCCGCCCATAGCTCGGAGATGGCCGAGCTATGATTGTATTTAAATTGCTGAATCAGCTCGCCGACCGGACTTTCCGAATGATACGACCAAATGGCCAAGAGGCCATTCAAAGGCGATGGTGTTTCAAAAAAATGCGCAGATTGTTTCTGTGTCCCCCGGCAGGCGCGGCACCACCACGTGCCTTCCCTCCGGCACTCTACGCAATATATTGGGAACAAACAATTGAGTATCGTCTTCCCAAACCTCCCTAACATAAACATACGCTACGGCTTGGCCACTGAATAACTGTCTACCAGCCAGCTATTCCCCAGCTTTGTCATCGTCACCGTAATCGTTTCCCGAGCAGTCGTTATGGCGCCATTCTTTTGAGTCGTTTTGTTGGTTTGTATGGTCACCTGCGCGGTCGCATCCTGCCAGTCCGCGATGCTCGTGCTGAACGCTTGGGTCGTTATCACCATATAGAATGGCGCCGGAGTGGTGCTCCCCAAACGCGCGCTTAATTTTTTCCACAAAGTCGGCGTCACCAATTCCTCCACTTCGCGAATGTTCTGTAAATTATTATCCGTTGAGAACGTATTGTAGCGCTCCACAAAAATTTTGGCGATTTGTTTGGCGGCATTCTGTTCCACCTCAAGAGCCGTGGACGGTTTAATCGGCAAATTAGCCGGCGCCGGCGCGGCGGGCGGCGTGGCCCCGGGGAGCCTAGACTGATCAAAATTACTGTTGTCAATCACGTCCGACCCGGCCGGGGCGCCCGGCTGCCCATCCGTGGTACCCGGCGCGACCGCTTTCTTCTTTGAAGATACAACCAAAAACACACTCACCCCGAGTACGAAAAGTACGACGATACTAATTATTATAAAAAGGCGGGTACGCAGTGACATAGGCGGAAAATAAAAAATTTTAAATTTGTTAGACGGCTTGACCAGCCTGCTGTTCCTCAAACTCTTTCTTAGATCGCTCAATCTCCAGGAGTTGTTCCGGGTTAGTGGTGACTATTTGATCTTCGGTGTACGAAGCCACTACCTTGATGGCGGCGTGCTTGTAGCCGGCAAAGAAAATACCCTCGCCCACCCCGCTCTCCAAGAGCAGATACTTCTCGCTGTCGGTCAAAAGAAAAATTTTCTGCACCAAATCTACCGCCGCCGGCGACTGCTTCATGAGGAGCTGCAAGGCCGAGTTGGTGACTATCGCCTGGCCATATTGTGACTTCAAAAAGTCGTTCACGTCTTGCGTGATGGTGGTGACGCCGAGGAAATACTTGCGGCAGCGCTTGACCAGGGCGAAAATGAAACGCGCGGAATCTTCATGCTGCATGAGCCACCAGGCTTCATCAATCACGAGCACGCGCTTTTTGCGCTCGCTTCTGACCACGTTCCAAATGTAGTTCACGATGGCGTAAATAGCGAGCGGCCGGAGCTCGTCTTCCAAATCGCGCACGCTGAACACCACCAGCTGGTTTCTCATATCCACGTTCGTCGGCGAGTTGAACAGACCGCTGAACGTCCCCTCGGTATATTTTTTCAGTTTCAGCACGAGTTCATTAGAACCCTCCATGCCTTCCAGCACTTCTTCCAGATCCTGAATGATCGGCGGCTCGGCCGTGGCCAAATCCACGTCGCCGGTAATATCTTTTTTGGCGTATGTTTCAATGAGGGCGCGGTCAATGATAGAGTCTTGTTCGGTGGTGAGCCCGCCGAGCATGATGCGCATCAGCCCCTTTACCGTAATCACCGCCCCGCGAATGACGTCCTCCACCGACACTTCCTGCCCCACCGGCCGCGGCAAATCAAACGGGTTAACCTTGCTCTCGGAAGAAAGGGAAATATTTATGTACGTGCCCCCCACCGCGTCGCAGAGGTGCTTGTATTCCATTTCCGGGTCAATTACAATCACGTCCACCCCCATCATCATCGTGCGCAAAATTTCCAGCTTCACCGCGTAGCTCTTGCCCGCGCCGGAAGTGGCAAACACCACCATATTAGCATTCTGCAAAGAAAACCGATCAAACAAAATGAGGCTGTTGTTGTGCCGGTTGATGCCATAAAGAATACCCGAATCGCTCGTAAGTTCCGCTGAAATAAACGGAAACGAGGCCGCGATCGGACTGGAGTTCATGTTGAAGGCGATCATGAGCTCGTCGTTCGCGAGCGGCAGCGTGGAATTGAAGCCCTGTTCGCCCTGAAACAAAACCTTGCGACTGGAAATCAATTTGGAACCAAAGATACTTTCAATGTCTTCCGAGATCTGATCCAGTTTCTCTTTGCTCGGGGCGTAGATAGTGACGTAAAAGGCAAACTGGAAAAAATGCTCTACCCCCTGCGTCAGGTTGTCGCGCAATTGCTCAATATCGCGGAGCGCCGTTTCGCGAATGGGGTCGCGCGGAGCGCCTTTCTCGGCGTCGGCGTTGATTTGCGCTTCCAGCGCCCCGACCTTATTCTTCAATTGTTTCAAAATAATGGCCGCTTTCACCGGATAAAAATACATCGCGATGTCCATGGTGATGGAAAGATTGATGACCGGCGAGCTCCAACCGATAGAGATATAGCGCGGATACGTCACCACAAAAATAGTGCGGCAAAAGGCGGTGCCGAGCTGGATAAAATTGGATTCCACGCTCAAAGCCGCCGGCGAAATAAGATCGCGAATAGCGACCACGCCCTCGCGGTATACTTTTTCTTCCTCCAGCGTGATTATCTCCCCGGCCGACTGCTCGGCGAGTTTGCCTTTTTCTCGGTCAAGCAAACCCGGCCGGGCTTCAAGCTCCTTTTTAATACTGGTTGGTTTAAAAGCCATACGCTAAACTTCAACTTGCAATTGATTTAACGGCGGCAGCTCCTCCGAGAGGGCGATATCGGTATTGTACGTGGAAAAATACAGCTCAATGAGCGACTGCGTGTCCAGCCGGGCTACCGTGAGGCCAATACTGCCGAGCCCCGACTCAATTTGGCGCACCCGCTGGTCTAAATCATATTTGCGCTTCGTGAAATGCTCGCCTTTCAGCTTCACCGTCGCTCCGGGATTTAAGACCTCGCTCATTCTACTCCAAAAACTTTTATTTTTATTAGACAACGGGTCGTATGGCACCACCACGTAAAACTGTTTGCTCATAATTTCACCGAGCTCCACCAACTGGGACACAAATGACCGATAATCGGCAATCTGGGTGCGCAAAAGCTCGTTTACCTGTTCGCGCTCCTGTTTCAAAAGCCGATCAAGGTAGGGCTTAATTTGCAGTTTGCGCGACTGCATCACCACCTGAAGCGGATGATCAAGCGAATTTAAAAACGACACATAGGAGCTGATAATAGCGTTCTGTTCGTCTTCGTTCTTCAACGCAAAATTGATACTGGAAACCAACAAAACCGCCCGGAGCGTGCCGTCTTTCAAGATCACCGTATCCTGCTTGATTTCAGCGATGGTCAAATGTTGCTGGGTCGCGACCATCTTGCTCTTTTTCTTGGCCGCTTGCTTGTTCTTCATAGCGTAAGGCTTATTCCCCCTCCCCTATAAGGGGAGGGATAGAGGGTGGGGTTTAAAATGTTTGTGTTGCGAACGAAACCCCCTCCCGTGCCCTCCCCCTTGTAGGGGGAGGAATCGATTTTTACTCACCTTTGTAATACCCCCCCGTATTCACTTGGAGCGACAGATCGCGAATGCGGGTCGCCGGCGCTGTCTTCATAGGAGTTTTTTCTTCCGGCGGCGGCACCGGGCCTTCTTTAATAAACTCCAGCAATTCCGACTTGGAATACGCTTTGCGCCAAATCCGCCGACTTGGCCGCCGGAGCGTCTGAAAGATATTCAGAATAAAATAATGAAATGACTGGCCATTGATCTTGACGAACGCCAGCACCAGAGCAAACCCGCCAATCAGCGCCAACAGGAAAATAAAGAGCGCCGTATCAGCTAGTTTGAAGGCCACAAAAACCACTAGTCCGGCGACCAATAGAATCACAAACTGCCTAGTGGTAATAGGTCCAAAAATTTTGTCTTCCACGTCAATAAATTGTGGCACGGTAAACTGGTTCATAGATACTCTAGCGTTTGCTCCATCGCGACGATAGCTGACAGCTCATTAAACTGCATCATTTTCCGATCACGCGGAGACGGCAATTTTTGTCCGCTCGCCAATGTCCCTAAAATGGTGTTTAAATATTCCAGATACAGCGGGCAATTTCGCCACGCCGTCAGCCCCTGCAAATAGAGCACGACTGATTCGTCTTTCAAATTGGAAAATTTCTGCCGGAGGCGCCGAGCCGCCTCGGCCGGGTCGGCGGCGAGCCGACGAAAATCGGTGAGGCTGAAATAGCGGACCTCATCAACCGGCGTCAGGGACACCGGTTTCCCGACCACGTCATGCATGACCGGCTTCGGCGCCGGAGCGGAGGATAGTTTGAATGGCTCATGCTTAAAAACATTGTTGGGTGTGGTCGTGGTAGGTAGCGACTCCGGACGTATTTCCGGCAGGTTCTTCGGCGCCGGCGCTGTCTTTGCTGCCAGCCTTGGCTTCAGCGGCTGTATGGTGCCAGTCCCTCCCGCAGCGGGCGGCCTGGTCTGGCACTTCTCCAAAACTTCATCGGCCTGTTTGGCGCTGAGAGCCATACCCCCATCAAGCTCGGTGCGCAGTAGCGCGTCTTTAGTTTGATCACTGCTCCTCACATCTTTGAGGCAGAGCTGAATTATGGTGCGCAACCGATTGATGCTGTGCGCGGGAACAGTAAAACTTAATTTTTTCATGATAGCATCCACTTGCTCCACCCGATTCGCGCTCAGCTTGGGGCCAGCGTTCACGGCTGGGGCCAACTCATCGGTAAGGGGCGCGGAAAAATCAGCGTCAGTTTTTTTTGGCAAAACTGGTTTGGCGGGAGCGGGCTTGGGCATTGGCTGTGGCACTTGCAATCTTTGTTGGGCAACTGGTTTTGGCGCGACAACCAGAGCGGGTGCTTTGGGCGCTGGGGCGGGCTGTTTTCCAGGCTGTTTAGACGCTTTGAGCTCATCCAAACTCATGCGCACAAACGTGCCATCCGCTTTTTTAACCAGAATTGTCGGAGCCGAAGTTGCCATACAATCTATACAAAATCCTCTTTTTTAAGATGAGAAAAAACCGTGAGCGCCTCGCGCAGCCACCCGACGTAAACCGGTGAGACGGAAGATCCCTGATAAAAATCCGCGATAAACTTCTCTTGGGCCAAGATCCCTATCTCTTCATTATACACTCTTGCCAGATATTCTCTATAAATATCAGCCAATTTTTTACCCGCCGCGGCGTCTTTGTTCAGGGGGACGCTCTCTTTGTTTTCATTGAGAGCCTGGATAAAAAGCGCATACATCTCCGTCAGCCTAGCTTCATCTTCCACGCTCTCCAGCGCCTCCCCGATCCACCGCCGCGCTGGCACGCCCACGACCAAAGACCGGTAAAAATAATGCTGGACGATAACTTCTTGTTCGGCCGAGGTGAGCGCAGGAAAAAAACGCCAAATAAGCTGAAGAGTGGTGGCCAAAAGCAAAGCATCATCCCACCAATACAGGTCCTCAATATCATCCGGAGCGTTTCCGGGCGGCAAAGTGCCAAGAATAAACGCGGCATAGTCTTTCCCGTCTTCACTCTCCATGGCGTGGCGCAGAGTGGCTAGAAAAATACTGTCATTGTAATACTCGGCTTCGCCACCGAGCACAGTTTTGAACTCCTCGAGTGTATAGGGAGTAATATTCGCTACAGTATTGGTGGCATAGGCGAGCAAACGAAGCTCAATGGACAGATTGTCGCGAATGACTACGTCGGTCGGATCTTTCAAAAATTCTTCCACCATGTCGGTCTCAAGTGAACGAATAATCTCGCGGTCAATGATAAACAAGGGCGAGTTGTCGTCTGTCTCGTTGGCCCGGGCCGACAGCGCCTTCACATGCTGGTAAAAAACTTCTGTGTTTGGCAAATTCAAACTCGCGACCTGCGGCTCTGCCTGGAGCAAAGTCGCCAAAGCGCCCTGCACGTTTTTCCACGGCTGGGCGTATAAACGAAAGATAGATTTTTTTCCGCCTTGTAACATACAAAATTAGACAGTGAACGCGTCATTCCAATGAAATTGTCCGTCCTCTTCGTGAAATTCAATGAGTTCTTGATCGTCTGGCAGCAATTTATTTTGGTGTAAAAAATCAGTAAAATCGAGTAAAAATTGCGGTGCTGATTCTTTGGTTAGATCTATATTCTTGACTATCTCTCGCGCGACTCCAGCAAAAGGCAGGGGTGCTTTCGTATTTTTATAATAAGCAGAGATTTTTTTCCAACTACTACGATCAAAGAAATAGGAGATCAGGTTGGCCAACTCATCACCATAAGCATCTGCTTCGTCTTTTTCTCCCCCCAAATTGGGGGCTACCAAATTACCTTGTTGCAACGCAACGTAAAGCCGCAAAGCCTCTAACAGCCCCTCCCCCAAAACTGATGATGCTGGATACAAAGAAACAATAAATTTTTTCAAATTCTCTTTTTGCCCAGCCGCCGCCCCCTCTGCTTTAAAATATTGATGGCACAAGTCAAGGAATTTTTTTGACCCCCCGCCAGGAGTTTCGACTAATTCGACGTTCTGTTCGATGGCATCGACAAATCTTTTGTTTAATTCAGCGTATTCTTCAGGAGAAGTTGTAAAATAAAGCGTGCTCTTCAAAGCTTCACCTACCGGTACATGCAAAATGCATGATTGGTAAAAATATGTACCTGCTAAAAATAACTGATCCTCCGACAAAAGGTTGTTGTATTCTGCCCACACCATATCCAGCAATAAGACCAACACCGCCTGTTCGATAGAGCTGCTAAAAGCAGCCGGAACAAAAAACCGCAAATATACTAGGGCCGCCAGAGCTTCGGTGTGATGATTTTCGCCGTGAATAGATTGGAACAGGCTGCGCACATAACGCAATGGATCGTAATCAGTTTTTTTACCAACAATAATCTCCACCAACTCTGGGGTGTCATAAATTTCTAGGCCAGAAGCGTTGCCCGTGGCAATATACAATAAATGCAGATGATCAAAAAGTTTTTCACCAAGCTCTTTGTTCTGTGATTCTGCTAAAAATTTGTCGACCAAAGCAACATCAAGCAAGCGCGCTATCTGTTGTTCATAATTTTGCAAATCATGCTCCGGCCCAAAAACTGACTGCAGCAATTCACGAGCGCGAGAAATTAGCTCAGCGGACGCGACGCCCTGGGCGAGTTTTATCTCAGACAGATTCAAAAGAGTGCTCTTTACTCTATCTAGAGGTGAAACAATTTGTACTATATTTTTGATATCCATAGATCATTATTATGCTTAATCTGTATTGTTAGATTCGTTCGCGGCCGTCCTACTCTTATTTTTTGAGCTATTTCCTTGAGCCGAGGCTGCTTCTTTGGCTGCTGTCAACTCGTCCTTAATTTCTTTGCTCAAACCAGCACCGACTCTTGTTTCAATCTGTGTAATGAAACTAGACAAATTATCGGCTTTTATACTTGTTCCAGCGATTTGCAATTTCATTTTCCCATCTTCAGCGTCAAGCTTATCAACGTTATCAAATTTCTGCTGCGCCACCAAAGCAAACGCTTTAGCACCTTTTGCCAGCTGTGGCACAATCACATCTTTGATAAAATTATCCACGTTTTTAAAATGTGACTCGATGTCTTTAATTTCACCGCCGAGAAGTCCGTATCCCTCTTGCATTTTTCGAGTATCGCTTGGCTTATACCCCATCAGCGCATCACGTGTTCTGTCTTGGATGCCTTTAATTTCAAGATACGTTTTTGCTTGCCCAATAGTATTGCCGTATGAGTCCCCATCAACTTTTTCCAAAACACCATTGGTCATATTGATACCACCAAGACTGTGGTATTGATAGCCAACCTTACTGCCTCGTTTACGCATTTCGCCCTGCATAATACCCTGGGACTCGTCCAAGGTAGACATACGGTGAAAACCAAGATTAGAATCAAATTTTTGATGGCCACCAAGCTGTGCATGCCCAGCTGCTAGGGCCTGCGTCTTAAATGAGCTGGCTGCTTCTTTGGTAAAGGTATCATTCTCTTGCATCTTAGATTTAAAACTTTCAAAGCTTGCGCCCAATATTCTCTGGGCCGCTACTCCATAATCTTCATCCTTGCCCATACCAGATTCTATCGCTTGATGTTGTTTGAGAAGGGCAACGTCCCCACCAGTGATAGCATAGTTTTGCACTATACCGGCATTCCGAGCATTAGAATATGCCGTTGCTTTTCCGTCCTTGTCACGTTCAATCACTCCAAGCTGTTCTTCCCAAACATCTTTGAGGGCCTCTATCTTTGCACTCTCTTCCTTGTCTGCTATACCACCAGATTCCAACAGCCTGATCTGTTTAACCATTTCCGCGATAGCATCATCAATATAGGCCTCGGAGTTGACCTTACTGGCGGTACCAAACAAACCGGCGCGCTGTTGAATGTCTGTAAGCGGGACTTTCCCACCTGCAGTTTTTTGGGCAGTAAAGGCAAGGTTGTCTACTAAGGCGCGCCCCAAGGCTTCATTGGTGAGAGAATTAAGCGCGTCACCATAGCGTTTGGCCACAGGAACCAAAGATGATGATGGAGTGCTATACCCCAAAATTCCTTTTTCGACATACTCCGCCTCAGACATCGCTTCGGCTTCAGATTTCTGAATGGTCATGGCCTCACTAGTGGCACCAGCTTCTTTGGAGGCTCGGAGTGCTCGTATATATGGATCTTGTGCGGCCAGCGTCTCAAGCCGTGCTTGCTTTTCCGCGTTTGTCCCTGTTTTGATAGCGTCCTTAATTGACTTAGCCGCTCTTTCAAAGGCCCCTTGTAAATTTTTGTCTTTCAGTCCCTTCACAAAATCCTCCGCCGCTTTTTTACCCTGCTCCGCCAAATTGGTGCGTACCTCAAGGTCGTGCCCTCCGCCTTTAGCTCCCGGAGTCAAAAACTTTTTCTTTTCTTCTTCCTGGAGCCGCGCTATTTCCGCCTCAGTGGCATGAGCCGAAATTTCATGCTGGGCGAGTTGGGCGGCCAGGCTCCCTCTCTTCGCCAAATTCTGCCACTTTTGATCTTTAAAACGCTGGTTGGCTAAAACGGCACCACGGCCAATGGCGCCAAATTCTTTGGTCTTGGCGGCTGAACGAGATTTTTCAGCCTCGAGCTGACCTTGTTCCATACGATCCAAAGCGTCAAAACGATACACGCCTTCTTTTCCTTCAAACTTTTGCATGAAATACTCCGGGTTGGCGGTAACACGTTTGTCCATTAATTCTTCACGAACCTCTTTTTGTTTTGATACCTTGGACAAAATTTTCTTGCTTTTTATTAATTTTTCCTGGCGTGCGTTCAGAGTTTTCTGAAGCCACCCGCGCGAATCAGCAATATTGCCCTTGGCATCGCGCTCAAAATCATATTTGAAAGGCCCGTCATCTTCTTCTTTTATAGTGACTCCGCGCGCTTTTTCTTCTTCGGTCAAGCCTTGTCTCCTAAAAAATTTACCATGATCTTTACCATGCCCTTCTACAATTTCCATCCCCCGGGCTTTTTCTTCCGCCGTCAATTCGGTCCCCGCCGCCACTTGCTTCTCTTCCAGCTTGGTTCTCTGCAACCGTGGCCCCTGCGCCCGCCAACTACGATACCCTTCCACTTGGCGCTGCCCCCACATCTTTGTACGTTCAACTGTGTTTTCAAGGGTAGCCGCATACAAACCTTTGACAGCCAGTTTCCCGGCCCGAGGAGCCGCCCACCGCGCCGCCGCGACACCCGAGGCGACCATCGCCACTTTTTTGCCAAAATCAATGGCGCCACCAGCCCAGGCGCCGCCGACCCCGCCCAGTTGCTGGGCCGCCTTGGCCCCCACCATCAACATGCCAATAGCGATGGCAAAGTTCGCCATGCTGTTCCACGTCATCGCCTTGCTGACGCCGGAAGAAGCGCTACCGCCAACTGCCGTCGCTTCAGTCTCATTTAATTTATTGCTTTCGGGCACATATTTTTGAATATCATCATGCACATTACCGCTGCCGACGGTAACAAAGGAAAGCCAAATGAAGAACAACAGCACCGGGCCGGTGACCACATTCGCGCCAAACTCGCTCCACCACTCCTGGGCATATTTTTGCGTCTGCGGAATAACGCTTAAAACAAACGCCAGGGGCGATAAAACAATCAAAGTCCAGAGCACCACCATGCGGGCGAGCAACATGAACAAAAACACTCCCATGGTCGCCATGACGATGGCGGAAAAAGTGATCGCCCCCACCGCGGCCAAAAACACGCTGCTATCATTCAACTGGCCGCCATTCTGACTTAAACTTTGAATTTTATCTAGATTAAAAGCGTTAATCAGGTTGCCGCCGGCCGTGGCCGCGACACCATTGACAAACGTGGTCATCACCACCTGCGCGATATCAATGATGACGCCGCAAATAATGCGGCTGAAGTTCACCAATATGGCGGCCATGACAAACTTCACCAATAATTTTTTCCATTCGTACTGCTCCAGGCCGAGAATAGTGCCAAACGCGATAATGAGCAGTATGATCACAAAACCCATGTTGGTGATGTCGCGCACCATCACCCAGCCGACCGACACCGCCGTGGAACTCAAGTAGCCGTTGTAACTGGCGATCTCAATAACGAACGTCAGGATAAAAATGGTAATGGACAAAAACAGCCGCGAAATGGAAAGCAAAATTTTACTAAATAACCACAACAAACTATCCGGCGTCAAAGGAATGGATAATGGACTGGTGGGGTCTTTAACAGGGTCAGCCGCCCAGGCCGTGCCGCCGTACCATATAAACACTACGCCAACGACGACAAAAAACAACACTAAAATTAACCGCCGCTGCGGATACAAGTAACGCCAATACAACCCAGTGAACGCGAGTTTAATGCGAGGCAGTATGGACATGCGAAAAGAGTAGTTTGTCACCATTCAGTATACCACATTTTCAGCTCGCCAACCACCAATTGTGGGGATAAGAAAACCCCCGTACGAGAAGGGTGCGGGGGTTTTAAGGGTGAAAACGCTATCGTAACATCTTTTTCACCTCTTGAATAAAAAAACGCTTTAACTCCGTTGAGAATTCCCTCTACTGTATTTTCCTCCTCATTAAGCAACTCAAACGCGCCTACTTTCGCTATCCGCGACAATAGTACCGGCGCATTGATGGGACGGTCAGTGAACCAATCAAGGTCAATTGACCGACGATGCCCGTAATGGAGAGCCAGAGCCGTGCCGCCAGCTAAATAAAAATGAGCGATCCATCGTTCCGATCGCAAAATATTGAGTAGTGTTTCAGTCGCGGGAGGCAAGACCGACAGGACTTTCATGTCTTTCCCGGGGTCTCTCCACGAGACTCCGGCACCCAAAAACCCTGTACCGTTCTGGTACAGGGTTTTTGTTTTGGACATATTAACCTCCCTCCCCTACGAGGGGAGGGATAGAGGGTGGGGTTTTGCTCTGAAAAACCAAACCCCTTCCCCTGCCCTCCCCCTTATAGGGGGAGGATGCCTAGACTAAGAAAACTGTTTACGGCGCCACAATTACTTTGCCTCCGAAATTGGTCCAATGATTGAAATCCTTCCGTTCTAAGTTCAAAGT
>JACRFW010000007.1 GCA_016234265.1 Candidatus Magasanikiibacteriota bacterium
ACAATTGTGTAAGTATAACAAACGCTCCAACGTAAGTCAAAATAATAAATTTCTCTACAGAGCCCAAACCAATAGCGTGGCTTGCTATATTTTTAACCAGAGTATATACTACTGCCGTAAACCATTGTGTTGTTTTTTTAGTATACGATAGTATACGACACAAATATTCTCTCACCTTCTATGTTCCAACCGCCAACCAACGAAACCCTTAATCTGTACGACAAATTCTTAGCTGAAGCCAGCATTGACCGGCTGCAAAAAATTTTAGCCCGCTACGAGCTATTTAAAATGGTCCATGACGTCCCCGGAGATCTGGTTGAATGCGGCGTTTTTAAGGGTAGCGGCATTTATACGCTCGCCAAACTGCAGCGGCTGTTCATGCCGCACGGTGATCGACGCATTGTTGGGTTTGATTTTTTTGGCGCTGATCGTACCACTAGTTTTGAGAGAGTTGAGGATAAAAAAGTCTTGGATGAACATGCTAAAACCTGGTCAAGCCAGGAAACAATTTTGGCCAGCCTAGCGAAACAAGATATACGGAATGTCGAGTTGGTCGCGGGAAATGTGATAGCCACAACCGCTCAGTACGCTCGCGATCACGTCGGGTTCAGAATCTCGCTTCTCTATCTGGACGTAGATAACTACGAAGGCACTTTGGCCATTCTCAAGAATCTCTATCCTTTGGTCTCCCCCGGTGGTCTGGTGGTATTTGATGAATACGCTATACGCGGGCATGGTGAATCAGACGCTGTGGATGCCTACTTTAAAGACAATCCACCACACTTAAGATCTTTGCCGTGGGCCAATACGCCTTCGGCCTACTTCATCAAAGAAAAACGCTAAAAAGGCTCAATTGCTGGCCTTCGTCAGTTCAAAACTGTCTTCTGATTCAGCAGTAACAACAAACCCGTTCCGTTGAAATAATTTTAAAGATGGTTGATTATTTTTTTTAATAACTGCCCGGAAAGACTCATTACCTCCGAACGTATGTAGTGTTTCGCTCAGCAGCACTTGCCCGAGACCATGTCCGTGAAAAGCGGGGTCGAGGGCTATAGAAATTACGTATGGGCCGTTGTGGGTGGTATCAAATCGACAATAACCGACTATCTCACCGCTGTGCTTAAGTACAAAACACTTATTATCTTCTCCACCAAAATATTTTTTGATGAACCACTGCTCCGAGCTTGCCCTGTCTACCATTTCTTGATTGCCCGAAACAGCATTAACTAAAGGGTGATAGCGGATCTCCCAAATTCTTCCAGCGTCGCCTCTCGATGCTTCGCTGACAACTATGTTCTGGTGGTTAGTCATGTTCGATCAACTCCCAACTGAGTGGTGTCCCCCGCTCTATGGCCTCAACGGCCTTCCGGCCGATGGCCTGGTCCATATACTTAGTTTCAAGACCATATGCTGGCCGGATAGAACGAATGTTTTCTGATGTAAAAACTTCTCCTTTTTTGATATCAGCAACCACAAACAAGGAGCGACGGAACTGGCGGTTATATTCTTCAGCCTTATTTTGCGGCCCAAAATGAACGGCGCCCATTATTCGTTCGTTCTCTCTAATGCGTTCCACCATCACTTTAAAATCATTTTTATTCAGGGAAAAACGCGAGTCTAACTCCTGTTTATTGCTCTCCAAAACCAGGTGCTTTTCAATAATTGATCCGCCCATCGCCGCGGCCAAGATCGGAATTTCAACGCCGGCATTATTATCAGAAAAACCGCACACTACTTTAAAATGATCGCGCAAAGCCAGCATCGTACGCAGGTTACTTTCTTCCGGTTTGGTAGTATCGGCATACGAAGTCACACAATGTAAAATAGCGATATCTTTTGCGCCGTTCTCTCGGAGTGTCGCTACAGATAATTCAATTTCCGGAAGCGTCGCGAAACCAACCGACATAATGATCGGCTTGCCGGTTTGAGCGACTTTTTTTAACAAGACCAGATCGGTACATTCGTATGAAGCGATCTTATAGAGCGGTACATTTAAATTCTCCAAGTAGTCAACCGCGGTCGGGTCAAACGGTGCGGAAAAAAAGACCAATCCAAGATCGGTGGCAATTTTCTGTAAGGGAGCGTGCCACTCCCACGGAGTATACGCAGTTTTGTAAAGATCATAGAAAGTTTTTCCCTGCCAACTGTCCGGATTATCTTTACCACCGACGAAAAACCACTTTTTTCTTAAGTCGATCGTCATGGTGTCAGGGGTGTACGTCTGCAACTTTATCGCGTCCACACCAGCCAAAGCGGCCGCCTTGACGATGGCAACGGCCTTTTCAAAATTCTGTTCATGATTAGCCGACATCTCCGCGACAATAAAACACGGCTGATTGGCTCCAATCTTTCTGCCGTTGATCTCCATAGAGAATATCTTAGCTGGTAGCTCGGGAGAGCTGTTCCACAACGAAATCAATTTGCTGATTGGTCAGATCCGGGTAGATAGGCAGGCTGATACAGGAATTATAATACTGCTCTGTATTAGGAAAAGCGCCCGTGTCATAACCAAGTCGCTGATAATACGGCTGCTTATAGACCGGTATATAGTGCACCTGCACCCCGATGCCCTGGGACTGAAGAAAAGCAAAAACTTCTTTGCGGCGGCTAGCATCCTTTACCATGATCGGAAACAAATGCCAACTCGTTTTAACATGCTCCAAAAGGGTCGGTGGGATAACCCCGGGAACATTTTTTAATTTATCAAAATAATAACGAGCAATCTCTTCGCGCCGAGCATGGAAGGCGTCAAGTTTGCTTAGCTGAGAATAGCCCAAGGCACACTGAATATCAGTGATACGGTAGTTATACCCTAAATTTTCCATCTCATAATACCACCCGCCGATTGCCTTTTGTTTTTCCGGATCTTTCACAATGCCGTGCGTTCTGAGTTTAAGCATCATGTCATAATACTGCTTGTTGTTGGTAAGGATAGCGCCGCCTTCGCCGGTAGTGATGGGCTTCACCGGGTGAAAACTGAACAGTGCCATGTCGCTGAGACCACCGATCTTCTTGCCCTTATACTGTGCCCCCAAAGCATGGCAGGCATCCTCAATAACAAGCAGACTGTGCTTTTTGGCAATAGCCCAAATAGCTTCCATCTCACAGGGGTGTCCGCCAAAATGCACCGGAACAATCGCCTTAGTTCTTTCAGAAATCAGGGCCTCAATTTTTGTCTCATCAATATTATAGGTATCGGCGCGAATATCACACAGAACCGGCTTCGCCCCACAAGCAATTGCCATATTAGCAGTGGCTACAAACGTATTGGCTGACGTAATTATTTCGTCCCCTTCCGCAAGGCCGGCCGCCATATATGCCAAATGAAGTGCTGCCGTGCCATTCGGCACGACCACAGCATATTGGGTGTCGCAATAAGCGGCTAGGGATTTCTCAAAGGCCGCAATATTCGGCCCTTGGGTGAGCCAGTCTGACTTCAAGACTTTAATGACCGCCTCGATGTCAGCTTCATCTATATGCTGGTGGCTATATGGTATCATACGAAAAAAACAACCTAATAGTTCTTGATATCCCAAATATTCCATTTATCATAAGGGAACCGCAAATCATCGGCCTTGCTTTCCTCCAGGGTGGCAGAAGAAAAAAAGAATACTTTGGTGTGCTCTTCCAGGGTCATAAAACCATTGGCGTGATTGGGCGGAATCCAAAGAATGCGTGGATTTTTTGACGATAATATGAACTGCTGCATTCCGTTAGTTTCCAAACTAACGGCTCCAATCAGTATCGTACCCTCCGAAACATACACATACTTATGTTCATTTTTGTGTCCATGCCAGGCCCTAATATACCCAGCCCGGTGGTTCTCAACTTCGTAGAATCTCTTCACATTCTTAAAATCAAAATCGTTAACAAACCTCACTGTTCCGCGCTCGTCAACGACAACGTCCCCGCTAATTAAATGCGCCATAGTATTCAAAAATTATAAAATCTTATTTTTTAAATAATCAAAATTAGAATATACAGCATCGTGAGGATCTTTCAGCCGCGCCTCTGACAATATTTGTTGTATTTCATTGATTCCATGAGTCAAATCATACTTCGGCTGCCAACCGCAAGCTATAAATTTTTCCGCACTCACTTTATAATTTCGTACATCCTCAAATTTTGTATTGACATATTCAACCCGGGTGTGAGGAATAATTCGCTCAATCTCTTGAGCAATATCACAAATTTTATAATTTATCGTGGCTAAATTATATAATCCGGTAATATTATTTTTAAGGCCAAACAGAACAGCCTCGGCGACATCCTTAACATGCAAAAGTGGTCGCCATTGCCCCCCACCAAAAACCGTTAAAAGCTGACCCATCACCGCCCGTTTAACTAAAGAATTGACAACTAAGTCAAATCGCACTCGGGAATAACGATCGCCAACCCCAAAAACCGTTCCCAATCTAAAAGCCAAGTAATGGCGCGCATTTGTAACTACCTCCTGTTCCGCTTCAAGTTTGGTAGCGGCATAATGGGATAGTGGATTAGTGAGGGAAGACTCGTCGCTGATTTCGTTATTAACCCCATATACTGAACAAGTCGACATGAAAATAATTTTTCCGCTATAATTTTTAGTAAGCCACTGAACCGAATGGAAATTGATTTCACTCGTCAAATTCTTATTGATAGCACAAGCACTGTCACCCACAATTGCCGCCAGCCAAATTACCACATCATACTGAGAAATATGTTGCGCTAATTTGTTTTGGTCTCTCACGTCTCCATAGATAAATGGAACATTCTTCAAGAAACGCGTCTCGTAAACCAAATTATCATACACCGTCACGTCATAGCCATTTTCCACCAATAAGTCGGTGAGATAGCCGCCAATATACCCGGCCCCTCCACAAATAAAAACTTTCTCTTTCTTTGGTTCATCATTCATATTTTCTGACAGCGATTTCCAGCTAATATTATGTGATAATACTACCATACCAAACAAACTTTATCAAGAAGACCGCCTGGGATGGAAAGTGGCGCATGGAGCGGTTTATTAGTACTCCTGATAGCACTTTATCAGGTTGCCGTCCCCGTCTCGCAACAGGCGACCTTGTTCATCGGTCAAAAAAAGCGCCTTGTTGGTAAAAGAATCAATGACCTGGTTGACTTCCTGCTCAGAAAGGCCAGAAAATTTTACAAATTCAGCTATTCCTTTCCGTGGTAATTTCCCATCATATTTTTTAACAATAGCTACTGCTTCTTCTCTACTCATTCGACCATTGCGAACGTCTAGGCAGGCATGATCAGTCGCTCTCCCGAAACCAAACTTAACGAATTTCAAATAATCGTGGACGGACTGAAAATACTCATCTAAATTTTCATAGTCCGTATAGGTACCCTCTACCGGCCCATCTTCCTTCACGGAAAATCCATATTCCTTCATCAAATCCACTTGCGGACGCGCGTCCCACTTAAAATAATACCCCAAAAATACTCCTGTGATCCCGGCCGCCGTTAGTTCCTCTTCAGAGGGATAAAAGTAAGATACCAGATCTTTTTTTTCTATTCCATCCACGCCGATCATGTCCTCTACTCTCTCTCCCAAAAGCCCACCAAACTCTTCCAGCCAACGACGATTTAAGACGTTTTTCATCCGGGCTACTTTTGGCCCGCCATATTCCAATTGTGAATTTTCGCCCCAAATGATCAAAGGAATTTTTGCTTGCAAAGCCAGTCGGACCGGCACCGTAAAAATGCCCAAGTGGTTAGGCCAAAATTCATCACCCACCTTACGGAAACCTTCAACGCTCATCTTCCGATACACAACTGGATTTTTTTCAAACACTATCAAGTCCACCCCGAAAGCCTTCTTAATGTTATCAAGATTCTTGCGGCCCAGCGGTGTCCGACTTGAAGACTCAAAGCTTATCAAAAGCGGGTTCATCTTATATATCTCCTTTATAATATAGACCTGATAATGGCTGTCTTTCCCGCCACTGACGGGAACGATACAATCATAATTGGAAGCGTCCCGATTACGAAATTGTTCAATGAGCTCATCGAATTCACGTCGACGAAGGTCCCAGTCAATGGTATTTTTTAATTCTGCCGACTGGCAAGCGTCACATACCCCGTGTTCATCAAAAAACAGATCGGGCTTGGTGTTTGGCATCACGCATTTCCGACAGTATTGAAAAGCCATAGGTATAATAATAATTAACCAAAAAATATTCTATATTCTGGCTGGGATGCCGCTCTTAATTAAATGCTGTTTTATATTCATTGGAGTAACCTGGGTGTACTGAAAAACGCTCGCCGCCGCTACTGCCGCGGCGTTGCTTGTCTCTACAACTTTGACAAAATCACCGACTGACCCTGCCCCGCCGGAAGCAATCACCGGAATGGATACTGCTTCCGTAACCGCTCTGACTAAATCAGTATCGTAGCCGTTCATCATACCATCTCTCTCGACGGAGGTCAACATAATCTCTCCCGCACCGCGGGCCTCAACCTCGCGCGCCCAGACAACGACCGACCGCGCGGTTGGCGACGCGGCGGTACGAGAAAATATCTCATAGCCGCCCGCTGGTGAACGGCAGGCGTCAATGGAAACGACGATACACTGTCGGCCAAATGTGGCCGCGGCTTGGTTAATAAAAAACGGATCTTTAAGAGCGGCACTATTGATAGAAATTTTGTCCGCCCCTATCTTCAAGACCGAACTAATATGATCGAGCGTCTTTATGCCACCGCCAATAGTGAGCGGCATAAAACATTCTTTAGTGATCTCTTCTAAAAGCCACGGTTTCGGGCCAGTTTCGTGTCCGTCTAAATCAAGCACAATCATTTCATCAACATCTCGGGTATTAAAAACTCGTACGGCCGCTATGTAACTTCCTATATTACGATGGTCGGCAAACTGAACGCTCTTAACCAAACGCAGCTCTTTAATGGTCAAACAGGGAATGACGCGCACCTTCAGCATACAGCATCAAGAAGAAAAACTGATAAAATTGTATAACAGGGTCAGACCGCTCTTCTGGCTTTTTTCAGGATGAAATTGAACTCCAAAAATATTGTTGTGCTGAATGGCAGCGGCAAACCGCTCGCCATAGTCGCAGTAGGCGACTATTGTTTTCGGATCTTGAGGAACAATAAAATAGCTGTGAACAAAATAAAACACTTTTGATGGAATGTTACTGAAAAATTTCTGGTCGCCGACAGTGACAACATCATTCCAGCCGACATGCGGCACGCGATACTGTTTCTCATCAACCTGAAAACGGCGCACTACTCCCGGTATCCAACCCAAACCGCTGTGCTGACCTCCTTCTTCTCCCCGCTCAGCAAAAAGCTGCAGGCCAAGACAGATCCCTAGTATCGGTTTTTTTTGTTCAAATACCTGCCGACGCAGCAACTCAATGAGGCCAAGTTCTTGTAAATTACGCATGCCGTCGCCAAACGCACCCACACCAGGCACTATCAAATGGGTGGCGCTTTCAATATCCTCGGGCCGATTGGATATGACAGCCTCCTGCCCCAAAGCAGCCAAGGCGTTTTTGACTGAGCCGACATTTCCCATTCCGTAATCTACTATCACGATCATACAGTTCCAAAGATACTGGCTAGCGCGATAACATAATTTTTTCTACCTGCTGAAAATCTGCTGGTTCATCAACATCAACAGTTTCGCCTTCCTCCATTAAAAGTGGCCACATGGTCTCTCCGACGATCCGTGACGACAGTACCGCGGTTTTATTGAGATACAGTGCACCGTTCTCTTTGAACAAGGGTACAGTCAACTGCCGGTTCTCAACTGCCACCGGATAGAGCCGATGATACTCATCCCCGGTCTTTTGCCAGTAATGCCCTTTGACCAACGTTCCACTCACTACCGACTCAGCATCGTGCGTCAAAGCTAAAGTAATCGCGTCTTGTATTCTCTCTGGACGCAACAACGGTGACGTGGGATAGACAAGCAGAACATAGTCGGGAATATAATTCTCCCTGTTTTTTAATTCCTCAAGAACATGTTGTAAAACCGGCAAAGTGGGCACTTTGTCGGTAGCCAGTCGCTCCGGACGTAAAAACGGCACTTCGGCTCCCCATTGTTTGGCCACTGTCGCTATTTCTTTATCCTCGGTGCTCACAATGATCCTGTTAATATCGCGCACCTTTTGAACAGTCTTAATAATATAAGCAATCATCGGCTTCCCGGCCAAATCTTTTATATTTTTACGCGGAATGCTCTTGGATCCGCCTCGTGCAGGGATTATTGCGAGTATTTTTTTCTCCATACAATTATTGACTAAGAATGTTCAAGCTCCGCCGCGAGCGCCTTTACAAGATTGATGATATTCTCTTGTTCGCTCACAGTAGAAATCTCTCTACCATAGTATTCCACATATCCGCGAACGCTCGCGCGGTCAAAAGCCGCCAGATAATCAATCACAGCCCGGTGATCGACCGCCAGACTACCAACAATTTTTTCTAAAACCTGACGACAAGAAGTGACATCGCTCACTTTAAAAACGCCCAAACAGTGACGGTACCATGGATACCCAAAACAAAGTGCCGGTTTGCCACGAAAAACTGCCTCCCACCCAGCGGTTCCGGTAGCTGTAGCGACTGCCTGGGCCTGCTTAATAAGGGTAAAGGTGCTCGTACCGATCGGTACCAGTTTGACATTTTTTATTTTACTAATTCTCTCGTAGTACCCGCGATATCGATAATTAAAATAATTTAATCCACGCGGCAACCACTGGAACGGGTGCTCTTTCACATACACTACCCAACCTTTTGGCAACGACGCTGCCAAAATTTCGATCATTAGGATCTGGTCAACGAAAACACCCCCCATCGGGCTGGTAGTACACTCCGGTTGATAATGCAGGGGAACATAAATAAATTTCTCCTGCCAATTGACAGCCGTCTCAAAACGAGAGTGCTCTTTTTTTAAATTGCTCGTAAACTGCTTGATAATATACTGCACTCCCCGTTTAAAGATCGAGAGGTCTTTGATGCTAGCGAAAACCCCTCTGAATTTGATCATCAGACGATTAAGGCCGGTATAGCGGTCAATGAGACCCTGCACATCCTGTGGTTTATCATTGCCAGCAGCGACTGCTTCTTGCTCATAATAGCGCTGGACATCCGGGCTGAGATCATTCAGAGTAAAATGGCGCCCGCGGACATTTTCCATCTCTTGTTTCAGGCGCCGACTCCCCTCTTTAAAATCGTTCTGTAACAATAACCGGTGGCCGACGCGGGTAAAATCGAACATGATGGTTTTTATGCCGCGGCGTTGCGCCAGGGCATAGATCACAAAATCATAGACCGTGTGAGGGATGATGGGAAAAATAATGGCATCGGGTGCATACGTTTCTAGCACTCCCTCCCAATACCACACCAGTTTATAATAAAAATCTTTGCGCTCAAGAACCTCCATCCACTCATATTTTTTGTTCATCATTGTCAGAACGATCGACTCGGTCTCAGAGAGTTCAGCCAAAAGATCCTCTCCGGGATAGATAAAATTTTCCGTGGCTACACCTCGGGCGGGGCGCCCGGCTAAGGCATCGGCGTACTCATGAAAAATTGTCCCTGGAAATGTGCTTGTATCTGTATACTTTTCCAAATCTAAACCACTCCAATAAATAATATCGTGTTTTTTGCTCAGTTCAGCAGTTACCCTAACAGGCTCCGGACCGCTCCATTCAATAAAAAATAAACGCATAGCTACGACCTAACGTTATTCGTCTTAAAAAAATACGAATCTTTATTTGCAAGCATTTCCTGAGGATTCCCTTCTTCAGTGATGGTGCCGTTCTCTACCACCAAAAGCCGGTCGGCGGCGAGCACCGTTGATAGGCGATGGGCTATTGCTACGACAGTGACCGTACCTTTCAGGCCCTCGATCGACTTCTGTATCAAAAGCTCTGATTCGTTATCAAGCGCGCTCGTGGCCTCATCCAAGATCAAAATATCAGGTTTTCTAGCTAGAGTGCGGGCCAAAATAATGCGCTGCTTTTCGCCACCGGAAAGTTTAACGCCTCTTTCGCCGATAAGCGTAGAAAACTTCTGTGGCAGACTTTCTATAAAATCCAAAATATTCGCCATTTTGGCCGATCGCACCATCTCCTCCTTGGTCAGTGCATCATTATAAAATCTGATATTATTCTCAATGGTGTCATTCATCAAAAAAATGTCCTGGGACACGTAACCGAGTTTGCTTCGCCACACAGTGAGTGGAAGCTCTGTGATATTCTGATTATCCAAAAGTATCTGGCCGCTCTCCGGACGTAACAACCGTAAAATCAGATCAACAATAGTAGTTTTGCCGGCACCTGATGGACCAACAATACCCAACATCTCTCCTTTTTTAATACTAAAACTAATATCGCGGAGCGCCCCTCGCGCCGGAGCATACGAGAAATTGACCTCTTTAAATTCCAGGGAATGGTGGAAGCTGAATAGTTGGTCGCCGACATCCAGTTCCTGGTGAGCCGCCACCTCTTCCCGATAGCGCTCGATGCTTTGCACATAAGGGACATAGGAGCTGATCGCGTGGATCTGTGATTGCGCTATCTGCAGGAAAGCGAATATTTTATTGATGGCATACACAATGACCGCGAAAGAAGCGAAATTGAATGACTTCATTTTATAAAAAAACGCGAAAATCAGCACTACAAAAAGCAGACCAACCGGCTGAAGCAAGGCATTGGTAAAATTTCTGGTGGAAACGATGCGCACCCCGAGGTCGCTAGCCTGGTCAAAACTGATGTCCCCTCGCCTCTTTACGGACGGCTCAACCGCCAATGACTTGATCGTCTTGACGCCAAGCATGCTCTCATTAACATAGTGCGCCAGCTGTTTATACACGCTCTCAAGTTTTCCTGAGAGCATCTTGTTCTTATGAAAGAATGGTTTGAACACGAAAAAAATAATGACACCGGCAATTGCCGTTAACAAAGCTATGGCGGGCGAGATATTGATCGCAATCAGACCATAGACTACCAGGTTGGCCACAGTCAGAAGCACCGTGCTCAAATACGATAAAAGGTTTGAGGAGTAGTTAACGTCAGTTGTCAAAACCTGTTCTAGATGGCCTAGATTCTGTTTAGATAAGTAGGGCCAGGTGGCACCCAGGGTCAACCGGAACAGACTGCTACGGGTATTTCTTTCATAGCGGGTGTTAAAACGCGCCGATACATAAGCCACAATGAAAACGACTGCGGCTTTGACCATGAACAAAACAAAGATCAAAATAAGTAACGTGCGGATAGTAAAGGGCAGGTGGAAAAAAACAAAAAAATTTTCTATGATCTTCGTAACGCTGTCATCGCCGGACGCGCTGGCCCTATTCACCAGCGAAAATAAGGGGATAATCGAATTGATCCCCAGTCCTTCTAAAATACTGCTCACGAAGCCGAGCACAAGAACGACCACCATATATTTGCGGTAGTCGCCGTAAGCTTTATTTAATAATTTAAACAAATTAACAATTTTTCCCATAGGTGTGCTCGAAAAAATTTTCTGCATGTTCACTACCCCCCTGAGCTTGTTTAATTAATAATAGAAGTGGTCAAAAAACCGTAGGAGTGATTTTTCATCTTGCACTAACTTACTTCTTATCTCTGCCACAGAAAGCACCCGGCGGCCATCAGTTGAATAATCTACATAGCGACATTTTTTTGCCCCGGGGAAAGAAATGCTGTCCACGCCGTAATCCACATGCTGTTCACGGCCGATAACCGGTTTAATAATGAACATGTCCTTTGTTTCTAACGCGTAGACCGCCTCATCGCGGGTAAGCAATTTTTCATGTAACCGCTCTCCGGCTTTTCTCCCGACGATCTTGATCTTTACTTCACGGGCAACACGGCCACATTTCTCTGCATACAGCTCAATGACGGCTTTTGCCAGATCATAAATTCTGATGACCGGCATCTTTAAAATGAAGATCTCCCGGTCACGCGATAACCGGGCCGCCTTGAACACCAGGCTGACGGCTTCATCAACCGAAATGAAGAACCGATACATCCCCTTGTCAGTGACCTCGACAGAGCCATTTTTTTTCATCTGCTGATAGAAGAGAGGGACCACTGACCCGCGAGTGGACAGCACATTGCCAAAACGGACGAAACAACACTTGGTCGGTTTATCACCTTTATAATGGAACGAAGCCAACATTATTTTTTCCGCCAAAAGCTTGGTACAGCCCATGACACTCACCGGGTCCGTAGCTTTATCGGTAGAAATTCCCACTACCAGGTCTACCCCGCTTGCCATGGCACACTCAATAACATTTTGAGTGCCAATCACGTTGGTCTTCACCGCTTCGAACGGATCGTTCTCACATGACAACACGTGCTTCATCGCGGCGGCATGGAAGACGATATCAACGTTTTCCATGGCCTGTTTAACTCTTTCCTTCTCTCGGATGTCGCCAATGAGGAACCGCACGCGCGGATCCTTGTTGACTTCATTAAATAAATTGAACTGTTTGGACTCATCACGGCTCAATACCCGAATTTGCAACGGATCAAACGGCAACAAATGTTTAACAATGGTTGACCCGATAGACCCGGTGCCTCCGGTGACCAAAATTCTCTTATTTTTAAACTCATTTGTTCCCATAACGCGTAAGGGTAGTAATAAAACGAGAAACTATTTCTTTCACATCTTTTTTAGTCAGACCAATATAAAATGGCAAGGCCAGCGATCGGTCGCTCACACTTTCGGAAAGCGGAAAATCACCTCTGCGGTAGCCAAACTGCTCCTTATAAAACTTGAACAGATGAATAGACGGCAGATACGGTTTAGAGGCGACCCCGCTATTATGCAGGGCTTGAATGACCCGATCGCGCTGTGACGACGTGCCGTGTATCAGCACTACATAGACAAACCAGGTGTGAGTATTGCCTGGAGCGGTCTGGGGGGCTTCAACTATGTCGGCAAACTCGCTCAGGCATTCAGTATACCAACCGGCGATCTGACGCCGTTTGGCGATCATCCAGTCGAGCCGCCGGAGCTGCTCCCGGCCTAGTGCCGAACTAAGCTCGTCTAGACGATAATTATAGCCCAGCCGATTGTGGTCAAGCCATTGCAGATTAGCACTTCTTCCCTGATTTGCCAAGCTCTTGCACTGCTCGTAGACGCGTTTGCTGTTGGTAACAATCATCCCCCCTTCGGCAGTAGTCATCTGTTTGTTGGCATAAAAAGCAAAAACCGCTGACTCACCAAATGTGCCTGCCTGCCTGCCCTGATAGGTAGCCCCGATGCTTTCGCACGCGTCCTCGATCACCCGGAGCTTATATTTCTTCGCCAGCTTCATAACGGTGTCCATGGCCGTCGGCTGACCGAAAATATGCACGACCAGGATCGCCTTGGTCCGCCTGGTAATCTTCTTCTCAATCTTAGCCGGATCTATATTATAAGTTATTGGGTCTATATCAACAAAAACCGGCTTTGCCCCTACATACAAAATACAATTAGCCGAAGCCACAAAAGAAAACGGCGTTGTAATGACTTCATCGCCATACCCGATGCCAGCCGCTAGTATGGCTAAATGCAACCCGGCTGTCCCACTGCTGACTGCGCAGGCATATCGAGTGCCAACGCGCTTGGCAAAGGCCTCTTCAAATTCTTGTCCTACAGGACCGAGGCTCAGCACCCCGCTTTTGAGCACCTTAACAACGGAGTTTATCTCCGCCTGTCCTATATATGGCCGTGCTAAAGGAAATTCTTTCATAAAACTATCATGATTTGACGGTTAGTAGCTCCGCAATATATTTTAAAGTTGCCTCGTCAAGAAGAGTAAACTTTTCTCCCTTGATCTCCACATATGCCCCCGGGTACGGCGGAAAAAAGAATGCGCGAATTTTGCGGTGAATTTCTTCGAGCGATTCTTTACTCGGATCAATACGCTTTAGTTCATCAAGTTGCCCGGCTGTAAGATAAAGCCCGCCCTTATTCGCCGCCAATTTAAATTTTTTATTAAGCAGAAATGATGTAATAACACTTTTAAAAAGTTCAACCAGCTTACGTTGCGTTTTCTGTTCCAACGAAATTACGGTTTCTGTTTTCGGATCGATCGGGAATGTAAGAACCTTGATGATCTGCCCGCTATCAAATGTTTCGTCTTCAACAAAATGAGCCGAAACGCCAAAATTTTTTCGTTGATCAAGGATCGCCGTATTATATCCAGCCCGGCTCTTATAGTCCGGCAGGGGCGCCGGGTGAAAATTAATACAACCCTTAGTGCTAATTCCGATCAGCGGCAATCTAACTTTTTTCCAAAACAAATATGAAATTACTAGATCGATATTCTGCAATCTCTTGTCCCTGCGCTCAATCATCCGATAAAGCGGAGCGTCGTCAGTAAAAAACAATATCTTCTTCGCCCGCGCGATTGCCTGCAGGGTCTGCTTTGCCGGATCGTCCGGGTGGGTGACTATAGCCACGATAGCGATTTTATTTTTAAACAAAAACTGAACACACTCCAGCGCGCTGATCTTGCGGCAAAGTAATATTACATTTTTGATCCCCGCTTTATTAAGCGACATATTTTTTGGGTTGCAAATGAGGATTGAAAAGTTCTTTCTCCAGTATCCGAACGATGTGTTTTCCCGCCTGCCCTCGCCCATATGGGTGGGTGGCTAGGCGCGCTTTCTTCCTGAAAACAGGAGTAAGAGCCAACGTCAAAGCTTTTTTGATTGCTTCCTCAGAATAACCGACGTGAATAACATTTTTACCATGCTCTCTCCCTTTCTGCCGCTGACCAATATTAATGACCGGCCGGTGGAAAAAGGTTGACTCAATAATCCCCGAGCTGGAGTTACCAATAAGCACATCAGCATATTTAAGCAAACTCAAGTATACTTTTCTCGGTACATTGGGAAAAACATGCCAGCCAGCTTGATGCTGGCGGGATCTTAGCTGATCAATGATTATCTTGCTCCCTGTGTCAGAATTTGGGAAAATGGCAATTTTTTCGCCTCGCATTTGGCCAACGACACGCAGGGTCGGAGCAATCTGCTTTTCAACTGGGACCACATCTAGAGGCACGGGATGTTGCAAGATAAGAAACCATTTTTGGGCCAGGTCAAGCTTGAGCCGAGTAGCCAGTTCCTGTCTGTCAAAATATTCCATCATCGCGAGATCATCTATCCCCGGAGCCCCGACGGTATGGATACGCCACGATTCTTCGCCTATATTCTTGATATTGGTAGCGCTTAATTTTGAAACTGCAAAATGCAGATGAGCGAATTTAGTAATGGCATTACGTATGGCGTCGTCGACCACACCGCCGGTAACATCCCCACCATGAATATGCGCTATGGTAATGCCCAAGTGCCCAGCTACTATGGTTGCCGCCAATGGTTCGTCACGATCGCCTAGCACCAAAATAATATCCGGTTGGTTTACTAAACAGTACTTCTCAATCCCGCTGATCTCTTTGGCCAAGGCGCGACTCATGGTGTCAGATTGGGAAATCGGCACCACAACATCGATCGGCAATTTATCACGACGAATCTCATTAATCGTTTTCCCATGAGCGGACAAAGTGTGTATGCCGGTTACCAACAAACGCATTTTCAAAATTGAGCTCTTCCGCAGTTCAGCGATGCTTGATTTCAAAAGCCCATACTCGGCCCGAGTGCCCGTAATAACCAAAACTATTTTTTTATTTTTCTTCATACCAAATCTTTTAAATCAATAACGACATCAGCGGGTATATCGCGAGACGCTTTTTTACCTACGACATTGTCAATCTTAGTCGGCGGGACACCGTAACCGGGACGTTTCATGACCAGGTCATCGAGCTTAATTATACTCCCAGCAAGAATTGGCTTCTTGCTGATAATGCTCTTACGGGCAATGGCTCTGATGGCTACTTCTTCGGGAGTACATTTTTTTTCAAAACTTCCGAGCATCACTTCCGTATCGCGTATAGCCTGAACCATCGCCTTCAGCTCGACGGGATCAAGCGACGCTCTGTGATCTGGCCCTTCCATATTTTTGTCCAACGTAAAATGTTTTTCTATGACACACGCGCCTAAGCCTGCCGCCACTTCATCGGCCGCTACGCCAGGACTGCCATTATCAGAATAACCGATTGGTAGATGCAATTCCTTTTGTAAAGTGGTAATAGCTTTTAAATTGAGACTCCCTAAACTAGGCGGATAATTCGAGGTGCTGTGCAAAACAACCACCTGCTCATTTCCTTCTTCCTGAATGGCCGCCACCGCATCTTTCACCTCCGCCAACGAAGCCATGCCGGTCGAAACGATCATCGGCTTACTGAATTTCGCGATGTGTTTAAGATATGGAATGTTTGTGATCTCTCCGGAAGGGATCTTATAGGCTGGTACGTGTATACTCTCCAAAAAATCAGCATCGTCTTCCGAAAAAGGCGTGGATAAAAAAATAATTCCTTTTTCCTTCGCATATTGCTGTAACTGGACATGCCATGCCCGTGGCAATTCCAATTTTTTCAGCATCTCTAGCTGCGATTCGATTTTACCAGTATTTTTTGCTTGGTACTCTGCCTGCGGAGCCGTATCAGTCGCCAGCAGCTCAGCGGTAAATGTCTGGAACTTCACCGCATCGGCTCCTGCTTCCGTCGCTACATCAATCAGCTGTTTGGCTATTTCTAAATTACCGTTATGATTCACTCCGGCTTCAGCAATAATAAAAATCGGCCGCCCATCACCTACCGATCTATTGCCGATGATTACGATGTTCTGCATATAGCAACGCTAAATGTTTTTTATTAACTGAAAAAGCGCCTTCACGTTCAATAAATTCTCTTCAAAAGTAAAAGGGTAAACCGCCCGACCGACGATAGCGTCCAAAAACACTTTTATTTCGTCATTATACATTTCTTCTTCGTTGACATAACCCGATTCCGGGTTTCCTTTCGGCACCGAGATGATCTCTTCTGTTTTTATGTCAGCGCGAAAAATCTTGATCTCATGATCAAATCGCTCCCATTCCAATACCCCAGTTGACCCTAAAACACGCAGGGTTCTGAATGGTTTTCTGGAAATAACATCAATGACCAAATTACCTAAAATGCCATTGGCAAGCTTCGTGCTGGCCAAAATGATATCATCCGCATCCATATCTAGATCAGACACCTTTGCGATCGTTCCAGAAATATCCTTGACCGAAGCCCCCATGAGCCACGTCAGCCAGATCAATTCAAACGGGAGCATTTCCCGGCATGCGCTAGTTTCTTTTTTAGAAAAATAAACCTGTCGATAATCTTCCCACGGGTGCCAATCCGGCAAATACTGACCCATATGATACTGAAAGGCCAAAACCTTACCCACTGCACCTTCGTTGAGAAGTTTCTTCATCATTTTTATAGGTGTATAAAAACGCAACGTACACGAAGGTGCTTTCACAATTGCTAAGTTTTTATTTTTTATAATATCATCATAGCCATCGATACTCGTCGGATGCTCAATGAAAAAATGCTTTTTATGCGCTAAGGCGAACCGAATATAGTCCCCATGGGCCTCGGGAGAAGTAGAAATAATTAAAACATCAAAATCCGCGGGCGCTATATCTTTTAGATCAACGACAATTTTAATGTTATATTTCGTTCGTGCTTCTTCTCTCCTGTCCGAACGAATATCAAAACCGACAATATTATCTTCGCCATTGACGTGTAGATTGCGGATCCTTCTTTTCCCCATTGACCCAAGACCAACGATAAAAAAACGTAATTTCATATTTTTTTTATACGGGCAACAATTTCTTTTCTATTTTTATAAAGCACCTCCGCCATGACCCACTCTTCTGGCGTATCAAGATCGATCGATCGCCACTTGGGGCAGACAATGGCTTTGGTCTTTTTGGTGATAATGATTTTCTCTTTCAGTAAGGCGCCGACTTTGACTATGTAGACGAAGCAACCGTTCAGCAGGTACCCAGGCTCCCAGGCCTGCATATTGGTGGACCGACTCTCCGAGCCATTAACGAGAATAATATCGTGATTTTTTTTCATATGATACAGGCGCGGATGCGTTGGGCAGACCGTTAAAACCGTCGTCGCGTCAGTCCGGTGTATCAGTCTCCAGCAGGACTCAATATCTTTCTGTTCCCGGAGCGGCGATGTCGTTTGTAAAAGTACAATATGCGTCGGGGAATACCCTTCGGTCTTTTTTAATTTTTTAAGCAAATGTTCAATGCTATCATACACTTTGGCGGTACTTGTCGCGAGTCGGGCCGGCCGCAAGAAGGGAACTTCGGCTCCATATCTTTGCGCGATTGCGGCAATACGCGGTGAATCCGTGTCAACGATCACCCGGTTGATGAATGGTACCTGTAGGGCTTGCCGGATCGTGTAGGTGATCAGAGGTTTACCCAAAAAATACTTAATATTTTTAAGCGGGATACGAGTCGAACCCAGGCGAGCTGGTATAATAGCGAGAACGACCGGTCGTTTAACCATATTTTATTTAACCTGATATTTTAATTTCCACTCGCCGTTGATCTTCTCCCACAGGTGTGGTGGACGATAAGAATCAACTATCTCCCAAAAACGTTCTTCGGTGATATTTAGATACTGTAAAAATTCCTTAAAATATTTCTTCGGGAACTCGCCGTCATAGCGGCGCACGAGAGCCACTCCTTCCTCCCGGGTGATATGTCCGGAGCGGATCTCCATCATCGCGTCTCTAGTCGCCCGGCCCAGGCCAAATTTAATGAAACCCAAATAGAAATGAAAGCCATCGGTCTTGTCATCAAGGCTGGCGTACTTAGAATACGTCCCTTCCGATCGCCCGTCTTCATTGGTAACAAACCCGGTGTGTTTCTGCGCGTAATAAAAGTTTTCCTGGGGAACCCACTTATGATAGTACGACATCCAGTGCATTTGCACTCCAAGCTTTTTTATATCCGAAAGTGGCGGAGCTTTGTAGAGATCAAAAGTTTTATCAAGCACTTCCCCGGCCGAAAAAATACCCATCTCCACCCCTTTCTGCGCCAAAGCGTCCACCCCGCTACCCTTAAAATACGCTTCGTCCCAATCTTCTACCGATTCAAATGGTTTAAAGGCGCTCTTCATGGACCCACCATATTCAGCCTCACCGTTCTCTCCGTAAAAAATGAGGGGAATGTTAAACTTAAGCGCCATCTGAAAAGCAAAGGCTTTTTGCCCGAAAGTGAATGGCTCCCACGCATCACCTTTCAGTTCAAAAGCGGTGCGAGCAAGTTTGCGATGCAATACGCCGTTTTGGAAACAAGAGAGTGCTGTGAACCCAGTACTGATGAAATTATTAAAATTCTTCCAGCCAATGTCAGTGTAGATGAACGGCGCCCAGGTAACCACCAGTGGGTGCATGCCGTATTTTTCTTTCAGAACATGAGCAGCGTAACCGCTGTCCTTGCCGCCACTGCCTGGAACAACGACATCAAAACTTCCATCCTTAGAACGGTGTGCGTCAAGTAAAACACTCAGTTCGGCCTCCCGGGCCGACCAGTCAATGGCATGCTCCTTTTGCCAAGCATACTCGCAGGCATTACAAACTCCGTCTTTATTAAAAACAGTTCGCGGTCGCTGGTTAGAAACAACACAGTGGGTGCAATACTGCACTTCTCTCGACTGGGCTGCTAGCTGTTTGTCTAGACGGTCGGCCATACGCTAAAATGTGCCTGATGAGTAAGGGCAAACGGGACTACTTAGGAAGCTAATGTAACAAAATTTGAGATAATACGCAAGCCAACGGCGCCGCTTTTTTCCGGGTGAAATTGAACCCCAAAGATCCGGCCTTTTTGAATAGCCGAGCAAAAAGAATAGCCTCCATACGCTGTGGACGCCAACTGATGCTCCGGAAGTGACGGTTCCAGGATATATGAATG
>JACRFW010000044.1 GCA_016234265.1 Candidatus Magasanikiibacteriota bacterium
GGCCATGCCGCCAACGAACAACAGATACAAAATTACGTCAGAAATCAAGGTGCTACAAATTATCAACAATTGCACTCGCAACAACTCAAGCTGTTCGCGGTATCGTGATACCCCGTCAGCTTGCTGCGGGGTAGTTCATTTTCGGTATGCATTTCGCGAATCTTCTGTACTCCACCTATTGGTTTGGCCAGCCTGATCCGGCCGAGGGGCGGGTTATTCTGGCGTGGCTCGTGGTGCTGGTAGGTTTAATAGTGTTAGGAGCGGCGGCCATCATGGTGGGGCGGGAGAGCGCCGATCGCGCCGTGGCTCTGTTTGCTCGCCGTTTCAGTAATTGTGCGCTCTGGCTGGGAATTGTCGGGCTGCTTTTTTTCTTACTCCGCCAAGAGCGGGTGGCCTTCCTCGGCTGGCGGGTGTGGTTTTTGCTCTGGCTTCTGGTCGGCGGCGTGTGGGCCGGCCGCTTGGCGTATTTTTGGTTCAAACGAGTGCCCGCTATTCGCGCGGAACAAAAAAATCGGGTGGAGCGTGAAGAATTTTTACCCAAACGCAAGAAGTAACATACTATGATGAGGGGAGGGAACCGTAGGCTGGGTGATTGGGGTGAAACCAAAGCCTGCGATTTTTTAGTCCGGCACGGCTTCACTATCATTGAACGTAATTTCCAGACGCCGGCCGGAGAAATTGACATCATCGCAAAGCTGCGCGGCGATTATTATTTTGTGGAGGTAAAAACCAGAGGCGACGGGGACATGGCCTATGATGTGGCCGTGACCGCTGAAAAGAAACGGCGTCTTCGCAAAACAGTGGGGAGCTATTGCTATAAACGCGGCTTGCGGGAAGCCGGCCTGGTGCTCGCCAGCCTCATGGTTATCGTGGATAAACACTCTTCAACTATCCGTTGTCGGCTGGCTGTGCTCATCTAGATGTTGACCTTTTATGGATTTTAAGGTAGTATAAAGTGAATCAAAAATAAGTATTGTAAATTGTGTATGAACATTCCGCATCCCAAAAAAGAACGAACCTTTATCATGATCAAGCCGGACGGCGTGCAGCGCTCGCTCATTGGCGAAATTATCAAGCGTTTTGAGCGCACCGGCTTGAAGCTCGTGGCTCTAAAAATGTTTATCGCTGATGAGAAGCGCCTGTGGACGCATTATGATAAAGACGACGCTTGGTACGAGCTGAAAGGCGACAGCACCATCAAGAATCGCCAAGCCGCCGGTATGTCCGTGGAAAAAACTGCCCTTGAATACGGCAAAGATATTGTTCGCGCTTTGGTGAAATTTATGTCCTGCGGCCCGGTAGTGGCCATGGTTTGGGAAGGGAACGAAGCGGTTGGCATTGTCAAAAAAATTGTCGGCGCCACCGAGCCGTTGAGCTCCGACGTTGGCACCTTGCGCGGCGACCTCACGCTTGATTCCTACAGCCTCTCCAACATTGATGGCCGCGCCGTGCGCAATCTGGTGCACTGCTCGGACAAGCCGGAAGAAGCGGTTCGCGAAATGAATATTTGGTTCAAAGGAGAAGATGTTATCAACTACAACCACGTCCAGGACGAAATTTTGTACGATGTAAATTTGGACGGGATACTTGAGTAAAGAATACCTTGTTTTGTTGACAGTGGATATGTTCTGGGCGTATACTACCTCTAGTTTGGTCGGAGGCGGCAAAACTATTCTATGTAGCAATTATAGGTTTACCAACATTTGTAGCGCCTGTGGGCACTACGTGCGGTTTACCACCTAACCCTCTGGGATAGGTTAGTCCACCTCCAGCGGCCAAACTAAAAAACTCCCGAATCAATCGGAAGTTTTTTGTTATTTTGTTATGTAGAGAAGTTAGGCGGCCTTTTTGCTCAAGGTCCGGCGGCAGGTGGAACAGATGCGCACCGACTTCCCACCGATAGTGAGGAGCTGAAGGTTTGGTTTCTGGCGTCGCGGCACCTTCACGTTGGAGTGGCTGACATGGTTAGCCCGGGCAGCGCTTTTGCCGCACAGAGTGCACGACATGCTCATAAAATTGAAACTTTAGAAAATTAGTGTATACTGGAATGCAGTGCCGCTAGTATAGCGGAGAGAACAATTTTTGTCAATATGGATTGGCTCGGGCTTATTTTCTACTTTGTCATCATTATTCCGTCCTCCATTATCCATGAGTATGCTCACGGTTTTGTGGCGGATGCTCTTGGCGACCCGACCGCGCGCTATGCGGGCCGGCTCACCATTGATCCGCGGGTGCACATTGACCGGTGGGGCACTATTCTTTTGCCGTTATTCCTATTTTTCATTTCCAGCGGCCGCTTTTTATTTGCCTATGCCAAACCCGTGCCCTATAACCCGTATAATTTATCATATCCAAAATGGGGGCCGGTCTTGGTCGGCATTGCCGGCCCGGCCGCAAATTTTTTATTGGCCGCTACCTTTGCGCTCGTCATTCGGCTGCTGCCCGGTTCCAGTCTGGCGCCGCTACTCGCCATTATCGTCTACGCCAACCTCACCTTGATGGTTTTCAATCTGGTGCCCGTGCCGCCGCTGGATGGGTCAAAAATTTTGTATGCCATTCTGCCGGACAGCGCCGCCCAAGTGAAGGCCGTGCTGGACCGGTATGGTTTTGTTATTGTATTCGTTCTGGTATTCTTTTTCTTCCGGTTGCTATCCCCGGTGATTGAAGGCTTGTTCGCTCTCCTTGTCGGCCAAGGCTAGACCAGGGGGTTGTATTTTGTTATTATCGCTCTATATGAGACTCCTTATTCGTTGGTTTTTAAGCGCCGCGGCGCTTATGGTCATTGCGTATTATATCGTCCCGGGGATATATCTCGGGAGTTTTGCGACCGCGCTGTTGGCGGCGGCCGTGCTTGGCCTCGTCAACCTGCTCATCCGCCCGCTCATCATGATATTAACTCTGCCGGTTAATATCATTACGCTGGGTTTATTTACCTTTGTGGTGAACGCACTGATGTTCTGGCTGGCCTCATCTTTTGTGCCCGGTTTTTCGGTCGTTGATTTTGCGGCCGCTTTCTGGGGCGCTCTGTGTATGTCCATTGTGAGCTGGCTGCTGCAGATTATTTTGCCGCGGCGGCGTGATTAGCTCCTCACCAGAATGAAAAACTATTCCTCTAATAGAGCCCAAAAAGGCAAGACCGCCTACCGCACCCCCAGCCGCTGGCTGGCGGGTCGGCCCGAGGCGTTCAAGCAAAATTCCGCTCACACCAAATTGAGCCGCAAAAATAAAGCTTTTTTTAAAAAACCGTGGTAATTTGTTATGGTCAAAACACCCTATACAATTTTGTCAGTCGGCGGGTCAATTATTATTCCTAAGACCGGGTTTGATTTTACATTTCTCAAAGCGTTCCGCGACTTGATCGTTACCGAAATAAAAAATGGCAAGCAATTTATATTAGTCATCGGGGGCGGCGCCACTGCCCGGCAGTATCAATCATCGGGGAGTGCTTTCAACGCCTCCGCCGCCGATCTTGATTGGATTGGTATCAAAGCCACCGCGCTCAACGCGGAGCTGGTTCGGGTGTTGTTCAAAGAATACGCGCACGAGAGTGTTATCACCAAACCAACAAAAAAAGTGGCTACCACTCGCCCGCTTATCGTCGCGGCCGGCTGGGAGCCGGGCTGCTCCACCGACTACGATGCTACGCTCCTCGCGAAGACCTACGGCGCCAAGACACTGTTCAATTTATCAAACGTTGACTACGTTTACGACAGCGACCCAAACAAAAATCCGGGGGCCAAAAAAATAGAGCGTATTGGGTGGGCTGATTTCCGAAAAATTGTCGGCGATAAGTGGACTCCGGGCGCCAACGTACCCTTTGACCCCTCCGCCGCCAAGCTCGCCCAAAAACTTAAGGTGACCGTTGGATTTATCAAGGGCACTGACCTGGGAGAGGTGAAAAAAGCGCTAAGCGGAGGAATATTTCGGGGGACGGTAATTACCACCCGGTAGCCTACTTGACACTTTCCTTGTCTTCCGGTACTATATCCGCACCATAGATAGCAGCGCACCGAAAAGTGTTAATTATGCTGCCGAGGTAACACCCAGCAGTTTTCTGTTGGCAGGTCGAGGTTACGTTTCTGTGGTTGAAAAACCACTTTTTTTGTTAGCGGCCCAAACTGCTTTGCAGCGTGTTCCGCCTAACAAGTGTATTTATGCCAAAATCAAAACAACAGAAACAAGAAACCGTACAAGATTTGGCGACTGGCTTGAAACAAGCCAAAGGCGTCGTGTTTGCCAATTTTCAGGGGTTGACGGTGGCAAAAACCGAAGAGCTCCGCAAAGCCGCCCGTGAGGTCGGTGTATCAGTCTTGGCCGCCAAGAAAACGCTGGTGAAACGCGCGCTTGATGAGGCCGGACTCTCTGGAGTTGATCTCGGAAGTTTTCAAGGTGGCGTAGCCACTTTTGTTGGCTCCGACGAAGTATCCCCGGCCAAAGTAGTTGCTACCTTCGCCAAAAAGAATGAAGTCGTTGCTATATTCGGTGGCATTTTGGAAGGCAAATTCATTGATAAGGCCATGGTCAAGAGCTTATCGGTTCTCCCGGGCAAACAAGAACTCCTCTCCATGATGGTTCGCTCCCTGAATGCCCCTATTTCGGGCTTTGTGAACGCCTCCGCCAGCATTATGCGCGGTCTCTTATATGTACTTACTGCTTACAAAGATAAAAAGGCAGCCTAATTATTAAATTATATGAGTGAAAAAACTAATACCATTCTTAGCCAAGTTGAACAGTTAACCGTACTTGAGCTCGCCGAGCTCGTTAAGGCCATGGAAGAGAAATTCGGCGTTTCAGCCGCCGCCCCGGCCATGATGATGGCCGCCGCCCCGGGCGCTCCCGCCGCCGCTGCGGAAGAGAAGACAGAATTTAACGTTGAGTTGACCGAAACTGGTCCGAACAAAATCAACGTCATCAAGGCGGTGAAAGAAGTTACCGGTCTCGGCCTCGCCGATGCCAAAGCGCTTGTTGATGGTGCCCCGAAAGTGATCAAAGAAGGCGTGAAGAAAGACGACGCCGACGCCATGAAGAGGAAGATTGAAGAGGCCGGCGGTAAAGTCACTTTGAAATAAGCTGACTCTAAAATAAAAAATCCCGTGTTAAAGAGCGCGGGGTTTTTTATCCCACACCATGGGCTTACGCTCGCGGTGCGGGGTTTATTGTGGCAGAGGCAAGGAGAACAACCGGGTCCCATCGGAGATGTAGGCGGTGGCATTCGCCGCATCAATCGCAAAACCGCTCGGACGGTTGAACTCCGCCGCGGTCAGTTGGGCCTTGAGGCGGCCGTCTTTGTCAATCAGGATAAGCCGTTTTTCCGCGCTGTCCAGAATGTAGAGCGTGTTGAGATCGGTATAAGTCCAGATTTTGCCGCCATGAGTCAGGGCCGGGTAGAGCCCCTGAATTTGGAACGGCGCTTTGAGGCCGGCCGTGAATTTTTCAATTTGTCCATTTGTTTCCAGCACATACACATCGCCGTCAATGGTTAAATCATCACCCAGCGCCAGATTGGGCGCGGCCGCTTTCAGCCACTCTTTACCCAAACCGAAACCGGTTTTGATGCTATCGTGCCGGTAAATTTGGTGATTCAGAGTGTCTAAAGTATAGAGCCGGCGATTGTAGATGCCACCGCCGGCAATCGTTACCTTTTCCGCCGGATAGGTAATCTCAACCGGGGCTAAGGTGTTGTCGGATGGCGCGAATTTCAGCCAACTTCTACCTTGAGTGGCCAGGAGCGCGTAGTCGTTTTCTTTGGGCACTGTTCCTTCGGTAAATCCGGTCGCGCCGCCGTACGCGGGAAGCGCGGCAATTTTTTTTGTTAATAGGTCATAGACGTACAATGTTGCTGTGGTGTCTGAATAGGCGACAAGTTTGGTAGAGATTTTACTCACCCCGCTCAGAGTCTGTCCGCTGAGTTCGCTTTTCCAATCGGCCAGAAGGTTTGGAGCCATCACGGTGATCTTGCGCACGCGCCCGGCTAAATTCTGGAGCTGTTTTTTAATGTTAGCGCAGGTCGCCTGCTGCTCTTTTGATCGGCACGTGAGGTTGTTAAAAATATTTTCCGCCGTGGAATAGTTTTCAATCGCCCCGGTGTTATCTTTATATATGAGAGCGCTCTCCACCGCGTCGGTTTTGGTCTTGATGAGCTGAACCGAGGTTTGGAACTGCTGTTCCAGCGCCTGTTTGTTTTGGCGATAGCGGATGACAACGAGGCTGCCCGCGAAAATAAGCCCGGCCCCTAGGGCGGAAATAATAAGGACTTTCGTCAAAAATGGCAGTTGTTTAAAATTTTCTCGGTGGCTATGCCAGTTGCGTCTCCAGTCCTCCAGGATTGTCCGCCGCCGGTTTTGATAGTTAGTGGCAGCGATCGCCAAAAGGCCGATTGTTCTGAGGCTGGCGTTGACCAGCGCAAATATAATTAAGAGCAGGCTCCAGATTCCGCGGCCGATGGCCATAAGTATTTTTGGGGTGGTTTCTTTGAATGTCGCGAAATAGTCAGGAGTTTTAGATATTTTTTTGGGACGGTGGGCGGCGGCGTGGGAGGCGTGAATTTCGGTTGGTACTGCCGCGCGTCGCGGTTTTGGCGTTTCCGGCTGTGCCATCATCCGGTTGGCTGTATTTCTCCGGAAAAGCGCGCCGGCGGTAGCCTTTAGGTGGGGGAGGATTGACGCGGACAGCGTATGTGATGTTTGTTGTTCAGTCCGAAACAAACCGCGCAGCGATGCCGTTGAAGTGGCTCTCTCCGGAGAAGCCGGTATTTTTCTGATGCCGCCGCGCTGGTCGGTTGACTCAGACAGGTGGAGGAGCAGGCCGCCAAAAGAGTAGCCGTCTTTAAGCTCGCCCAAGACCCGTTCCAGGTGTCGGGCGCTTTCCAGCGCCGGCCGGGTGGTGACGATTTTTTCCAGGCGGTCATAGTTGAAGTAATCAACGATGTGGGGCGTGCCAACAAAGAGATAATCATGCGGGCTGATCTTGCCTTGTATAATCTGGGAAAAAAGCTGGCCGGGTGGAGCGGCGGGGGAGCCGTCGCCCGGGGATGATGCCGTCAGATCTATTTTTTGGTAGTTGCCCTGACGGTCTTTATAAAAGAGCACCAGGTGCGGGTCGCCGTGGTAGGCAAAAAATATTTCCGGTCGTCTAATGGCTCCGACCACGCAGTGGAGCCCGACTCCCGTCTTGATGAGCGCCGGCGTTTCCTGGTTGATTTTTTCCAGCAGCAGCTCCAGTGAATTTTTTTCGGGTTGGTCGGAAATTTCGTAATAGTCGTTTTCCGCCTGGTCAATGATAGTTTGCAGACGGCTGATGTAGGCGGCATCGGCGTTATTGATTTCACAAACCGCAAAAAAATAGCCCTTGTCCATCTCGTCGGGCGTGGACGGCTCGGTGATGTGGAGCAGCACATGGGACAGCTCCTGGCGGCCCCCCTCAACAAAGAATTCGTTGAGGCGGAGTATCTGGTCCATAGGGGGTATTCTTTTTTGACTTTTATACAAAATCATTATACTATATCCAGTGACCACGCGTCTATGGCGGTGAGCATTCCTCCGGAGGTGGGTGGTTTTAAAAAATATGCTTGAACACTTTTTTGGTTCAAAGACGAGACTGCGGTTGCTGAAGATTTTTTTCCGTTCTCCCGAACAGGCATTTTATGTGCGCGAGCTCTCTCGTTTGACTGATACGCAGTTGAATGCCGTCCGCCGCGAAATCGCCAATTTAGAGAAGATGGGTTTGATTGCCGGAGTTCCCTTTACTGAGATTTCCACTCACGAAGCAGTCGGAACCGGGCGTTCCAAATATTATCGTCTTGATTCCAACTCGCTTTTATATCCGGAATTAAAGGCCCTGCTGCTCAAAGCCGAAATCGGTGAGGAGCGGCACCTGGTGGAGATGCTGAAGAACAAAGCCGGCCAGGTGAAACTTCTGCTCTTGACCGGTATTTTTTTACAGGAAAAAGAAGTAGATACCGATATTCTCATCGTTGGGAAAATTAAACCGCTTACGGTGGCGAAACTCATCAAAGCCTATGAGAACGAACTCGGCAAAGTGGTGCGCTACACCATTCTTGATGAGAAAGAGTTTCGCGATCGACGGGAGATTGGCGACAAGTTTCTCTATAGCTTGTTTGAGGCTAAACACCTTTCCGTGGTTGACGAGTATCATCTAAACTAGGGCGCTATGCGTGTGCTTATTGAGGTGACAGCCAAGGAACAAATGGTGCTTTGGTATGAAACCGGGGGGGAGTGGAAAAAGACGCTGGCGGTTCCCCTGCAACGGAATGCTGCCGTGGCGGCAGTGGCTAAATTATTTGCCGCAGCTGAAGAACCGCTCTCCGCCGTCACTGGCATCGGCCTGCGCGTTGAGAGCCGTCGCTTCACTACCGTCCGTCTGGCGGCCACCATTGCCAATACGCTCGCTTTTGCTCTGCGCGTGCCGGTGGTGGGCGCTCCTCCGCGCTGTTCGCTGGAGGAATTACGCTCTCTGTTGGACGCGACGGAGCCCGGGCGCTATGTGTTGCCTGAGTACCAGGCGCCGCCCCGTCTGGGAGGAGCAAAAATAAAGTAGATTCTATGCTTTCCGATTACCGACGGTATCGTCTGTATGAGATTTTGCCCGGTTTAAGTATCTGGCTGACGATCATCATGGCCGTGGTGTTGAGCTTCGCGCGTCCGCTCGCCATGATTTACATTATTATTGTTTTTGATGTTTACTGGGTGCTCCGGGTAGTATATTTTTCCTTGTATATCATCGTTTCCTGGAGCCGTTTTCGCTCGGCCATAAAAATCCGTTGGTTTGAACGGCTTGCCGCCGAGTTCCCGGCGTGGGAGAAAAAAATAAATGTGGTTTTCTTACCGGTCTATAATGAACCCTGGGAGGTGCTGCAGACAACGCTGGAAGCGCTCCGCCGCTCCAGTTATCCGGCGCTAAAGATGTATGTGGTCATCTCCGGCGAGGAGCGCCAGCTGGCGCATTGGGAAGAACTTAAGCAAAAAATTAATCAGGCGTATCGCGGAGTATTCGCCGATATTCTTCTCTATACCCACTTGCTGGGGTTGCCGGGCGAGATCCCCGGCAAAGGTTCCAATATCCACCAGGCCGAAAAGCAGTTTAAAGCATATGCCGATGAACGCGGCTGGAGTTATGGCGATATTATAATTTCCATTTTTGATGTTGATACGGTCGTGCACCCGGAGTATCTGGCGCATTTGACCTGCCTGTATCTGCGCCACCCGCGCCCGACGCGCAGTTCCTTTCAGCCGGTAACACTCTATAACAATAATTTATGGGATTCGCCGGCGATTTTGCGCATCATGGCGTTTGGCACCAGCTTCTGGACACTCTTCAGCTTGGCTCGGCTGGAACACCTGGTGACATTTTCCTCGCATAGTATGAGTTTTCAGGCGGCGGTAGATTGCGGTTTCCATGCCAAAGATATTATCAGTGAAGATTCGCGTATTTTTTTCCAGTGTTGGCTGCGCTATGAAGGCGATTATGAAGTGACACCGCTCTATGTGCCCGTATCAATGGATACCGTTCGCGACGATCGCTGGTTTGTCAGTTTGAAAAATTTGTATTTGCAACAGCGCCGTTGGGCCTGGGGCGCGGAGAATATCAGCTACCTGCTCTGGCAGTTCCGTACGCATCCGGCCATTCGTTGGCGGGACAAGGCCGCTATTCTGTTCCACGAATGGGAAGGAAAGTGGAGCTGGGCAGTCGTGACGATTCTGATTACTGTTCTCGGCCGGCTGCCGCTCTGGGTGGCTGACTCCGCGGTCCGTCAAAGCGCCCTGTTCTTTAACGCGCCGTATATTTTGGAAATGCTTATGCGCCTCGCTATGATTGGGTTGCTCGTTTCCACCGTGATGAGCATGCTCATTCTGCCGCCGCGTCCGGCCGAGCATCGCCCGCACAAGTATCTTTTTATGATTTTGCAATGGCTGCTGGTGCCGGTGTCACTGCTCCTGTTTTCGTCGTTGCCTTGTCTGGACGCCGTAACGCATCTTATGTTTGGTAAATATCTTGGTTTTAATGTGTCCGCTAAAAAACGCGCCACCCTAAAGCCGGCTTGAGAGGACTAACCTATGACTGCGCAAAAAAAGGTTATCACATTTGTTATTGCGCTGGCGGCGCTCATCGGTCTGGTTGATCTGGTGAAATTTTTGGTCACCACGCCGTCTATCAAAAGCGCCGCGCTCTCCCGCGCCGTGCGGGTATTTGCCCCGGCCCCCGCTTCCGTGGCGGCCCCGCTCTTTGAAACGATACTGGGTTATTCCAAGCCGCGCGCTTATTTGGTTTTATTTTTGAACAATACCGAACTCCGTCCGTCCGGCGGCTTCATTGGCGCTTACGCGGTAGTAAAGGTTGACCAGGGGATCCCGACTATTCTGACCATTGCCGGCACCGAGGTTATTGATAATCAGGCCAAAGACAAATATTTCCCGCCGCCCGCTCCGCTCAAAAAATATCTGCTCGTTGACCGGTGGCAGCTGCGCGACAGCAACTGGTCGCCGGATTTTGCCGAGTCGGCTTCTACGTCGCTCGCTCTCTTTCGTCTGGAGGGCGGCCTGGCCGGGAACGAAATTGACGCCGTGGTCGGTTTTACGCCTACGGTTTTGGAAAAAGTGCTGGCCATTACCGGCCCCCTCACCGTTGACGGGCAGGAGTTCACCGCGGCGAACGCCACGGAGAAATTGGAATATGAAGTGGAATATGGGTACGCTAAACGCGGGCAAACATTCAGCGATCGTAAACAAATTTTAGACGACCTGGTCCGCGCGCTGGTTCGTCGGGTTGTTCCGGGTATTGTCCTCCATTGGCCTGAATACAGCGCGCTCGCGACCGGCCTCCTGAACGAGAAACATATTGTCGCTTACTCCACTGACGTTGCCGAAGAGGCTAATCTGGTTGCCGAGGGGTGGGGCGGTATTATGCGCGGAAGCCCGGTTGATTATGTGTTGTGGGCCGATGCGAACATGGGCGCGCTCAAGACCGATGTTGCGATTGATCGTTCGCTCTCGTATACATTTGCTCCGGTTGCGACCGGCATTCGCGCCACCGCTTCCATGGCCTATGCTAACCGGGGGGCCTTTACCTGGCGCACCAGCCGTTACCGTGACTACGCGCGGCTGTTTGTGCCTCTGGGAAGCAAGCTCGTTTCGGCCGGGGGAGCTATGGAAGCTGACCGGAGCCTGAAGCCGGGAGTAGTTGATCAAGGAATAGAAAACGGTAAACAATGGTTCGGCGCTTTCATCTCCATTGAGCCGGGCAAAACCGGCACGCTCTCTTTTACCTATGATCTGCCCGCTACGGTGGTCGCCGCTGTTCGCGCCGGACGCTATGAATTGCTGGCGCAAAAACAAATCGGCACGCTTGGCACCCGATTGACACTACACCTTGATTTTGGTAAACCAGTACAGGGCGCGACTCCCGGCGAAGGGTCCACCAAACATGGTGATACCCTGTATGATTTTGTGACTGATTTAAAAACTGATCGGGAATTTTCTGTGTCATTATAATTTGTGTCTAGTGCTTTCTTGTTTTAATGATTTGGTATGTTTATCAAAAAGATCGGCATTGACCTCGGCACCACTAATGTGTTGGTTTATATTCCCAAAAAGGGAGTTGTGGTGAATGAACCATCTGTTGTCGCTATTTCCAAAGCCGATGGAAAAGTGCTGGCCGTTGGCCTGGAAGCCAAAGACATGATTGGGCGCACGCCCGACACCATCATCGCCGACCGACCGCTGAAAGATGGTGTCATCGCGAGCTATCACACCACCGAGGCCATGATTCGCTATTTTATTAACAAAGCCATGGGCGGCGTGCGCCTGTTCCGCCCCGAGGTGATGGTCGCCGTGCCTGGCGGCATTACCTCCACCGAGCGGCGCGCCGTCATTGACGCCACCATTGCCGCCGGCGCCCGCGCCGCCTATATTATTAAGGAACCAATCGTTGCCGCCATCGGCGCCGATATTCCGATTGGCGCGGCCTCTGGCCACATGATTATTGACGTGGGCGGCGGTACCGCCGAAATCGCCGTCATTTCCCTCGGCGGCATCGTGTCATCCGGCTCAGTCCGGGTTGGCGGCACCAAATTTGACCGTTCCATTGTTGAATATATCCGTCACAAATACAATCTCGCTGTCGGCGAACGCAGCGCCGAGGAAATTAAAATCGGTGTCGGATCGGCCATGTTTATGGAGAAGCCCCTCACCATGGACATAAAAGGACGCGATATGGTCACTGGCTTGCCGCGCACCCTTACGGTTGGCTCCGATGACACCACCGAAGCGCTCCGGCATGATCTGGAGCTGCTCGTCAGCGCCATCAAAGAAGTGCTTCATGCCACTCCGCCCGAGCTCTCGGCTGACGTGATGGATAAGGGCATCATTCTCTCCGGCGGCTCGGCCTTGCTGCGCAATCTGGACGAGCTTATCGCCCAGGCGACCGGCGTGTCAACCTATGTGGCCGAAGAGCCGCTCTTGTGCGTCATTAAAGGCACGGGTATTGCGCTGGAAAATCTGGGTAGCTACAAGCGGAGTATTTTGGCGACCAAATAATATATATTTTAGATATATTTTCATTCGTTCGGAAACGCTTTAGCAAGCTAAGCGTTTCGCTCACTCATTTCAAATATGGTTCTCGGCATTGAAGCCTCGCACGCGAATAAACCCGACCGCACCGGCGTGGAAGAATATTGTTTCCAGATTATTCAGGAATTCAAAAAAATTATACCCGCCGATGTGCGGGTTGTTTTGTATTCCAATGAACCGCTCCGCAATGGGTTAGAAATTATGCCGGGCAACTGGGAGGCGAAAGTGCTCCGCTGGCCGCTCAAAAAACTCTGGAGCCAAACGCGGCTCGCGTGGGAGCTGTTATTTCATCCGCCGGATGTTTTTTTCGCGCCGGGCCAGCTTATCCCGTTTATTACTCCGCGAAGAACCATTGCCATGATCCATGACAGCGCCTTTGTGGCTTGTCAAGAGGCGTATCGTTTTTGGAGTCGGCAGTATCTGCGTTTCATGAATTGGCTGATTATCAGAAAATCCATCCGCCTCCTCACCTCATCTTCTTTCAACAAAATTGAATTAGAAAAATTTTATGGCCGCTCGGCGACAGAGAAGACAGCGGTAATTCCGCTTGGTTTTGACCGGAAACGCTTTCATTCCGGTGTCGCGCTAGAGAGCGCGGCACTCGCCAAAAATTTTGGCGTTACTAAACCATTCATCATGACCACCGGCCGGCTGGAAGCGAAAAAAAATACCCGCCGTCTGATTGAAGCTTTTGACATTATTAAAAAACAACATGACATTCAGCTCGTTCTGGTGGGCAAACCAGGCTATGGCTACGAGGCGGCGCAGGCAGCGCTGGAGCAGAGTCCGTATAAAAAAGATATCATTGTCCCTGGCTATGTTGAGCAACATGACTTGCCCTGGCTCGTTGCGTCAGCAAGGGTTTTTGTTTTCCCCTCGGCCTATGAAGGTTTTGGCATTCCCGTTCTTGAGGCCATGGCCTGTGGTACTCCCACGATTGCCAGCCGCGTCGGACCATTGCCCGAAGTGGCTGGCGCGGCCGCTCGCTACTTTGATCCAGCCGACGTGGCCGACCTGGTGCGGGCCGCGACTGCGCTGCTGGAAGACGATAACGAGCGGGCCAGACTCCGGTCGCTTGGTTTTGAGCGGGTGGCGCTTTTTTCCTGGGAAAAGACGGCTGCCGCCACCTGGGGCGTGATTGTCAAAGTGCTGTGGAGTTGATATACTGGCTCTATTGATACTTTTGCTATATTCTGAATATCTGTGATTATCGGCCACAGTCATCTCATAACTTTTTTTGAGAAGGCCATTCAGAACGGCTCTTTGAGCCATACCTATTGTTTCGCGGGGCCGGAGGGAGTAGGCAAGCGCGCTGTGGCTCGCCATATTGCGGCGCTCCTATTAAAGGTTGATGAGGCCAAGCTGGAACAGCACCCCGATTTCTACTATGCGGCGCGTACGGCCAACGAAAAGACCGGCAAACTTAATAAGGATTTTTCCGTTGATCAGGTCCGCGCGCTCCGTTCGCATCTCGGAGAAACCAGCTGGTCTGGCGGGTATCAGGTAGCGATTCTTGATGATGCCGAACTCCTGAATGAAAGCTCGGGGAACGCGCTCCTCAAAGTGCTGGAAGAGCCGCCGGAAAAAAGTGTTATATTCTTGCTTACCGATAACGATCAAAAATTATTACCGACCATTCGTTCGCGCGCGCAATTATTTTATCTTAACCTGCCTTCCGCCAGCGAATTGACCGCCGGGCTCATCGCTGCCGGTTATCAGAAATTGGCAGTCCAAGAGGCGGTCATGGCCGCTGGTTTCCGGCCTGGTAGAGCGATCGCTCTGCTCCGCGACCGGGAAACGCTGGCCGCGCATCTCGCCGAGGTGGAACGCTGTCGCTCCCTGGTCGGGGAGCCGCTCTACACGAAATTCAAATTAGTAGATAATGCTTTTGGGGATAAAGAAGATGCCGAACGCGGTCGGGAACGATTGCAGGAAATTCTTGATATCTGGATAAACTGCTGGCGCGAGGCGCTGTTGCAAAAAAATCAAATTAACGCGGGGCGGGCCTGGCCGGAGGGTAAGCTGGCCGCTCTGACCGGCAATGAGATGGCGCGGATTATTGATTCATTCATGGAGACCAAGGTTTTATTGAAGCGCAACATCCACCCCCGCCTGTTGATTGAACGCGCCATCATTCCTTTATAAATTTTTAAATACTATGTCGCATAAATTACTTTTTTTCTCCGCGCTCGCTCTCGTCGCCACGCTCGGAGCTGGTTGCGTTGGTTTTAGCGGTTCTTCGGCCCCGGCTGGTCCGATGGGAGTATTCCGCTCCACCGACAAAGGCGACAGTTGGGCTCAGAGCAATGTATTCCCGACTACGAAGGGGGTAAAGAGCCTCGCTGGGGTCAAAGTGTACCGGATTTTTACCGATCCGAGCGACCCCAACGCGCTCTATTTGGCCACCCGCGGGCAGGGCCTCTACTATAGCTATGACAAAGGCGACAGCTGGCAAATGGCCGCCGCCATGCAGGGTCGCTACATCTATGCCCTCGCGGTGGACCCGACTGACAAATGCACCGTTCTCGTCAGTGATGGCGCCAATATTTTTAAAACGACCGATTGCAGTCGCACCTGGAAGACCGTCTATACGGAGCAGCGCGGCCAACGCATTGTGGCGCTTGGTTTTGACTACGGCAAACACACCACGGTGTATACCGCCCTCTTCGGCGGGCAGATTCTGCAGAGCCTGAACACCGGCGACAGCTGGCGCGTCATCAAGACATTCAAGTATAACCTGCAGTGGCTGGCGACCGATCCTTTGACGCCCGGGCGCATCTATGTAGCCGGCGCTGACAGCGGCTTTACGCGCTCGGACGACGGCGGGCAAACCTGGATCAGTTTAAGCCGCGGTCTGCAGAGTTTTAACGACAGTCTTTATTTCTACCGCCTGGTGCTTCATCCTAGCAAGAAAGATACGCTCTACTGGATTTCTAAATATGGCATCTTGTATTCGGAAGACGCGGGGAATATCTGGACTGATGTTAAACTCCTAAGTCCGCCGGGCAGCGTGAATATTTATTCTTTCGCGGTTAACCCGTCAAATCCGAAAGAAATGTATTACGTTGGTACGGTGCTGGGCGAAGGGGCCAATAGCCGCTCCACTTTCTACAAAACCACCGACGGCGGCAATAACTGGGTGACCAAAAAATTGCCCACGAACACCATACCGGTCAGCATGGTCATTCACCCCACGGAAACCGATACGCTTTTTATGGGCTTCACCGTTCCTGATAGTAAATAAAATAGGTATGAATATACAAGATTCCAAAGGAGAATTTGTTAAGGTAGTTGAGTTTCTTAAGGCTGATATTACACAGCTCCGCACCGGGCGGGCTTCAACTGCCATGGTGGATGCCATTACCGTGGAAGCCTATGGCAGCCGCCAGCCGCTCAAGGCAGTTGGCACTATCATGGTCGCCGACCCGAAGACGCTCACCATTGAGCCGTGGGACAAGGGTTTGCTCGCCGCCGTGGAAAAAGGCATTCGCGACTCCGGGCTCGGCATCAATCCGGTCAATGACGGCCGTCTGATCCGTTTGAATTTGCCGGAGTTGACCAGCGAACGGCGAGTGGAGCTTATCAAAGTGCTCCACCAAAAATTGGAGCAGGCGCGCATTTCAGTACGCAAAATTCGCGAAGATGTTCGTACTCTTATCGCGAGCGAAGAAAAAGACAAATCTATCAGTGAGGACGACAAATTCCGCCAGCAGGAAGACCTGGAGAAATTAGTGAAGAGCTACAACGAAGAAATCCAAAAAATTGGGGAGAGTAAAGAGAAAGAGATAACAACGGTTTAACCGCATCAGTTTTACTATATTTCATATGCCCCAAAACGACCTCATGGAAAAAATAATGTCGCTGTGCAAACGCCGCGGGTTTATCTTCCCGGGGAGCGAGATCTATGGCGGGCTCGCGAATAGCTGGGACTACGGCCCGCTTGGTCACATGCTCAAACAAAACATCAAGGCCGCGTGGTGGAAATTTTTTGTACAGGAGCGCGACGACATGGTGCCGCTGGATTCGGCCATTATCATGAACCCGAAAGTTTGGGAAGCTTCTGGTCATTTACAAAATTTTAGCGACCTCCTCACCGAATGCAAGAGCTGTCACCACCGTTTTCGGGCCGACCACCTGCTGGAGGCTGCGAGCGCCGAGCCGCAATATGATAAAGAGCCAATCAAAACTATCGCCGATGTAAAATGCCCGGACTGTGGCGGCAAACTCACGCCCGCCAAGAGCTTTAATCTGATGTTCAAGACGTTTCTCGGCACTACCGAAGATTCCTCCACCGTGGCCTATCTCCGCCCCGAAACGGCCGGCGGCATGTTTGTGAATTTCAAAAATATTACAACTACGACCCGCCGCCGTTTGCCGTTTGGCATCGCCCAGATCGGCAAAAATTTTCGGAATGAAATCACTCCGGGCAATTTCATCTTCCGCACCCGCGAGTTTGAAATCGGCGAATTTGAATATTTTATCAACCCCAATCCGCCGGCTGGCGGATGGGAAAAGGTTTTTGAAATGTGGCTTGGTGAAATCAAGCGCTGGTGGAAAGAAGTGATGCAGGTAAACATGGACAACCTGGTTTGGCACGAGATTCCAGATGGCGTGCGCGCCCACTACTCCAAGCGCACGGTGGACATTGAATATAAATATCCGTTCGGGGTTAAAGAACTCCACGGCATTGCGTATCGCACTGATTTTGATTTGAAACGTCACCAAGAAGTCAGCGGCGCTGACTTGACCTGCACCGACCCGGAAACAAATGAAAAGTTTTTGCCGCACGTCATTGAACCCACTTTTGGTATTGATCGTATGCTTCTCGTCGCGCTTTTGGAGGCCTATCACGAAGAGGCGGCGCCGACCGCGGAAAAAGGGGAAATGGAAACCCGTGTCGTAATGAAATTCCCGAAGCATTTGGCTCCGGTGCAGGTAGCCATTTTGCCGCTCTCCAAAAAAGAGGACCTCGCTAAAGTAGCCAAGCCGCTCGCCGATGAACTCCGTAAGTCTTTTTGGGTTGAATACGACGAAACCCAAAGCATTGGCAAGCGCTATCGCCGCCAGGATGAAATCGGCACGCCCTACTGCGTCACCGTGGACTTTAAAACGCTAGAGGACAAAAAAGTGACCGTGCGCGACCGCGACACGATGCAGCAAGAGCGCATTGCCATCGCTGAACTTCAGGATTATCTGCTGGCCAAGTTTAAGTAATGTCATTCAGATGTACCATATCTCCAAATTAAAAAACGGCATTACGCTCATCTCGGTGCCGCTCCAGGGCACGCGCGCGGCGACAGTACTGGCCATGTTTCCGGTTGGTTCCCGCTATGAAACACGCCATCTTTCTGGCGCGGCGCATTTTGTGGAACACATGCTTTTTAAAGGCACCTTGAAACGCCCGGAAGCCATTGATATTTCCCGCGCGTTGGAGGCCGTTGGCGCGGACTATAACGCCTTCACCAACAAAGATTACACCGGCTACTATGTCAAAATTGCCGGCGATAAGCAGGAAATAGCTTACGACCTGCTCTCAGACATGCTTTATCATTCGGTCTTGGCCGCGGAAGAAGTAGAAAAAGAAAAAGGGGCTATCGTGGAGGAACTCCGCATGTATAAAGACAATCCGTCTATGGCGGTTGATATGCTGGCTGACCAACTGAACTTTGGCGATACCCCGCTCGGTTGGGATATTGGCGGCACCGAGCGTACCGTACGCGGTTTGAGTCGGGAAGACCTCTTTCGCTATTACCAAAAGCACTATTCGCCAAAAAACATGGTGCTGGTGGTGGCCGGAGATGTAAGGAGCGCCCAAATAAAAAAGTTAACTGCCGCGTTTATAGCCAAAA
>JACRFW010000045.1 GCA_016234265.1 Candidatus Magasanikiibacteriota bacterium
CAACGGCAAGTTTGGCTGCGACACCGATCAGACTGGAGCTAGCGCCACTGTCCCCGACGTCGTCGTGTCCTCCACCTTTGGCGTGAACAATGTCGCCACGGTATCGTCTTCGCTCGGCTGGTGGATGAAGGGAGCGGCCTACGCGTCGTCCACTTTGACAATTACCGCCACTACCACTTATTTCAGCGATTTGATATTCAACGGTACGGTTTTAAATCGTCCGTTGTATGGTTTGATAATTGCCGGTGGCGCCAGTGGCGGTGATAATGGGCGTGGTTTCTGGTTTGCTACTACTACGGGGGGTGCGAGTGGCGGTCAAGGACAAGAACCAATTTTGGCTATCATGTCAACTACCACCGGCGCGTTGGACTATGGCCGCGTTGGTATCAACACGAGCACCTACTGGGGCGGGCCTATCCGTGACCAACTTACAGTAGCCGGACGTATTTATTCCACTTGGCGTAAGTTTGGGTGTGATACGCCTGCAGTTGGTTTAATTGGTTCTAATATAGTGGCTGACAACTTGTATGTAGGTTGTCCTCCGTTTGTTCTTGATATGAACGGTACGGCAAGCGGCGCTGGGGTTATTGGTGGCGCAACCACTACCGGTGCAGGTGGCAATCTTTATCCGCCTTTTATGCGGTTGACTACGGCGGTAACCGCTGTGGCCGCGGCCAACGACCAGGCAGTGCTCCGTACCTGGAATTTTATCGCCGCAGCCAGCAGTAGTATGACTATGGAGGCGTGGGTTCGCGTTCCTTATGCACCGATGTCAGTTGGTTCGGTTTATTTTGTCGGGTTCTCTAATTTGGCCGTCAACACCGCCTATGGCTCTGGGCCAGGAGCGGTCTATGGATTTATAGCTACTTCTAGTAAGAACTGGAGGGCCTTTTCTTCCTCTACGCCCAACCTTAGTTCTCTAACTGATACCGGTGTCGCTACTTCTAGTTTTACTAAACTTCGTATTGAGGTTACTCCGAGTAGTGCAGTTTATTTGGTGAATGGTAAAGTGGTCGCCCAGCATACTTCTAATTTGTCTTCAGCTACGATGGCCCCGATGATACTTACGGGCGCAACAGCGGCAGGAGGGTCTAGCCGCAGCCTGGATATTTCTCTAATCAGAGTTTGGGTTGATGATCCGCCAGGCGGAGTCGGTGCGCCAGATGGGAGTTCGTCAGGGGCGACGGATTCAGTAGATACGGCACCAGTATTTTCCCAAGATTACAATAATCAAAGTAGCGATGGCTTGTGGTATCCATCAAATGAAACGCCTGGCTCACTACCGCCGGGTAGTCTGGTAGCTTTGTCCGACTATTCGGCGACAAACACGATTAAGGTGGTATCCTCTACCTACGCTTATCAGGAAGCTGTTATTGGAGTTGTTACAGAAAATCCGCATACTATGCTTGGTGAAAAAACTGGCGATGTGCCGGTAGCCATCAATGGGCGGGTTGGTGTCCTGGTCACCAATGAAAATGGCGACATAAAAGCAGGGGACTATCTCGTGGCTGGTTCTCTGCCCGGGCACGCTATGCGCGCGACTAAGGCGGGGATGTCCATTGGTCAGGCACTGACGGCGTTTGCTGGCACGGGAGAGGGGACTGTCGTCATGCTCGTGAAGCCAACCTATTACAGCGGGTCAAGGCTAGAGGGACTCTTTGCCGGTTTGGATATTAGTTCATCATCAACCTCTACACTAGCACAACAGCTCTTATCTCAATTTGCTCTCAACAAAGCCTTTTTTGCCACCTCAACGAGCTCTGATTTGGTGGTGGACAGAATTGCCGCGGGCATGCAACTGATTACTCCTCAAATAACCACCGAGCAGGTCGTCGTTAATTCGCTCAAGACGACCAGTTCTTCGTTGGTAATTGAGCTTTTTGACAATCAGGAGCTTGTTATTACCGCCTCATCTACCAATGGTTTGGCTATTACCACTTCTACCGTGGTGCGTTTTGACACAAAAGGCAACGCTGATTTTGCTGGAACATTGACGGTAGATACGCTGAAGGCAAATCATATTGAAGGATTAGACGTGTTGTCAGATAGGCTAACCTCTTTGGAAGGCGCCTTTGTCAGCAGTACTGCGCTGACTGATTTGTCATTCCAAAATGTCAGCAGTAGTCTGGCCGTGCTCTCAACTCGGTTGGACCAGAACGATGGATTACTCCAGACACTGCGACAGCAGCTAGCCTCAACTACTTCTACCGCCAGTACCACCTTAACTTTGGAATCTTTAATGATTCCGGGAAGTATAACGGTCAATGGTGCCGCGGTATTTAGCAATGGCTTGCAAGCAACCAGTATCAGCTCAATAGGGGATATGCTGGCTCTTATGAGTGACACAGTATTCTTTGGTCGGCCATACTTAAATAGCGACAGCGCCGGGTTTGTCCTCATGGTTTCGGGCACTCAATTTGCCGATGTCGCTTTTGAGCGCGAGTATTTGGACCAGCCGGTAGTGAATGCCACTATCTCGCTTGATGCTACCTCAACCACGTCAACGGTCTTGGCGGCGGTTGGTTTGACCCCTGAAGAGGCAATATTCGCCAGCGATATCCGCTATCTCATCACCAAGAAGAGTGTGAAAGGGTTTACCATTCTTCTGAATAAGCTGGCTCCGACTGATATAATGTTTAACTGGTTAGCGTTCGCTGTTAAAAATCCGAAGATTGTAACTTCCACCACGAGCACACTGCCAATTGACACCACTTTGCCTCCGCCGACTGACACCACCACATCGCCAGTAACTACGACCACGATTTCATCGCCTCCGAGCACTGACACCGCCATGGCTACTTCTACGACCGTAGTTCCGCCTCCGCCGACTGACACCACCACGGTGCCACCTCCACCGGCTGACACGACGACCACGCCCCCTCTAACCACTGACACGACCTCACCGCCAATTGACGTCACCACCACCACTTCCACGACCACCACGCCCTAAAAAAGCCGAAGCGAAATATGCGATTTTTCTTATCTTTTCTGCATAAAACCACAATCAATTTTGTTATCGTTTTGTTTTTGCTCATCAGCGGATTTTTGTTCGGTAATTTTTATGTCGGCGTTCAGGCGAAGAAAGACCGGCCGCCCCGAGACAACGAGGTTCGTACGTATAATCGGGGTGATTACTTATTTACCAATCCGCTCCTGGAGTGTGGCGATTTTAACAGTTTATCCAACAAAACGACGGTTGCCCTCAAGGAGAGCGTGAAACAGTTTGTTGATGTTACTATCGCGGGCGGAGAGGCCGATCAAGTCTCCGTTTATTTCCGTGATCTGAACAACGGCCCGTGGTTTGGTCTAGGTGAAAAGGAGATATTTTTACCGGGGAGTCTGCTCAAAGTGCCTCTGCTGATGGCTATTTTGAGGAAGGCTGAAGACAATCCGACGTTATTAAACAGAAGATTTTTGAACACGCGAAATCGAACTGATATTATTGAGCATTTTTCACCGGCGCAAGAAATTGAACCGGGGAAAAGCTATGCTGTTCAGGAGTTATTGCAAGCCATGATTAAATATTCCGATAATAATGCCACCAGCCTGCTTACGAGAGTTATTAGTGAAAAAGATATTAAGAATATCTATCTTGATCTAGGCATTGATATTCCTCAATCTAACCAATATTCAATGTCGGTCCGAACTTATGCCTCTTTTTTTCGTATCCTTTTTAATGCCACTTATTTTAGCAGGAGGTCGTCGGAGGATGCCTTGCGTTTGCTCTCGGAGACAGACTTTAAGCAGGGGATTGTGCTTGGTGTTCCAGCAGGCGTCACTGTAGCGCACAAGTTTGGCGAGCGGGGCATTGCCGAAACTGACCAAGACCAGTTACATGATTGTGGCATTGTCTATTACCCAAATCAGCCCTATGTGCTGTGCGTGATGACGCGGGGGTCTGACTATGATAAACTGGCCGGGGTGATAGCAAATATTTCAAAAATTGTCTACGAGACAATTAGGGGGGGGGGGTTGAGTGAAAAGTAGTACAGAGTATGTCTAGAGAATATAAAGGGTCGAGAAAAGTAGTTTTTTTGGCTTTTAGTCTGCTGGGGGCAGGTTTTCTTTTAGGCCGCTTCACCATACTCAAGCCAGACACGATCGGGGCCGTTAATTTTGAAAAACGCGGTGGTGGAGCTGGTTTGTTCGGAACGGAGTTTCCCCTCGTGAACCCGCTGTTAGAGTGTAATGAGTTTGAAAATATTTCCAATAAAAGAATCTTTGAACTTAAAGCCAAAGTAAACGAGATTGTTAGAGAGAGTTCTGTTCAGGATACATTAAGTTATATCTCGGTTTATTTCCGCGATCTTAATAATGGACCCTGGTTTGGTATCAATGAAAAAGACGAGTTTATTCCCGGCAGTTTGACTAAAGTGCCCTTCCTGATGGCTTTATTTAAAGAAGCAGAGAGAAATCATGGTTTGTTGAAAGAAAAAATTTTTTATGAGGGGGGCAGGGTGGACGCTGAACCATATTTTGAGTCAAAGCAAGAAATTACATCTGGAAAAACATATACCGTTTCGGAGTTGGTGCGGGCTATGATCCAACATTCAGACAATAATGCGACGTTATTATTGTCACAAATAATTAGTCTTGATAAAATTAAGGGTAGTTATAGTGATTTAGGTATTTCCACACCAAAAAATGGGGATTACAGTATGCAGGTCAGGACGTACGCTTCTTTTTTTAGAATTTTGTTCAATGCCACTTATTTGACTAAAGATTTTTCTGACCAAGCCCTGCGCCTTTTGACGGAGACCGATTTTAATAGCGGCCTCGTGGCCGGTATGCCAGCTTCGACCACAGTAGCGCACAAGTTTGGCGAGCGGACCTTTACCGATTCTAATCAAAAGCAACTGCATGATTGTGGCATTGTCTATTACCCAAATCAGCCCTATGTGCTGTGCGTGATGACGCGGGGGTCTGACTATGATAAACTGGCCGGGGTGATAGCGAACATTTCTAAGGTTGTCTATGAGACAGTTAAGGGGGGGGGGGTTGAGTGAAAAGTAGTTTTGTATTTAGCACAGCGCGCCTTATTTTCTTTGAAAAATTGTTGACACTTAATTCTTAAATCTGTATACTATCTTAAAAAGGTCGAAATTGTTTGTATTTTTTATCAGGTATATAATATTATGTATTTAGTATGAGAACTATCGTCAGTAACAAATTTGCTCCCATCACGGAAAAAAAATTAGATCCAATCACTAACCAACCTACTCGTATGGACGAAAGCCAAATTAAAAAATTGACCTTACCAATTTTAGCAATAATTACTTTGTTATCTCTCGGAGCGGCTTACTACTCGTATGCCAAACTAAATGAGTTTAAGAAGAATCCTCAAAAATTATCCCAGGATGAGGTGGCCGCGGTGGTTGACCAGGTCAAGCAGATTATGATCCTGCCGGATGGTGAACAACCGACCCTGGCTACCGTTGCCGACCCGTCTCGTTTGAAAGACCAGCCTTTTTTTGCTAAGGCCAAAGTAGGCGACAAAGTGCTTTTGTATGCCAACGCGCGCAAGGCAATTTTGTATGATCCGGTAGCCAGAAAGATTGTGGAAGTCGCCCCTATTAATATCGGCAACCCGCCTCCGATCGCTCCCGCCGCCCCCGCTCCGGAAGAAACGAAAAAAAAGTAGTCATTTTTTTGGCTGATAAGCATAGCCATTTTCTCCAGACCCGAAGGTTACGCCGCCGTCTTGAGTGTGGCTGTGCTTTTTTAAATCTGGTATGAGAAGAAGCCTATTTATATCCGCTGGTTTCGTTGTGTTTTTTTGGTTGGCTTCTCTAGCGCTAGCGGAGGATTATACTTCCAGCAATTTTACCGACCATGACCCGGTTATCTCCGAGTCCGGCGGCTATTCAAGCTCAACTAATTTCCAGCTATTTTCCGGATCCGGGCAAACGGTGATTTCGGAGAGCACGGGCACGGCTTTTACCGCTCGAACCGGTTTTTTTTATTTTCCGGCAGTCACCAGTCCGGTCATATCCGCGACAGCGGGGGATGCCCAGGTTACCCTCACCTGGACGGCGGCAGCCGGGTATCTTGGTTTTAATGTGTCTGGTTACCAAGTCGGACAAGGGACAATTTCCGGAGGGCCGTATTCTTTTTCCAGCGTGGGAAACGTATTGGCCTCCACTCGCGCTAGTTTAACCAACGGCACACCGTATTATTTTGTCGTCCGAGTTTTAGATTATTTTAGTAGTGTGATAGCGACATCATCTCAAGTATCAGCGACTCCAGTGGCCGCGACTCCCGCGCCTTCACCCTCACCCTCGCCTTCACCCGGGGGAGGCGGCGGCGGCGGTCCAACTTACCCGAGCGCGCAAACTACCGTTATTTTTTCCGGGCGCGCGTATCCTAAAAGCACGGTGACACTTTTGAAAGACGCCCAAGTGGCGGCCACCACAGTGGCGGGGCCAGATGCTAACTTTAGCATTACGCTTACTGGTTTAAACGGGGGAAATTATATTTTTTCCGTCTATAGTGAAGATACGGGCGGGCGGCGGTCAAGCTTGCTTAGTTTTCCCGTTGGTGTCACTGCCGGGGCGACCACCAATGTGAGCGGTATTTTTATTGCTCCCACCATAGCGACAGACAAAAGCGAGGTTAAAAAAGGCGATAATGTAGCTATTTTTGGTCAGTCAGTCCCGACAGCTGAAATTCTCATTAGTGTTAACTCGGATAATGAATACTTTGCCAAAACAAAATCGGATAAGCAGGGTGTTTACTTATATAATTTTGATACGAGTCCCTTGGAATATGGGCAGCATTTTACCAAATCAAAATCGGCGATCAGCGGCGAGATTAGTTCGTATGGTCAAACAGCGGCTTTTTTAGTGGGCAACAAAAGAAGCGTAGCGGCTAAAGCGCCGGCCAATTGTCCGGCGAAAGCCGATCTTAACAGTGATTGCCACACAAACTTGATTGATTTTTCCATTGCGGCGTATTGGTATAAACGAAAAATTAGTCCGGCTTTTGCCGAGATAGAAAAGGCCAAGTTGAATGGCGATGGCAAGGTTGATTTAGTTGATTTTAGTATCATGGCTTATTATTGGACTGGTTAATTTTATGTTTCTTTATAGATATAGTTGGTATTTAAGGGGGGTAGTTCGGACGTTGCTCTATGGAACTGTTGGTTTGGTATTAAGTTTCTTTTTTTGGCGCTTACCGGCAACGGCAGCCGAAATAACTCTAGAAGCCGATCGTACAGCCGTGGCGGCTGATCAGTTGTTTCAAATACGGGTTTGGCTGAACACGGAAGGAGAGACGATCAACACCGTTGCTGGAAATATTAGTTACCCTACCGATCTCCTCAATTTGCAAGAGATTCGTGATGGTAATTCAATCATTACTTTTTGGGTAGATCGTCCGGCAGTTCAAGCAAATAAAATTTTTACTTTTTCGGGTATCACTCCCGGTGGCTATCGCGGCCCTCAAGGAGAGATACTTTCTCTCATTTTCCGAGCCAAAAAAATGGGCGCTCCCGTAGTAAGTTTCACCAATGGTACCGCCCTGCTTAACGATGGCCGAGGGAGCCCGGCGTTATTAAAAACTACGCCTTTACGATTGACTATTGCTCCGGCAACTGGTGCGGCGGGGGCGCAGTATGCTATAATAGATACTAATCCTCCGGAGACCTTTGCACCGCAGATCGCTCGCGATCCGAATATTGAAGGAAACAAATGGTTTGTCGTTTTTGCGACTCAGGACAAAGGGGCGGGGATTGATCATTATGAGGTGGGAGAGCATCGTGAAAAACCGGGAGAAAACAGTCCCGGCGAAAGAGCCGAGAGTCCTTACATATTAAAAGATCAAACATTGCAAAGTTTTGTCGTTGTTAAGGCGGTTGATAAACTGGGCAACCAAAGAACAGTAATTTTACCGCCGCGCGCCACTTTCTGGCAGCGACAGAGGAGATACCTCATCGGCATACTGATCGTTCTGTTCATTATTCTCTGCGGAGGATTATGGAGCAAAAAAAGGAGAAGTTAGAGAACTATTCGTTGAACTCATTCACGGAAAGCGTTCGGGGGTGGTTGTTTTTAGGTTGGGCCTTATTTCTGTTTGGTTTTTCCCCTGGAGCAGTTAATGCGGCGACATTATATTTTTCTCCGAGTTCCGGGGCACACACGATTGGACAGGCTTTTTCGGTCGGCATTTTCACATCCAGCAATGATGCGGCAGCCAATGCTTTTCAGGGAGTGATAGATTTTCCGGCGGACAAATTACAACTTACCGGCTTATCTAAGGGAGGTTCAATTATCAATTTGTGGGTTCAAGAACCGGCTTTTTCCAGCAGTGACGGCACAGCACATTTTGAAGGAGTAGTGCTCAATCCGGGTTTTACCGGCGGCAGTGGCAAGATAATTACTCTGAACTTCAAGGTTAAGGCGGCCGGAGAAGCCACCGTATCTTTTACTTCCGGATCAGTATTGGCCAATGATGGCCAGGGGACCAATATTCTTTCCGGGCTGGGGTCAGCTACTTTTAGCTTGACCGCTGGCGGGCAACCGCCGCCTCCAGAGGAGCAATTACCAGCTCCCGCGGCCACAACGCAGCTTCCCCCGGCGCCAAAAATTACTTCGCCGGACGTTCCTGATTCCAATGGATGGTACTCAATTAAGAACCCGACTTTTGAGTGGTCGCTGCCGTCAGGCATTACCGGAGTTAGTATGGCGGCGACTAAGAAGCCTGATTCCAACCCCGGGACGCGTTCCGATGGCCTAATGAGCACATATAGCTATCAAAATGTTGATGATGGCGTTTGGTATTTTCATGCCCGTCTACGCAACAAACAGGGATGGGGGCCGATTACCCATTTTCGTTTTCAAATTGACACCATTCCGCCAGAGCAGTTGACGGTGACCTTGGTTGATGATAAAGGGGCTAAAAACTCGCAGCCGTCCGTGACCATCAAAGCGGTTGATAGCGGTTCCGGTATAGCCAGGTATAAAGTTCAAGTTGATGGTGGTGAATTTCGTGAAGTGACTCCAGATGAGGTTAATGGCAAACCGTATGTGTTACCGACGCAACGTACCGGCAAACACACTCTGGTGGTTCAAGTAATAGATAAGGCCGGTAATATTGCCACCAGTGCGCAAGATTTTACCACCAAATCGTTGTTACCGCCTGAGTTTACCAATTATCCTGAAGAGCTGCAGACCGGCGATATCTTAGTGTTGCGCGGCAAGACCTATCCCAATTCCCAGGTAACTTTGTGGTTAGAGAGAGACCACGATGATATTAAACGTTACCTAATCAAAAGCAACCAATTAGGCAATTTTATCTTTGTCAATGTTGAACGGGTTAAGAGCGGCATTTATCAGGTTTGGGGCGACGTAACCGACGGGGAGGGAGCGACGAGCGAACCTTCAAAGACCATTACTATCGCGGTGGATCAGTCTTGGTGGCGAAAATTACTCGTGCGAGCGGTCAGTTATCTCACCCTTTTGGTGCCTTTGGTTTCAATGTTGATACTGTTGTTACTCCTCTTTGTTTATATCTGGCGCAAATTATCAATGCTCAAGAAGCAGCTGCGCAAAGAAGTGCGTGATGTTGAGACTAGTTTACATCAAGCTTTTGATATACTGCGTGATGATATTAGACAGCAAATTAAACTTTTGGAGAAAACGCAAAATAAGCGAGAGTTAACTGTGGAAGAGGATAAGATTATCAGGCGTCTTAAAAAAGATCTTGATACGGCGGAAAAATTGGTAAGTAAAAAGATAGAGCAAATTGAGGAAGAAATAAAGTAATTCTCTAAACCAAAATCCTCTCCGACGTACATCGGAGAGGATTTATCTATAGTGAGCGCGGCTTGGTGTGGTAGTTATTCTTGCGGTACTTTTTGGTCTGGCGAGCCAGGCGGCGGCCGACCTTCGTATTTTTTTTGCTTTGTTTTAAGCGCGCTTTGAGGGCAGTATTCATATGTAGTTGAAAGGAAAGTTTTAAGTGAAGTTTAGTATACTATGAAGTGGGCAAAAAGGCAAATCGGCCCCAGCCGCGAGCTATTTTCACTGTTGACACAGCTCTTGGCCGGGTAGTATAATATATTCATTTGATACAATTATAATGAAGTCAATGCTGGGACTAAGTTAATTTTTCCAAACAGCCAGTCGCTCTGGGTGGGCAATTTTTGATATTTTATGACAGGGAAAAGCGTGCTTTTCGATTTTGACGGAGTAATTATTGATAGTTTTGATGCCGTTCTGAAAATTAATCAAGCCAGAAACAATAAATTAACCGCGGAACAATACCGTCGCCGTTTTGACGGCCCGATTGGTGATGAAATGGCGCGAACACAAAGCCCGGCCGAGCTCAACACTTTCTTTGCGGCGTATCAAGCGGCCATTCCCGGAATGCCAATTGTGCCCGATATCCGTAAAGTTATTCTTGATTTACGCCAGCAATATCATTTAGCTGTTATTTCGTCCACCTACACCCGGTCAATCCGTTCATTCCTTGAAGCACACCGGATGTTGGACGCTTTTCAGGTCATTCTTGGTTATGATGTAAATCCAGACAAAACGGCAAAGATAGCTGAATTTTTATGTGAAGAGAGAGTGATTCCCGCCCAAGCGCTTTTTATCACCGATACCCTGGGCGATGTGGATGAAGCGCGAAAGGCCGGGGTAGAGACTATTGGCGTCACATGGGGTTTCCACACTGCGGACGACTTGAAAAAAGGCCAACCATACGAGATTATTACTACTCCGGAAGACTTGCCGCCAGTCATTGAACACTATTTTTCCACCACTGCTACGTTATGAAAAACATTGATTCGCATTTCCCGACTATACTAGTTGTCTTCGGGGCCACCGGTGACCTCATGAAAAAAAAGATCGTGCCGGCCTTGTTTGACCTTTACAACGCCGGAGAGTTGCCCAAGCTGTTTACGGTTATTGGTTTTTCGCGGCGGGACCTTACAAAGGAGCAGTTTCAGGAACATATTACCAAAATATTGCTGGGGTATACCAAGCTCCAACAGGCGACTCCAGCGATTAAAGCTTTTACTAAATTGTTTGTTTTCTACCGGGGGCAATTTGAAAATGAATCGGATTATGACCAGTTGGCCACCTATCTTGGGCATGTGGATGGCGAGTGGAAAACTTGCGCCAACAAACTGTTTTATTTAGCGGTCGCGCCAGAGTTTTACAAATCAATTTTTCACCACCTTGATTCAAGCGAGCTGACCAAACCCTGTAGCCCGGAGGAGGGCTGGACCAGAATAATCGTAGAAAAACCCTTTGGCACCGATTATGCCACCGCCCAAGAGCTGGATCGGTTGCTGGGGAAAATGTTCAAAGATATTCAGATTTATCGGATTGACCACTACCTGGCCAAGGAAATGATCCAGAATATTTTGACCTTTCGTTTTTCCAATTATCTTTTTGAGGACAGCTGGAACAACAAGTCAATAGACCGTATTGTCATCCGGACACTGGAGAGCCTGGGGGTAGAAGACCGCGGGGGTTTTTATGATCGGGTGGGGGCACTGCGCGATGTCGGGCAAAATCACCTGCTGCAGATTTTAGCTTTTGTGACCATGGATCAACCGCAATCCTTCACCTCGGGGGCGATTCGTTCCAAACGGGCTGATCTTTTGCGCCACTTGCCAACGCCCTCGTTTGACACTGTTCGCTCCGGCACCATTCGAGCCCAATATGACGGGTATCAAAAAATTAAGGATGTGACACCGGGCTCGGAAACAGAGACTTATTTTAAAATTAAGACGGAGCTTAATTCCGAACGCTGGCGCGGCGTGGCTATTTATTTGGAAGCCAGCAAGCGCACCGGCGCGATGCAGAAAGAAATTGAAATTGTTTTTAAACATCCGGAGCCGTGCCTTTGCCCGCCCGGAGCTGTCCACCATCAGAATAGAATTACTTTTAAAATGGAGCCGCGCGAGGGCATTACCATTGAGTTTTGGTCAAAGAAACCCGGGCTTAAGTTTGAAACGGAGAAACGAACATTTGAGTTTTCTTTGCGTGCCGAGGGGCGCGGGGCGCAATATGTGGAGGAATACCGTAAATTGCTTTTGGACTGCATTCGGGGCGACCAGACGCTCTATGTCAGTACCGAAGAGATTAAATCAATGTGGCGTTTCACGGACGCTGTTGTGAAGGCGTGGCAGAAAAAAGCCGCTCCTCTTCTTTCCTATGCTCCGGATACGGCAAAAATTTCCGACACGCCGTTGTTGGAGACTGCCCGAGAGCTGCCCAGAGAATTTGGTTTGATTGGTTTGGGGAAAATGGGCGCGAATATGGCCCGCCGCCTGGCCGAAAAAGGCTGGCGAGTGGTGGTGTATAATCGTACTCTTGAGGTAGCGCAGAAATTAGGGCAGGAAAATCCAAATATTATACCGGTGACGTCACTATTAGACATGATGAGAGCTTTGCCTAGACTGAAAGTAGTTTGGCTGATGGTGCCCGCCTTCGTCCCGACTAAGTCGGGACTACGGCGAGGCAAGCCGGCTGGCAGTCCTGTTGATGACATGTTATTCGGCCAGGACGGCGTAGCGAAGCATCTCAAACGAGGGGATATTGTTATTGATGGTGGCAACTCTTATTATAAAGATACGATTGTGCGAGCAAAGAAGCTGCGCCAGAAAGGGATACACTATATGGATGTCGGCACCTCGGGGGGCCCGGGCGGCGCGCGCACCGGCGCTTGCTTGATGATTGGCGGTGAGAAAATACAATTTAAAAAGATTGAACCGCTTTTGAAGGACTTTGCCCGTCCGGCGGCGTACCAGTTTTTCCCGGGGGCGGGGGCTGGGCATTTTGTTAAAATGATACACAATGGCATTGAATATGGTATAATGCAGGCTATTGCTGAAGGCTTTGCCATTCTGAAGAAATCTTCTTTCCAGCTTGACCTGACGCGCGCGGCCGATATTTACAATAATGGCAGCGTGATTGAGTCACGGTTGGTGGCTTGGATGAAAAAAGCTTTTGAGCTGCACGGGGAAAATTTAAAGGATATATCCGGCAAAGTGAGCCATACTGGCGAGGGCGCCTGGACGGTGAAAACCGCTCAAGAACTAGGCGTAGCCGATAAAATTATTGCTGGGGCGCTGCAGTTTAGAAAGACTTCGCAGAAGAAACCCGATTATACCGGGAAAATTGTATCGGCTCTCCGCGAACAGTTCGGGGGCCATAGCGTGAAACTTTAACTTATTTTTTTTATTTTTTCCTAATCCATATATCTTATGAATAAAAAGTTTTTGGGGTTAGGCCTGACGGCAGCGCTGCTGCTTATCGGAGCCGGTTGTCGCCCGGGTGGCGCTCCAACGGAGAAGGTGCCTGACGCGGCCAAACCATATAATACCGCGCCGATTACCGCGGAAACAAAGCCACCGGCCACGCCTGCTACTATTGCCCCGGTAAAAAAGGGAACGACAACAGAAGTTACTGCCCCGGCCGCTGCGCCGAACCAGTCCGCCGCCGCTACGTTACCCTATTCTCAGGCTGTCGCCACCTACGGCCAGGGAGCGAGATTTCAATTTGTGAATTGCCATGCCGTCCCGGGGTCTCTCACCATGAAAAAAGGGGACAAATTGATGCTGGATAATCGTGATGCGACGAAACATAGAGTGACTGTGGGCGCGAAGGCTTATACTCTGGGCGCGTACTCGTATCTTGTCGTTACGGCTGATCCGACCGGCCAACACGCTATCACTTGTGACGGCGGCGGCGTGGGTGTAGTAAATGTCCAGCCGTAGTATTGGCTTTTTCTTATGTTCCGGAACGGAGTGATTATTTTCGCGGCCGATTATCTCATCGTTATTATAATTTTACTTGCCGTTGTCTTTTGGTTGCGACAGCGGACAGCAGTAAAGAAAGAAATTGTTCGGCGTGCGGTTATTTCTTTTCCCCTTATTTTTATTGTATCAAGAATAATGGGCGCGTTCTACTATAACCCGCGGCCATTCGTGGCGCTCAACATAACCCCGTTCGTGGCGCATATAGCCGATAACGGTTTCCCGTCCGATCACACTTTACTTGGCGTTGCTGGCGCGGCGCTCATATTCACTTTCAATAAAAAGTGGGGAGTGGTGTTATACACTCTGGCGGTGCTGGTGGGAATAGGCCGCGTAGCGGCTTTAGTGCATCACCCCGTTGATATCGTCGGCAGTTTAATCGCCGCGAGCGGTGTCATGGCGGCAGTATATTACACGGAACGTTTTTTTCGGCGGCGCCATTTACAAACACCGGGCAAAACCGTATAATCGCCCCAGAGAGATTCTGCCCTTATGCGTTATTCACAACTCTTCGGAAAAACCACTAAAAACGCCCCGGCCGATGCGGAAAGCGTTAACGCCAAACTTCTTACCCAAGGCGGTTTTGTGCTGAAACAAATGGCCGGTGTGTACAACTATTTGCCGCTGGGTTTGCGCGTTCTGACCAAGATACAGAACATTATCCGGGAAGAAATGAACACGGCGGGGGCGCAAGAGATACTGATGCCGGCTTTGACCCAAGAGGAAAATTACGATACGACCGGCCGGAGCAATCTGGAGATTCTTTTTCACCTGGAAGGCGCCGGCGGGTCAAAATTTGTTCTCAACCAGTCGCATGAAGAAGTGGTCACGCCGCTGGTGCAAACGTACTCGTTTTCGTATCGAGATCTGCCGGTGGCCGTGTATCAGATCCAAAACAAGTTTCGCAACGAACCACGAGCCAAGTCAGGGCTCTTACGGGGCCGCGAGTTCAATATGAAAGATCTGTATTCTTTCCATACGTCGGAAGAAGACTTGAATACATTTTACGAAAAAATGCAAGGCGTTTACTTCAATGTCTACCAACGACTGGGTTTAGGGGAGAGGGTGGTGCTGGCCTTTGCTTCGGGCGGCAGCTTCAGCCGTTATTCCCATGAATTTCAGGCTCTCTCCGATGTTGGCGAGGACACTATTTTTCTTTGTAAAAAATGCAACGTCGCAGTTAACAAGGAAATAATTGATGAGCATAATTTTTGTCCGCAGTGTAATAATGTTGACTTAGTCCCCAAAAAAGCTATTGAGGTTGGCAATATATTTAAGCTCATGACCCGTTTTTCCGAAGCCTTTGGGTTTAAATATACCGATGCGGCGGGGAAAGTACAACCGGTTATAATGGGTTGTTACGGCCTTGGGCCGTCGCGTATTATGGGCACGTTGGTGGAGATATTTCACGATGATAAAGGAATTGTCTGGCCGGAAACGGTGGCGCCATTCAAGGTGCATCTGGTAGTTTTAGGAGCGGACGTAGAAGTTGCGGAGGCTGCAGAAAAATTATATGTTGAACTGAAGAAAAAAATGGTAGAGGTGTTATTTGATGATCGGGAAAAAGCTTCGGCTGGCGAAAAATTGAGCGATGCCGATCTCATTGGTATTCCGTATCGTATCTTAGTCTCTAAAAAAACACTAGCGGAAAAGTCAGCAGAGCTGAAGGAACGAACAGGCGCAGCGGCTCGTCTGGTCCCTTTGAGCAGAGTGGCGGGGGAGTTGTCCTAAGATATGTTGACGTCGCAGGCCGTGAAAGCCGTTCATCAGGCGCTGCAAGCTATTTTCTCGGATAGCGTTGTACTTTTGGGAGGCAGTTATTGGACCGGGGAGGCGACTGACACAAGCGATTTGGATTTTTATATTCTTCGTCCGTTCTGGCATTTTTTCGTCTATAAGTGGCATCTTCCGGCGGTAGAAAAATTAAAACGAGACCACAGCGGTGTAACTATAAATTGTATGGTTGTGCCGCGTTTTTTTTATGAGCGCGGATGGTATTTTGTGGCCGGGGAGACCGTTAATGGGGAAATTTGGCAATCTCCTTTGAATACAAAAATTGTTTTTCGGAGCGCTATTAAATTGACTTATTGGAATTATATTTTGTTTCTCACAGCTGCGGAGCCAGCGGAAAAACAATTTGCTCTCACCAAAATGGCCCAGCATCTCACAGTGGCTCGGGTGGTCCTCACGCCCGCAGAATTACCGGCCAATGGGCTGACTGCCAGTTTTCTCATTGAGTGTTTGCCGACGGATCAGGTCTGGAATCCGGTCAGGAATTTGCTGTTAGCAAAACAAACTGGCCAGCTTTTCCCTGTTTCAGAGTTAGAGGCATTTTCCACCGGACTTTTTCTCCTGGCCGAGCGTTTATTTGCAGACAACCCAGGCTATTGGGGTTTTTCATGGGTGAACTATATCATTTACAACAGCAAATTTTTCCGCCACAAAAATACCTTGTTTTTATTCAAAAATCCTGATAAAATGATTGTTGACTGTTTGCGGGAGGGCCTGAAGAACCAAACAGATTTAGGCCGACTCCGTGAAGAAATGCGGACGATTATTTTCCCGGTCATAATGATTTAACCTGTATGAACGAAATTGTTTTTGACATTGAAACCCAGAATACGTTTGCCGACGTGAATAATGATTTTAGCAAACTCAAAATTTCGTGTGTGTCTATTTATTGTTATGAGACTGACAGCTACCAGAGCTTTGAGGAGCATGAACTCGGTAAATTGTGGCCGATCTTAGAGAAAGCGGACCGTCTTATTGGCTATAACAGCGAACATTTTGATCTGCCGGTTATGAATAATTATTATCTGGGCGATTTATCCAAATTCACGCATCTGGACATCATGAATGAAGTAAAGAAAAATGTGGGTTTTCGTTTGAAGCTGAACGACATCGCCCAGGCCACGCTGGATAACATTGAAAAAAGCGCGGAGGGGCTCCAGGCAATTCGTTGGTGGAACGAAGGGAAAATTGATGAAATAAAAAAGTATTGTGAGCAAGATGTGAAAGTCACAAAAGAAATTTATGATTTTGGCCGAAAAAATAAACAACTTTTCTACAAATCTTTGACCGGTGAAATGCTGCCGTTCCGGGTGAATTTTGAAATGCAGAAAGTAGCGCCGGAAAAGAAAAATATTAACTTAACGCTGCCGTTTTAAATGAAACGTCCTCGTTCCGTGTATCTTGATCATGCCGCTACAACACCTGTTGATAAACAGGTGTTTGAGGCCATGCAGCCTTTTTTTAGCACACATTTTGGCAATCCATCGGCATTATACAAGGAAGCGCAGATAGCGAACGGCGCGCTGAACGACGCCAGGCGAACGATTGCGGAGGCTCTTCACGCCATGCCGGATAATATTGTCTTCACGAGCGGTGGAACTGAAGCAAATAATTTAGCGTTATTTGGCGTGGCGCGAACACATGCGAAACACGGCAAGCATATCATTACCGTTGCGACAGAACATCACGCCGTTTTAGAACCATTAGCCCAACTTAAAAAAGAAGGTTGGAAAGTGACGGCATTATCCGTAGATAAAAAGGGTTTTGTAAAAGTTGAGGATGTTTTCAAAGCACTCCGTCCAGACACGGTTCTCATCTCAATCATGTACGCCAACAATGAGATCGGCACTGTTCAACCGATTGCGGATATCGGCCGCCAGCTCCTTCGTTATCGCAAAGAACATAAGACTCGTTATCCGTTTTTTCATACTGATGCCTGTCAGGCGGCTGGGTATCTTAATTTGGATGTAGAGAAACTTCACGTAGATCTCATGACCGTGAATGGCAGTAAAATTTATGGGCCAAAGGGCGCAGGGTTTTTGTATGTACGCCGTGGCGTAAAATTACAACCAATTGTGTTCGGGGGTAGCCAAGAGCGAAATCTGCGCTCGGGCACAGAGAATGTGCCCGGGGCGGTTGGATTGGCGAGGGCGTTGGAAATATGCCAGAAATTGAGAAGTACGCGGAAAATAGAGAAATTGAGTGAGTATTTTTGGAAACTGTTACAGAAAAAAGTACCTAGCGTTGAACTGAATGGCCCGGAGATAGGAGAGGGGCGATTGCCCAATAACTTGAACATTGTTTTTCCGGGTATTGATGGCGAGGCGCTGGTGATTTACCTAGATAGCTATGGCGTTATGTGCTCCACTGGTTCGGCGTGCACCGCTGTGTCACGCGAGCCGTCACATGTGCTGAAAGCAATTGGGCGTAATAAACGAGAGATGCTTTCCAGTATGCGATTTACGTTGGGCAGAGGCACCACCAAGCAGGACATTGATTACGCGATTCATTCCTTGCAAAAGTCTTTGAAACTGGTAGGGAAGTCTTCCGGGTAGTTGCTTTTAAACCTTATTTTTGCTAAAATACGCGGAGAGTATGCCGACTGGAAAACTCTTTATTGTGGCTACGCCAATTGGGAATTTGGCTGATATGACTTTTCGAGCGATTGAGACGCTCAAAAGTGTTGATTTGATTTTATGCGAAGATACTCGCGTGACTAAGAATCTGCTTGACCGCTACGAGATCAAGACGCCGACCATGAGCTATCATCAGCATAGCGACGCTCGGCGGGTGAAGGAAATTGTGCAGATGTTGGCTGATGGTAAAAATATTGCGCTCGTGACTGATGCCGGTACGCCGGGGATAAGCGACCCGGGAAATATGCTTGTGAAAGAACTCATAAAACGAGAGGTACAAATCGTGCCAATTCCCGGACCCAGCGCGGTAGTGGCGGCACTTTCCGTTTCCGGATTCCCGACTGACCGGTTCACTTTTTTGGGTTTCCCGCCGCACAAAAATAAACGGCAAAAATATTTTAAAGAATTGGCGGCCATTGAAAATACAGTCGTATTCTATGAATCTGGCCATCGGATACAGAAGTGCCTTGGCGAATTACAGGAAGTGCTCGTACAGGATAGGGGATTAGTGATTTGTAGAGAATTAACTAAGAAATTTGAGACATTGTATCGCACCACGGCCAGAAAATTGAGCGAGCTAACGATGGACGAAAGAGGGGAATTTGTGATTGTGATAAATGCACTGTGAAAAATAATACTTTTTATCTTACCACCGCCATTCCCTATGCCAATGCCAGCCCGCACATCGGGTTTGCTTTGGAGATTTTGTATGCCGATGTCATGGCGCGCTACCAGCGTTTACTTGGTCATGATGTGTATTTTTTGACTGGCACGGATGAGCACGGGCAGAAAATGTTGAAAACTGCTAAAGAAATGAATAAACCCGTAGAACAGTTTGCCGCCGAGCGTTCGGCCGAGTTTCAAAACTTGGCTGACCAGTGGAACATATCCAACAATGACTTCATTCGCACCACCGAGCCGCGCCACGAAAAACAAGCTCAGATTTTTTGGGAAACGGTTTTTAAAAATGGTGATATTTATAAAAAATCATATACCGGACTTTACTGCTACGGCTGTGAATCATTTAAAACCGAAAAAGACCTCGTCGGCGGCAAATGCCCCGACCACAACCGCGAGCCGGAGTTGGTTTCTGAAGAAAATTATTTTTTTCGTCTTTCTAAGTATCAAGAGCCTCTGGAATTTTTGTTTGAGAGCCGACCATATTTTGTTTTTCCGGAAAGTCGCCAAAAAGAAATGTACAACATGCTGAAAAATGGGTTGGATGATATTAGTATTTCCCGCGCCAAAGAAAAGTTGCCCTGGGGTGTGCCGGTGCCGGGTGATGACACCCAGGTGATGTATGTCTGGTTTGATGCGCTCACCAATTATATTACCGCCTTGGACTATACGGTAAAAGGCCACACGTTATTTAATACCTTTTGGCCAGCTACTCATATTGTCGGCAAAGAGATCAATCGTTTTCATTCCCTCTTGTGGCCAGCCATGCTTATGGCAGCGGGGTTGGATGTCCCCAAACAGATTGCGGTGCACGGCTGGATGACGGTGGATGGACAGAAAATGAGCAAGACTTTGGGTAATGTGATAAATCCGCTTGATCTGATAGAGCAGTATCCGCTGGAGGCAGTGAGGTATTTTCTTATGCGGGAGATTCCTTTTGAGAATGATGGCAATTTTTCGTATAAGCAGTTGGTGGAGCGCTACAATGGAGATCTGGCGAATGGCATTGGGAATTTGACTAATCGTATTTTGACCATGGTGGAAAAATATAGCGAAGGAAAAATTCCGGCAGTGATTAGCGTTGATGAGGGGTTAATTCATTTTTTGACCAAGGATGTTTGGCCAGCGTATCTTGAAGCAATGAGCAATTGGCGTTTTGACCAGGGGCTCGTTGCCGCGTGGAAGTTCGTGGCCTGTTGTGACCAGCTCATTTCCGACCAACAGCCGTGGGCGCTGGCTAAAGCCGGCAAAATGGAGGAGGTAAATGATCTGCTCTATCATTTGGTTGAAGCTTTGCGCCATATTGCCGTTATGATCTGGCCGGTGATGCCGGAAACTGCGGAGAAAATTTTGGCCCAGCTTGGCCTGGAAGTGGAAAAAGAATTAGCCAAGCCGTTGTCCGAGCTCCAGCAGTGGGTTGATTTGACGGTCGGAAACAAAATAAATAAGGGGGAACCGTTATTTCTACGACTAACTATTTAATATGTCACTCTTCGACCTCGTCTTGCTGCTCATTATCGGCGGGTTTGCGCTGTTTGGTTTGTGGTTTGGCGTGGTGGCGACGCTGGGGTCGCTCGTGGGCACCGTATTTGGCGTGTACCTGGCCAGCCGCTGGTATGTCGTTCCGGCGACGTGGCTTATTAACGCCACCGGCTGGAATGCTAATTTTTCTAATATTTTAGTTTTTATTATCCTGTATTTGATTATCAATCGCCTGATCGGCTTTATTTTCTATATTATTGACAAGAGTTTTTCCATCATTACGCATTTGCCATTCATAAACAGCCTGAATCATCTGCTCGGCGGGCTCTTTGGTTTTATTGAAGGCGTGGTGGCGCTCGGCATCACCTTTTATTTTGTCAGCCGTTTCCCCTTGAGTCCGGCTTTTATGGCTGCTGCGAGCGCCTCGCGCGTGGTGCCTTTTTGTGTGAGCATCGCCGGGTTACTCTGGCCACTGGCGCCGGAGGCGATTCGGGCGCTGCAGAACGCGTTGCAGAACATTATTCATTGATATGATGGTTGACACGCACGCGCATTGTCATTTCAATGCTTACAAGGATGACATGGATGAGGTGATCAAACGCAGTTTAGACAAGGGGACGATGTTGAATTTGGTGGGCACACAGAGCGACACGAGTCGACGGGCGGTGGATGTCGCGCAGAAATATGATGGCGTGTACGCGAGCGTTGGCTTGCACCCGGAACATCTTTTTTCCAAGCACGTGGATGAAGAAGAAACGTCTTTTCAGTCGCGCGAAGAAAATTTTGATTACGAATATTACAAAAAGCTCGCGCAAAATAAAAAAGTGATTGGGATAGGGGAGTGCGGATTGGATCTGTACCGGATCCCCGAAGGGATGACAGCGGAGCAGATGCTTCCCAAGCAAAAAGAAGTTTTTTTACAGCATATTCGCTTAGCACAGGAGCTTAATCTGCCAATGGTAATACATTGTCGCGAGGCGCACCAGTATCTTATACCGATTCTTCAATCTGTCATTCTGAGTGAAACGAAGAATCCCTTAAACATAGACCTTAAGGGATCCTTCGCTCACGTTCAGGATGACAACGACAAACCGCGACGACTTTCCGGCACGATTCATTGCTATACGAGCAACTGGAAAAATGCGGAACAGTATTTGGCTATGGGATTTTATATCGGGTTTACCGGTGTGGTTACCTTTCCGCCGCTAAAAAAGAACCCGCAAGCGCAGGAAGATCTGCTGGAAGTGGTGAAAAAAATGCCGGAGGACAGAATACTTTTAGAAACTGATTGCCCCTATTTATCACCGATTCCGTATCGGGGAAAAAGAGGGGAGCCGTGGATGATTGAGGCCACCGCGACTAAGATTGCGGAGGTGCGCGGGATAACCCCGGAGGCCGTTTTAGAAACTACTACAACTAACGCTAAGCGTTTATTTACTAAAATGAATCAAATTTTCCCCGCAGCTATGCTGCGTGGGTAAAAGCTGGTAAACTGGGTGCATGTCAGAACATATCAAACGGTCACACAATGTCTCGTTACTGCTGTACCACTTAGTTTGTCCAGCTAAATACCGCC
>JACRFW010000046.1 GCA_016234265.1 Candidatus Magasanikiibacteriota bacterium
ATCGCATCAGCCAAACTTTTTTCTGTCATCGCGAGGAGCGGAGCGACGTGGCGATCCCCCTGCTTTTCGGTGGACTGTGCCATAATATATTCCACGATCGGGTGGCAGGCGGTCGTCTGCACAATATGAATTTGGGGATTCAAGTTGAGCTTCGCGAAACTTTCAGCCAGGCCCTGCGCTGTGGTGCCTGATGACGTTGGAACAAACACTGCCGCCAGATTTCCAATTTTGGCCAACTCTTCCGCCAGCTCGTGATAACCAAGGAGTGCCAGGGGTTCGGTAGACTGCCGCAGGAGCACCGCTTTTTTTGTAGTGGCAAATTGCTGCGCGGTTTGCTTTGGGTTATTGACTTGGACGATAGTAATGGCGGGATTGCCTTCGGCCACAACTAGTTCTTGTTTATGGGGGGCAATGCCAGGCCCAATAAAAATCTGGAGCGAAACTGGATCAGCCGGTTTATTTTTGTTATGCGATCGCACAGCACGTGCGGCCGCGAGCGCCGCGTTTCCCGATGAAGAAATAACAAATTCCCGTGCTCCTGCCCGGTGATGTTCGGCAATCATAAGGGGGAGAGAGCGCCCTTTGTGTGACCCGAAGTGGTGTTCGTCTTCTCGTTTTAGCCAGACTTCATTGGTAAGTCCCAGGGCCTCGGCGAGCTTCGGCGCTGGCATTTGTGGGGTTTTCATAAACGATAGAAATTGCTAAACTGTTAAATTGTTGGCAATTTGACAATTTAGCCATACAAACCATTATCAGGTATTGATTTTAAGTCAGCCTTGGTGTATAGTATGTCTGTTGTAATTTCTGCTAATCCTACCATCTATGAAACTAGTTTGTCCAGAATGCAAGAACGATGTTAATCTCTCGCTTTTTCCAGACCTTGCCCCAGAGCATGTCCTTGAGTGCGACATCTGCGGCATCACTCTCTTGGTGAATGAAATCGTTGATGAGAATGTTAAGGCCGAAGTCATTGACGAGGGAAAGTGATCCCGACTGGGTCGGGATCATCCTGAGGCCGCCCGGGGCGGCCGAAGGATCCTCCATCATACCAGGCCGAGCCGAATCTTTAGCTCGGTTTTTTTATTTTTATTCAGCAGCGCTTCCCACATTTCGTGCTGCAAGCCGCGCGGAATAGCGGTGTCCGGGTTGCGCACGAGTTGTAAAAATTGGTCAAATGTGACCAGCTTCACTTTAATTTTTTCTCCCGGGTCCAAGTTTTGTTTACTGGTCTGTACGCAATTTTTTGCCAGAAAAACATAGTCATCGTAGTCAATTTTACTGTGCTCATTGTAAAGCTTGAAAAGGGCCAGGTCTTTTATGCTATAGCCGGCTTCTTCCAGCAGTTCACGCCGTCCTGCTTCCTCTGGTGATTCGCCTGGTTCCACTTTGCCGCCGGGAAGCGAAGGATAGGGCGACCGGCCGGGTTGTTGCTGGTCAAAGGTAATAATTTTTTTGCCGACTGTGGCGATAACACTGGCTGTCGGCACCCGCCACAGCATTTCAAAGGTTTTAAAGCTACCGTCAAACATTTCCTGTTCCCATTGGTAGACATTGAACAAGAGGCCGGAGAATATTTTTTTGGCGTGCGGGGGTACTTTTGCCATATAAATTCGTCATTCAGAGCCCGCCTCGGTGAGCTTTCGGCGAGACGGGCGAAGCGAAGAATCTTCCGTTTGTGCCATCGCCGTACAATTAGCGACGGAAATTTGAAGATCCTTCACATTCGTTCAGGATGACAGTTTGGTTATTAACGTCTCTATCATACCACGGAACCCATGACTACCCAAAAATACTACCACCGCTCTCGGGTGCAGTCTTTTTTTCAGGGTCGTGATTAGCGCTCCGTCGTCGTCAATGTATTCCACTTTTTTATGTGTCTTCCCAATCAGGCGGGCAATATCCTCGCCTTCAAACGGTGGCGCTTCATTTTCATCAACTTTAATTTTGGTGAGGCGGGGGATTATCACTTCGTCGGCGGCGGCAAAGGCATGATCATACCATAAGGCCGCCTGCGGCCGGCGGCAGCCGGCGTTGGGTTCAAAAACGGCGATGAGATGAGTTTTATACACGGCTTTGAGCGTCTCCAAAATGGCCGTGGCCTTGCTGGGGGAGTGGGCGATGTCGTCAAAGACACTTACTCCTCCAGCTGGCGGAGCCGCATATCTTTTTTCCAGCCGTCGTTTCATGCCGCGGAACATTCCCACCGCCGTAATAATTTTTTCCGGCGTAATACCAAGCTGGTGCGCCAAGGTAAAACAACCGGTAATGTTGTCGGCCATGTATTCGCCGAGGCAGGAACTCTTCATTGAATACTTTTTTTGTTCATGAATAATATCAAAAGTGAGGCCATTTTTTGTCTGTACACAATTTGTGTACACGTAGTCGTTGGCAGCGTCATGGCCATAGGTGACAACGTTGTCGCCCCAATTTTTTTTGTCATTCCCGCGAAAGCGGGAATCTATCGTTAAACCAGTCTTGCTATAGATTCCCGTTTTCACGGGAATGACACCGATCGCCTTCTCCGAAATTACTCTTAATCCGTTCGCTGGCACCATCGCTACGAGTTTGCGAAACGCTTCAACGTAGCTCGCTTCGGTCTGGTACACATCGGCGTGATCCCACACCACCGAGGTCAAAAGCAGGTGAGTGGGTGCGTAGTAGGCAAACTTAGGGCCAGTGTCGGAGCGCGAAGCCTTGTATTCGTCGCCCTCCAGCACACTCCAAGATGTGTCAGCAATGCCAGCCGACTCAAGACCATTCAAGCCCAGGCCCCCAAACATATAGCTCGGGTCAAAACCAGCTTCGCGCAATATCCAGGTCACGAGTGCGGTGGAAGTGGTTTTGCCAAAGGTGCCCGCCACCACAATGGAATTTTTTTTCACAAAATATTTGGCGATTACTTCCGGATACGATTGGTAATTCAATTTTTTCTCTTGCACATAGAGCCACTCGGGATTATGCGAGCTGGCGACGTTTCCAACGACAACTAAATCCGGTACGCCTGCCGCGATCATTTTATTTGGGTGCCAGCCCGGGTAAAAATCAATGCCCGCGTCTTTGAGGTGCGTGGAAATAGGGGGATAAAAACCCACGTCGCTGCCCGTAACGTGCCAATTTTCTTTTTTGAAAGCAATCGCGAGCGCGCTCATTGCAACCCCGCAAATGCCGATGAAATGGATGTGTTTCACAGATTTTTTTTCAGTTTTTCCATATCACTTTTCCACCTCTCCCCATCAAACCACTCTAACCCCGCAAATTGCAGTTTGTAGGTATCGGTGGGGCGCTGAAAGCTTCCTAGGTAGACATATTTTTTACCGTTTTCTTTTGCCCAAACAATGGCTTTGGTCATCATCCCCAATCCTAGATTTGGCATATGAGTGAAACCCCCTCCTCTGTCCCCCCCCTTATAGGGGGAGGAGGCGCGCGCGGTGATACGGCTGTCCTCAGTCGTTCCCTCCCCTATAAGGGGAGGGGCAAGGGGTGGGGTTTGGTCAGTTAACTGATAAAACGGGTAGCAGTAGTGAATGAATTCATCGGTCTCTCGTGCCACACAGTAGCCAACGGCAGTTTTGTCATCCTGAGCACGTTCGCTTCGCTCAGTGTAAACTCTCGCGAAGGATCCCTTAAGGTTTGTGTTTAAGGGATTCTTCCCGCCCGAACGACTGCCAGCCCGACAGAGTCGTTCTGGCGGGACGTCATTCAGTCGGGCGGGCGTTTCACTCAGAATGACAGGTGCGTGATACACAAACAACTGATTAAAATTACTTTTGGCAGTGTCAGTCAAAAGCTCTTTCACCTTGTTGGCACTAAACACTGAACCAGAGCGGTTCAGTGCAGGCGTCCCTTCGCCCGCCTCGACGAGCCCGCTCGTCGGGCGAGGCGGGCCAAACTTTGTTTCGTAAAAGTCCTTCCCCAGCTTCCCAACGCTCCAGTGGTAGCCAGCATAGGGGAGCGTAAGTGGAGCCAACTTGAGCCCCTCGGTTTTTTTCAGTACGCGGCGGTTCTCGCTGGAAAGTTTAAATTTTGAGAGGTCCACTCTCAGGCTCCGGGTTTGATACATTGAACCTTTACCTTCGCGCGTAAAAAGATAACCCTGGTCATACAAGGCGTTGATATTCGCGTCAGAAAAGTCGGTGATAGTTTTTTCTTTCCATTTGAGGTACATAATTGTCATCCAGAGCCCTCGCGGGCGAAGGATCTTCCTTTTATGCCCAGTCGTCACTCAGGTCTCTCCAAAAAGGATTCACCGTTTTAATTAAATCTTCTTTAAATTGTCTTGATTTGCCCTTGAGATACTTCTCTCGCGCAA
>JACRFW010000049.1 GCA_016234265.1 Candidatus Magasanikiibacteriota bacterium
CCGATAATTTGCACAATATCCAGCCGATCTTTGATTGTCTGCGTGTCTGTCATAGAAACACTAATCTAAGCACAAATCAATCCGAATCATACCATAACCAAACGAAAAATGGCAACCAAAACTTCAACTCTTTGCTGTACTATACACAACAAGTTGACAGAAAAAGGTAAAAGTGCTATGATGCCCAGTTAGATTTAACGATCTTGGCCTGTCTTGAGGCTTGTTATAAAGCTTGAAGACAAGCCAAAAGCTTGTGGGGACTGGTTCCATAACAGGGATCGCCATGGTGGTGTTTTCCCTGGATGCCTGGACAGTACCCCAAGGAAGGAGTGCTGAAGATGTACGATCGGAGGTTGCATCCGAAGCGAAGGATCCCCTGGGGAACGATTCTCAATGGGATCGTCTTCATCACCCTCGTCATCCTTTTCACCTGGGCCACCTGGAAGTTCTCCGGGTGGATCGGAGTCGCCCCGTGGCCCAGGGGGCTGTGCCTGGTAATGGGCATCCTGGAGGCTCTGCTGGTCCAGATCGGGCTCGTCGCCGGGCTGGACTGCATCGGCCGGGCGCGCTGGCGGAGGAGGAACGCCACCGTGACGGCCAAGCGCCAGGTGGAGATCGCCCGGGCGGAGATCGCGGCCCGCGCCCACGACCCGCCGCCGCAGGTTCACAGGCGCGGCCTGACCGGCGGGTGGTTGCGGCGGTGCGGCGACCGCGGGCGGCCGCAGTAGACACATCGGAGGGCGGTCGCCTCAGGCGACCGCCCTCCACTAAAAATCTCTCACTTTCATCACTGGAACTGAGAGATTTTTATTTGCCTCAACAACAAACAATTTCATTCTTTTCTCAGAGCTTCAATCGGGTTAAGGGCGGCGGCGCGGCGTGCCGGATATAGACCAAAGAGTAAACCGATAAAGGCGGAAAAACTAACCGCCAAAATCACCGACGATAGTGAAATGACATAAACCCACTGCAGGCCAAACGACTCGGCCGCGAGATAAACGATGAGCGCAAGAATGGCGCCGAGAATAATGCCAGCCACTCCCCCGCCGAGGGTAACCAGAATTGCTTCCGCTAAAAATTGCCAAAGAATATCTTTCTTTCGGGCGCCGAGCGCTTTGCGCAGACCGATTTCAAATGTTCGTTCCGCTACCGAGACATACATAATATTCATAATGCCAACGCCACCGACCAGAAGCGACACACAGACGAGCGCGACGAGAAGTAATGTTACTCCTTCCGTGACGGTGCTTAAAGTTTTGGTGGCGTCCGCCATGGTATCAATGGCAAAATCATCGCGCGACGGATCCGCAATCAAATGATTGGAACGGAGTATTTCCTTTAAATCTTCCACTGTGGAAGCCGTCTGGTTGTTATCTTTCAACTTAGCCAAGATGTGCGGCACGTAATCAATGCCGAGCAATTTTTTCTGCATGGTTTTAGTCGGAATTAAAATTATGTCGTCCATGTCAATAAAAAAAGCCGAGCCGCGGGAAGCCATCACGCCAACCACTCGGTAGGTTTTGCCGCGGATATAAATATTTTTTCCGATCGGATCCTCGTCGCCAAATAATTTTTCGCGGGCCTTTGACCCGAGCACGGCGACTGTCGCGAGCGACTCCTCTTCTTCCTTGCTGTAATAACGCCCCTCGGCCACGGTGAATTTCTCCACCTCGGGCGCGCTGGCCCCGTATCCAAACAAAACGGTTTTTTTAATCTGCCCGCCGTAGCTGACCGCCTCCTGCCCGGAAACCATTCCGTAAGCGGCTTCAATATTAGGATGCTTTAAAATATCCCTAAGATCGCGGTCTTTCATGGTGGTGATAACGATCCCACTGGCCAAACCCACGGCGTTATCGGAAGAACCTTGTTTGGCGCTCGGCACCTTTACCTCTATACTGATAGTCCCCGGCCCGAAAACTTCCAACTGCCCCAAAACCAGCCTTTGCATGCCTTTTCCGGCCGCTATAATGGTGATTACCGCGGAAATGCCGATACTAATGGCGAGCATGGTTAAAATCGCCCGGCGCCTTTGGCGCCGGATGGAAGCGTAAGCGAGATTAACAGGGGTAAGGTTCATAATTTCCTACTCATACCGGAGCGCTTCAATAGGATTCAAAGCGGCGGCGCGGCGGGCCGGGCTGATGCCAAACAATAGGCCGATACTGATGGATACAACACATCCTAAAATAATAGACGAAGGCGTTATCACCAGATCCCAGTTATAACCTCTATTTTGAGCCACGACGGCCACTGCTATGGAGATGCCGCTGCCCAAAATAATCCCGATTAATCCGCCCATAAAAGTGATTATGACCGTTTCCGTTAAAAATTGCCAGATAATCTGACGACTGGTGGCGCCCACCGCTTTGCGTAGGCCAATTTCTCGCGTCCGCTCTTCCACCGCGGCCAGCATAATATTCATAATGCCAATGCCGCCGACTAAAAGCGAAATCGCGGCGATGGCGGCCAAAAAAAACTTGAGGACGTTGGTAATCGTGGTCAGCGCCTCCAGGCCCTGGTTGCTGGAGCGCACCGAAAAATCGTCATTTTCCGGGTTAGTTACACCGTGACGCTCGCGCAAAACGGTTTTCAGGTCAGCGATGGTTCCGTCAACATTCTCCGCGGCGTCTACCTTTACCCGCATAAAATTAATGTGGCCAATGCCAAGCAGCAATTTTTGAGCGGCGGAAAGCGGCACAAAAATCTGATTGTCCTGATTCTGGAAACCGCTGGAACCGCGCTCTTTCATGACGCCGATAATTTGAAAATTGGTGCGTTTTATTTTAATACTCTGCCCGAGCGGATCGGCATCAGGAAAGAGATCGCGGCGCGCCTGGCTTCCCAAAATCGCCACGCGGGCAATCCCCTTTTCTTCCTCATCCGAAAAATAACGGCCGGAGAGAAGTGCCACGTTCTCCACGCGCGGATAAGCGGCGGAGGTGCCCAAAAAATTCGTATCCGTTTTATTGCCGCCCGCTGTCACGGTATCCACTCCCCTGACGTAGCTGCTCGCCGCCACAATGTGGGGAAATACGCCGGAAACCAAAGCGGCGCGATCGCCGTCTTTGAGAGTGGTAACCACGATCCCGAGCACTGAAGCCGGCGGACCTTTATCATCCGATTTTCCTGGTAATATGCCCACCAAATTGGAGCCTAGGCTCTTCACCTGATTTAAAATCAGGCTCTGGGCGCCGGCGCCAACGGACATAATCACCACCACGGACATCACGCCGATGATAATGCCGAGCATAGTTAAAAAAGACCGTATTTTATTACGGCTGATGATCTGCCAGGTATTCAACAGATTCTGATAAAAATTCATACGTTATTTTATCAACTCTCCGTTGCTCTCAGCCAGCTGGCGGCTCTCCACCGGGCCGTCTTTAACAATCAGGCCGTCTTTAATTTGCAAAATGCGTTTAGCGTGTTCGGCCGTATAGCGCTCGTGGGTCACGAGAATGATGGTGTGTCCCTGCTCATTCAACTCTTGTAAAATTTTCATCACCTGTAAACCGGATTTAGAATCCAGATTGCCGGTCGGCTCATCAGCAAAAATAACTTCGGGCGCGTTAACTAAAGCGCGGGCGATGGCGACGCGCTGACGCTCGCCGCCGGAGAGCTGGCTCGGCGTATTATGGAAACGATGCTCCAGGCCAACCGCAGTAAGCAGTTTTTTAGCTATTATCACCTGTTCGCTCTTCGGCGCCCTGGTATAGACCAAAGGCAAGATAATGTTTTCCAGAGCGCTGGCCCGCGGCAATAAATTAAAAGCCTGAAAAACAAAACCGACCTTATGACCGCGCATGGCCGCCAGTTCGTCGTCGCTAAGGGTGCTGACATCCTTGCCTTCAAACAGATATTGCCCGGCGGTGGGGGTGTCTAAAAAACCCAAAATATGCATGAGCGTGGATTTGCCGGAACCGGACGGCCCCATGATAGAAACAAATTCACCTCGGTCAATGGAAAAAGTAAGCCCGCGTAAAACCGGCGTCACCAGTTCCTCATTGATGTAATCCTTCTTGAGGCCAACGACGGAAATGAGCGCCATAGGTCATTTGTTCGGTTCTCTGACACTTATAATAACCGCCTCGCCCTCCGCCGCTCCGGAGAGTATTTCTACCCGGCCTTGATCGGCGCGCAGACCCGGCGTCACCGAGCGCTCTTCTTCGGCGCCGTTTCGTAAAATCCGAATATATTTACTGCCATCGTCTTTGGCGCGCACCGCCCGGAGCGGCACAAACAGCGCTCCCGAGCGCACGCCGGTGGTAATAGCCACATTAGCCGTCATTCCCGGTTTAATCGGTTGATCGGTGTCAGCCAGACTCACCGTCACCGTGTAGTACACCACGTCCTCTACTTCGGTGGAGCTGGGGTCAATGGCGGTGATCGTCCCTGTCAATTTTGTATCTTCCCCAAAAGCATCAAGCGTTATCCTGGCTTCGTTATTTAA
>JACRFW010000008.1 GCA_016234265.1 Candidatus Magasanikiibacteriota bacterium
GAGCGACCAGTCAAGCCAATTCATGGGTTTTGCCGTTTTGTCGTCAGACTTCATAGCTTGACCAATGATATGCAGAAACAAAAGCAGTTCAACGACAATTTGGAAAATAATGGTTTTACCAAAATTCCAAGGGAAATAGGTGAAAGAGGTAAACAAAAGCGGCAGAAACAGCGTGCTATATAGTCCAAACTTAATTATTTTATTTAGTAGAGATGTCATAATATGGTGGCATAATCGTACCTGATTGCCTACAAAAAAACAACTCCACCCTTGGGTAAGGGTGGGTTGTCTGCCTGAACGCTCTCGGGCGAAGAGTGGTTCTGTGCTACCACTAAACCGGTTTCACTAGTAGGTGAAGGTCTTGTAAGTTAACGGGAGATCTTGTCCCATCACTGTCAAGTTTGTTCCTAGACCATCATCCCAGGTGACGTCGGATGAACCAATGCGGATAGATAGGCTCTTCGTTGACGCGGCATCGCTGGTGTCCATGGTGACATAGAATGTCTTGGAAGCGCCGGACGTAATGTCCACATCAGTGAAGTTGCCTTCAGTGAAGTTGGTGTCGTAGACCTGGTTAGCCGAGTTCGACGTATGGTAGTTGGTGGTCATCAACGCGGTCGTGCTTAACGAGTCTTTATAGACATTGATAGCGCGAGACGAACCAGCTGCGGCACCGGATATTGTCGTTGACAGATCAAAGTCTACCTTTTTCACTGTCGCAATATACGAACCGGCATTGGCTAAGTTCATGATGACGAATTTAGCAACGGTCTGGCTGGCCGAAGGCGAAGCAGCTCCGCTTGGAGCGTCTGAGGCCCAGGCTGTGGTCAACTTAGCGCGGTAGAGCGTGGCTGTAGCAGTGTATGCACCACCACCTTCTAAGCCTCCATTACCGAAATCTCCGTAATTGTTGATTGTTCCGTAGTTGGAGATCGTAGCGGTAATCGAAGAGCCGGAGGAGGCACCCGTCGCTGTTATTGGATTAGTTGAACCAGTCGTCCCGCCGTAACTAGCCCTTAAGGCGAGAGCCAATGTCTGACCAGTAGTTGAAAGACCACTGTCCACATAGGTGGTCCAATCGCCTTTCACAGTAATGGTCTTGGATACACCCGCGCCTACCTGCAAGTTCAAACCGGTGAAGGTGGCGTGTGAATAGGTACCAGTGGCGGCGCTGGAACCGGCTACCGTGTCATTGAAAGATGAAACGGCTGAACCGATTGGCGCGCCAGTGAGATCATCCACCAAGCGGATGTTCTTTAACGTACCCGTGGCACCTGAGCTGAATCTGCTACTTAACACCAACTGGGTGATGCTAATCGCTTCAGTAGACGAGGCGCTGAGCTTGAATTTACCAAGAACCTGATCCGTGGCGCCCATCAGGTAGTTATTGGCTACCGGGGTGTCGGAATCAACCTGGATCATCAAGCCGCCAGCGCTGGAGATGTAGGTGTACTGCAACGGAACAGTCTGCGCGGTTGGAGTAACACTGGCATCAGTACCAGTGGTAATACCACTCGCGGTAATGGTCTTCACGTCAATGAGCGGAGTACTCGCTGTGCTGAAAGCGGCCTTGAGATCAGCATACACATCCACTACAAATTGCGCGCCGTTCTTAACGGTAACGGCCGGTGATATGTTGAAGGTGTAGGCGTTGCGCGTGGTACCAGTGCTTACCGGGTTAGCGTAGGTGGTGCCGAGCTGCTTGCCCGAGGCATCCTTCAACGTCAAATTTTGCATTGAAGTGCCAATTAAGTTAACTGCGGTAGCATTGTAGTCTTCAATCACTATCTGGGTGAGACTGACGTCTTCTCCCGCTCCGGCCACAATGACCATAGAGCCGACTTTCACCTGCGTGGCGTTCACCGGGCCAGTCGGGTTGGCAGATGTCTTGTCACCGAAGGCTGCGTTTTTGCTCACCGAAACAGTACCCGCCTTGAAGGTCAGGGTGTTGCCAGTCCCGGCAACGCTGCTGATGGCTGTCAAGGACACTGTTCCCTGGGCATTGCTGGAACCAGCCGGGAAACCAGCGATGACTGTCTCGTCCGCAGCGATAGTGGTGTGAGTGGTATCGGCAACGATAGTGACAACGGCAGACTTGCCTGCTCCAATGATGAAGCTGTTACCGAACGTTCCCCAGCCGTTGTTGCTGGCGCCGTTGGCGGTAAGGGTGGCAATGGTGCTACCGACTTGTGAGCCGTTTACCA
>JACRFW010000047.1 GCA_016234265.1 Candidatus Magasanikiibacteriota bacterium
ACCTATTTCCCTTGGAATTTTGGTAAAACCATTATTTTCCAAATTGTCGTTGAACTGCTTTTGTTTCTGCATATCATTGGTCAAGCTATGAAGTCTGACGACAAAACGGCAAAACCCATGAATTGGCTTGACTGGTCGCTCATTATTTTTTTGTTAGTAATAACTATCACGGCTTTTACCGGTGTAAACGTCAGTAATAGCTTTTGGGGCAACCAGGCTCGCGCCAACGGCATTTTTACCTGGTTACATTTTGGTATCTGGTATTTTTTGCTCAGTCGCTATTTTTCTGAAAAGAAAGACTGGGTTACACTTTTGTCCTTAACAGCGGGGGCGGCCATCATCGTCAGCGGTACTATATTTTTTCAGCACAGTTTGCCGGCAGCATGGCAGAGCGAGGCTGGCGGGGGCATCATCGGTAACCGCGCTTTCGCGGCAGCCTACCTGCTCGTTGCGTTTGGTTTGGCTCTCGTTTTGACTTTTTATTTGAGCGGCAAGCGTCGGTGGTGGTCGCTAGCCGGAGCGCTCGTATTACTGATTGCTCTGTTTTGGACCGGCAACCGCGGCGCTATTCTCGGCCTTTTTACTGGAGGGTTTACCGGTTTGGCCGCCGCGGTTTTCATGGTAAAAGATAAAAAAAATCGGAGGCTATCTATCGTTGCTTTGTCTCTCGGTATTCTGGCTAGCGGCGTCCTGACAGCCATGGCAATAACAAAGAAACTTTCTGTTTATTTACCTCGCTTGGCAGCGGTCATCAATATTGACAGCCTTACTTCCGGTACCGGCGAGACCCGCCTGATGGCATGGCAGATTGCCTGGCAGGGGATAAAAGAACGGCCTATTCTGGGTTGGGGATGGGGTAATTATGACATCACTTTCAATAAATACTTTAATCCTCATTTCTTGAAATATAATTTTACCGAAACCGTCTGGGACAAACCGCACAATTGGTTGTTGGAAATAGGAGTAATCAGTGGAGTGTTTGGTTTGGTGAGTTATTTAAGCATTTTTGGCATTGCCAGCTATTACTTGATCCGCAAAAAGGGAGAGCAGGTTTCCTTCGTCTCACCCATCATCAGCTCTATTCTTCTCGGTATGCTGGCTGGCTATCTGGCAACAAGTTTATTTCTTTTTGAAACTAGTGATATACTACTGCTCTTTTTCTTGTTGCTGGCTTTTATATCAGTGGAGTATGCTCCTCGGCAGGTTGTCACACTTCATCCACGCTGGCTGGCAGTCCGTCGTTTTTTTTGGGTTCCTTATACTCTTTTTATTCTGATTTCTTTGTATTATTTTAATTACCTTCCTCTTAAGGCTTCATATTATTTAAGCCAAGCCCGGGCCGCCGCTGATGGCTCCGCATGGTCTCTTGCCGCCGCAAGAGCCGTGGCGGTACCAGCGCCATTTGTCGGTGAGACAGCGATTTTTCTGGCGGAACGATTTATCCAGCTTGATAAAGCGGGCGCCGACATCACCGCGAAAGAAACGGCGTCAGTGGCACTGCAGGTGGCAGATGCTCTGGAGAAACAGAGTGACCGCTACCGAGATAATCCGCTTTTTCCCGTTTGGGCCGGTCAGGTGTATATGGCGCTTGGAGAAAAAGTTGATCCGAAGTATTATATTAATGCCGAACCTTTGTTGCTCCGAGCTCACGGTCTTTCTCCTCAAAAGCAAGAATTTCTTTTTTTTCTTGGCCGGCTGTATTTATTGGAAAAAGATTTTCCGCGAGCGATTGACGTTCAAAAACAAGCGGTGGCAGCCGATCCAAGCATCAGCACCAGCTATTGGTTTCTTGGTCTCACATACATTGCGAGCGACGACGTGGCTACCGGGCTCTCGGAAATTGAAACAGCCCTCAAACAAGGGTATGCCCTGACGCTGGACCAGCGGCTGTATCTTCTGGATATCTATGCGGGAGAGAAGAAATATGATAAGGTAATAGAAGGTTACAGACATTTGATTAAAGATTTTCCTGATAATGTCAATTGGTATATTAGACTTGCTACGGCGTATGCCTTAGCGAGGGACAAGGCATCGGCGCTGCAAACGACCGAGACTGCCGTATCGCTATATCCGCCACTCCGGGCGGAAGCAGACGCTTTCATCAAGCAATATAAATTAAAGTAATTTTATGAATCGTACAAAAATTTTAGTAGGTATCTTTGTTGTCATTTTGTTGGCTGGGGCGGGGGCCCTGTTGTGGTATCGCGGTTTCATCGGCGGTGATCCGAAATTATTGCGGAGCATTAAAGACAAGCCAGAATTAGTGGCTTTGTTTGATAAAGCAAAAGTCAGGGAAGGCGAAATCGCCAAAAAACCCGATGATTCCGGCTTGTATTTTTCTCTTGGTCTGGCCTGGAAAAGCATCGCTGAATTGAGCGCAGTGAACCAGCCGATATTTTTTACGCGGTCGCTCGCTGTCTACGAAGAAGGAATACGCCGCTTCGGGCAAAAGAACATTTTGTTTTATCTGAATGCCGGCAAGCTGGCGGAGCGTATTCAGGACTATGCGAAGGCCGAGCGTTATTATCAGAAAGCCATTGAGATATCCCCGGCGGACGAAACCGGCTATCTTGATTTGGTTGATCTGTATTATTATCAGTTACACAAGCCGGAAGCGGACATACTGCCTATTTTTGATAAGGGATTAAAGGCGATGATGAG
>JACRFW010000048.1 GCA_016234265.1 Candidatus Magasanikiibacteriota bacterium
GGTGTCAGCCAGACTCACCGTCACCGTGTAGTACACCACGTCCTCTACTTCGGTGGAGCTGGGGTCAATGGCGGTGATCGTCCCTGTCAATTTTGTATCTTCCCCAAAAGCATCAAGCGTTATCCTGGCTTCGTTATTTAATTTTAATTTAAAAACATCGGTTTCCGGTATATCTACTTTAATTTCATAGTGCGGCGACAGCATTTCCACCACTACGTCAGCGCTACTCACTGACTCGCCAATTTTTTTATTTACTTTCGTTATCAGGCCAGCAATGGGCGCGGTGAGTAAAGCCTTGCTGCGATTGGCTATCGCTTGGGCCAGCGCCGCCCGGTACGACGCCACATCCACCTCGCGCGGCGGGTTTACCTTGCTGTCCAGCGTCGCTACTGCCTGGCGGTAAACGGCCTCTTTCACTTTAACAGTGTTCACGGCATCAGACAGAGATTGTTTTTGGCTGACCAGTGTGGTTGTCTGACTGGTGACAGTGGTACGGGTGGCTTCAATCGTCGTCTTCTTGGCATCAAGCCCGGCTGGCGTCAAAACATCAATCGGCGATGTTGCCCGCAAAACGTCAGAGACCGATCGCAACGCCTGATTCATTTGCGCCAAAGCGTTCAAGGCGACCGCCAGAACCGTCTCCACCGCCCCCCGATCGCTCGCGAGCGTCAGGGACAGAACGGCAATCCGCGCCGCATCACGCGCAGTCCTGGCTACCAAGTAATCGGCGTTAGCTTTGACCAATTTGCTGCCATCTGAAGTAGCCAAAAATTTTTCAAAGCTATCGTTGGAAATGACGTTATCAATGCCCAAAATATTATCCGCCTGGGTCAAAGCATCGTCAAGTTTAGGCAGTGTCGCCTCAAGATTTGCCACCGTATCCTGTGTCGCGTGCGTAAGGTCAACCGCCGACTGATCCCACGTCGCCTGGGCAGATTGAACCGCCGCTTCATAATAACGCACATCTTCCGGCGTAGCGCCGGCCAATTTCTGATTAAGATTTGCTTCCGCTTGAGCCACCGCCGCGGCGAGCTCTCCCAGACGGAGATTGGCCAGCAACGCCCCGGCTTGAACACTCGCGCCTTCTTTGGCTAAAACCGAAGTCAAGGTGCCAGGAACATCAAAACGCAAACGGACACCATTAATAGATTCAATTTTACCGGTGGCTTCCACTGTTTGGGTCAGATTGCCTCGACTCACTGCCACTGTCTCATACGCTATGGGCTGATGCGATCGCTTATAGCTTCCATAACTCATATCGCCGATAACCAATACAATTACCGCCGGAATGAGCACTTTTTTAGTCATAATTTTTTGCCCAATCATAGGGGGAAACAAAAAATAAGTAAGTGAAGTACTCTATTCTAAAAACATAAAAATGTCAACCTCTAAGTTTGAAGTTCCCAAGGCTCGGCGTTCTTAAGATACGTGTCTTTTATTTTCTCAAAGTAAGCTTGTGCCGCGTCATGCTCATTGGGAATAATGCCATCAAGAATCGCCTCCTCAATCGCGGTTTTGATTTTCCCCACCGTCGGCCCGGGCTTCAAACCGACCGCCGCCATTATTTCGTCGCCGCGAAACGGCGACTGAAAAGCCGCCAGTTTATCCCGCTCCAGCACTTCCGCGATTTTAATTTTAAGCTGATCATAATTTTTAAGCCGCCGCTCTTTCTTATTCGGGTTGCCGGTCGTGATGTCGCTTCGCCCTAAAATTAATAAATCCTGAATCAAATCCCCCATCGTCACAATCAGCCGCCGCACCGCCGAATCAGTAATGCCTTCATCCATCAGGCTAATCGGCTGCAGATGCCAGCGAATCAGCTTCGCTAGATAATCGGTTAGATCTTTGGAAAACTTCAACCGCCGTGCGAGCGCGAAAACCAATTTCTTCCCCAGATGCTCGTGGCCATGAAATGTCCAGCCTGTTTTGGGAACAAATTTCTTGGTGCCCGGTTTGCCAATATCATGCAAAAGCCCGGCCAGCCGCAGCCAAGCCTTGTCCGATTGTTCGGCCACGTTATCAACAACCTTAAAAGAATGCACCAAATTATTTTTATGCTGATGACCATACACTTCCTCCACGCCGTCAAGATTCGCCACCTCCGGCAAAATTATGTCCAGCAGATGCGTCTGGAAAAGCAAAATTAAACCGATGGACGGCGTCGCAGTCGCCAACAATTTGAACAGCTCTTCCTGAACGCGCTCGGCCGAAATAATTTTCAGACGCTCCCGATTCCGGTGAATCGCTTCCAGCGCTTTTGGGTCAATGGTAAAACCAAGTTCGGCGGCAAACCGAATGGCGCGAAGCATACGGAGCGGGTCGTCGCTAAACGTCACGTCCGGGTCAAGCGGCGTGCGCATAATTTTCTCTTGTAGATCAGCCCGGCCGTCAAACGGGTCGGTAAGACCCTGAAGCAGGGCGGATTTGGTTGGGGCTTTAGTTTTTGCAAACACTGTCACCGGCACTGCCATCGCATTTATTGTAAAATCACGGCGGCTCAAATCCTGTTCCAAAGTAGCTTGAACAACCGCTGGTTTCCGGGAAGTTTCCCGATACTTTTCGCTCCGCGCCCCGGCAAACTCCACTTCAATAGTTTGGCCTTCGGAAACAGGCAGGAGATATCGCGCCGTATCAAAATCGGGAAACTCAACCAGGCTCCCCTCTTGTTTCAAGACTTCATCAAACTGTTTGGCAAAGGCAATACCGCTCGCTTCCACAACAATATCAATGTCAGTCGGCTCTTTCCTCCTCTCTAAAAAAAAGTCACGGACAAAACCGCCGACCACATAGGCAGGTGTGTCGGCGTCTTGGCTTACTTTCAGAATAGTTTTAAAAACGTCATGCGTCGCTTTCATAACCTATATTCGTTTGCTCCGACCCATTCGGTTGTTCGCCGTCTCCTCGCTGATCATGCCATCTTTCACTAACTGCTTGAGTGAATTCTCCATGGATACCATGCCGTCTTTGGCCCCGGTCTGAATAACGGACTTAATTTGCGCGATATTGTTCTCGCGGATGAGATTAGCCACCGCCGGTGTATTGAGGAGGATCTCGCGGGCTGATATCCGGCCGCCATCTTTTGCCATTATCAACTGTTGCGCCACCACTGCCCTAAGTACGTCCGCAAGCTGAATCAGCACCTGCTTTTGTCTCGCCCCTTCAAACACATCCACAATTCTCTCTATCGCCTCGGCCGCGCTTAGCGTGTGGAGAGTGGAAAACACCAAATGACCGGTCTCGGCCGCCGTGAGCGCCGTGGCGATAGTTTCCGGATCGCGCATTTCACCGACAAAAATCACGTTCGGGTCTTGCCGCAAAACATATTTTAGAGCGTTCGCAAATGATTTTGTGTCCGTACCCACTTCGCGCTGTTCAATCAGGCTTTTTTTATCTTTAAAAATAAACTCAATCGGGTCCTCCACCGTGACAATGTGCGCTTTTCTGGTTTTGTTGATTTCCTCAATGAGCGAGGCAATGGTGGTAGACTTGCCGCAGCCGGTCGGCCCGGTGATGAGCACGAGCCCGTCCAAAAGCTTGCCTAACTCCAAAAATGCCGGTTCAAACCGCAAATCCTCTGGTGTCGGCACTTCCGCTGGAATAAGCCGGGCGGAGAGGCCAATATTATCCTGCTGCTGGTGTAAATTAACGCGAAAACGGGTCCCCTCTAATTCATAACCAAAATCAAGCTCCTTTTCCGCCTGGAATTTTTCCGCCTGTTCTTTGGATATCAAGCCAAAAATTGCGGTTTCCAGCTCCTTGTTTGGGAGCGGTTTACTATCAAGCTCAATCAGTTCCCCCTCCACCCGGAGCATCGGCAGCTCTCCCCCCACTAAATGCACGTCAGAAGCATCTTTTTTAATGGCCTCCTTAAAAAAGGACTTAAGATTTAACATAGGGCTTTAAATAGGCTAAATACGGAGGTAGTATACACTAAACAAAGCTACTTGAAAAGTAGCCTAAGATATGATAGTCTAGAGAAACTTTTACGGGCCTGCCTAGCTCGCCTCGCTAATGCTTCAGCGTAGCGGGCAGAGGTTGGCTAATCAAGACGGGCATTGGCGCAGTTGGTAGCGCGCATGCATGGGGTGCATGAGGTCAGGGGTTCGAGCCCCCTATGCCCGACAAGGAAAACCAAACAACGGGCTGTAGCGCAGTTGGTAGCGCGCATGGTTCGGGACCATGAGGCCGCGGGTTCGAGCCCCGCCAGCCCGACCAATTCAGACATTTTGAAAATTCAGAGGCGATTTGTTTGCCATTTCCCATCATTTTGGATTATACTATCTTCACTATGTCCCCCTCTCGCATCCTCCCCCTCCCCACTGCTAGTAATAAAGACTTCACGGCCAAACAAAAAGTCGTGGAACACTTCACCAAGGAACAAAGCGACTTCAAAAAGAAAATGATTTTGCGCCGGCGCTTGGAACAAAATAGAGAAGGTAAGATTTCCACGGTACCCGCGGGCATTGGCAGTATCAACCAGGTCATGCACCCCTCCGATGACCCTGGCAAAATGATCACCGGTAGCATCAATCGCCCTACTATTGTCGGGAGTATCGGTGACCTACGCAAGGGCTCTGCTCGCGGCGCGCCTTCCGCCCCTCCCCGCTCGCCTGGCTCGGGCGCTTTCAGACCAACACTTGTTAAATAGGCAAAAGCTTCTGTAATTTTCTCCTGAATCTCCAATTATTAATCCGCCCCGCCAGAATGACCGTCAAACCGGCCACAATTGATTCCGTTGACCCAATGGCCGCCAGCACCCACCCGTTGCTCATGAGACCCAAATACGCCCCCAGAATACCCATAAAGGGGGCAAGGGCGGCGCCCACAAACAGCCCCAGGCGAGCCGGGTTGGTAAAATCTTGAGTTATAGCCAGACGAGTCGAGGAAATCTCTACCGCCACTTTCCCCTCTTTCTTCAAACGCTCAACATTTCTCCGGTATAAAAAATAAGACTGGATAGCGGTGGTGAGCGAAAGCGCCACAGCGGAAAGCCCAAATACCACGCCTCCGAGCGCCCAGCGCCCGCTTTCAATCAGGTGCTCCACTGAATAAGCACCATACGTGGCCAGAGCCAAAACCGGCAACAATATGCGCGAGCGTTTCGCGAGCTCTCCCCACCCAAACCCCGAACCGCGCAAGGCCGTGAGCTCGGCCGCTTCGCCCATCAAGTCATCGGTAAAAGCGGCAAAGATCTTGCCGATGCCGGCCGCGTACCGTTCCAGAATGTGCGCGATGGGGCCAATAAAAAGAAGCGCTTTGACAATTGTTTGAGCCACTTCCGTGCGCTCATTGGCATTGTCGGCAATAACGCGGTGAACCGCGTAATCTATTTGTAGAGGGTAAATAAGTTCAGAGAGTTCGGTCATCAATTGTTGCTCATTCGGCCGAATACCCTTGTTCTCTTCGTCTATCAAGACCAACCGCTTAAACCACAGCCGGTCACGTTCAATCGTCTCTACCGCCTGGCGCAAATCACTGCCCCCGGCCCGGGCGTGTTCCTCATCGGCGGAAGAAATAATCGGCAGATGTTTATCACGCAATAACTTGGGCAGCCAGGTAACGATATAATTATGCTGGCTATACACACTGATGGCGTGAATAGCCAGCAGAATATTTTCCGGTGTCCGGAGTACGGTTCTGACCCCGATCGCTTTACCGTCTTGCAGAATTGTCCGGATGCGTTCTTTATACTCCGGATACCGCTTAAAAATATAATATAACTCAAAGGGGAGCGTTTCCGCAAAATCGCATTCTTCCGGAAGCGACACTACCTCCACCTCATAGCTTCCGGTGAGAGTCTGCGCGGCGCGATGAGCCCGGCTGGAAAAAAACATAAATATTACAATTCAATCAAAGTATGGTCGCCCAAAATCAACCGGTGTTCCTCGGCGGCCGGGTTGGTAAGGACCTTAGCCTGGTCACCGACAATACTCCCCGCGATGGTAATGGGAGAATCAATCGTACAATTGGAAAAAATGAGCGACTCGCGAATGGTAGCCTGGCGAACGGTTGACCCCGCGCCAATGGTCACATGCGGCCCGATCGTGCACGCCTCCAGCGTGCAATTTTCCCCGATCATAACCGGCCCGACAATCTTCACCCCCTGACCAATGGTCGCGCCGATTCCTGTTTGCACCGGCCCAACAAGTGAAGCTCCAGCCATAACAGTCCCTTGCTGTTTAAAATTCGCTTGGTCGGAGGCGAGCTCATCCAACAGCAGTTTATTGGTCAAGACTAAATCCTCCGGTTTTCCGGTATCCTTCCACCAGCCGCTTACCTCGCGCCAGCCAACCCGGAAACCCGCGCGCAAAAGATATGAATTGATATCCGAAATTTCATATTCGCCGCGGGCGCTTTTTTGAATATGGCCAAAAGCTTTGAAAAATACTTTCGGACCGTATAAATAAATACCGGTCTGAGCCAGTCGGCTCGGTGGATTTTGCGGCTTCTCCATCACCTCCATAAGATTGCCTTCAGCGCTAAACACCGGCACGCCGAAACGCTCCGGGTCCGGCACCTGGGCAAAGGCCAGAAGACAATCCAATTTCTCCTCATCAAATTGTTGGAAAAATGACTCAAACCCGCCGCGGATGATATTGTCGGAGAGAAAAAACATGAAGGGATCGCTGCCGATAAACTTCTCGGCGCATTTAACCACATGGGCAATGCCGAGCGGGCCGCCCGTTTGTTCAAAAAAAGTAATCGCGACCCCCCAGTGGCCGCCATCTCCGACATATTTCTGCAACTGGGTTTCTCCCGGGTTCACATTAATAAAAATTTCTTCAATGCCCGCCGCCACCGCCTTTTCAATCGCATGAAAAATCATGGGCTTGTTCGCCAGCGGTATCAGATGCTTATTGATCGTGGTAGTGATAGGCCGAAGCCGTGTCGCCCGCCCCCCGCCCGTCAAAATTGCCTTGGTTATTTTCATACGGATATTCTAGATTACCAAAATATAAAGTGTTGTACAATAGCCCAATATGCCGCCATCAGCGGGTTGCCGACATAACGAAGCATCGGGTTATCAATGCTGGCTTCGTTAAATGTCACGCGGGAAACAGCGTCGTGGAGTAACCGGCGGTCAGAAACGGTACGCCGCTTCTGGATATGAGCGCGTTTCTGAAGCCACCGCCCCCAATGTTGAAAAGAGAGCCAATAACCATACGTCCGGAGCTTTGTCCGGAGCCAGCCGGTCCTCAAGGCAAAGATAACCACCCCAAATTCCCAAAATAAAGCGATCGGCACAAGCAACAAAAGTGTCGGCCATTTATAAAACATCAGGAGCACCCCCAAACGGTTACGCTCAATGTAATAGAGCTTTTCCGCGTTCCGACCAAAGGTATACTTATGATAAAAAACCGAAGATGTTACCGTTACAATCCGCTTTCCTACCGATTTTAAACGCAAGCTGTATTCAATATCTTCGTGATACAAGAAAAAATCTTCATCCCACAGGCCATAATCTTTGAGGAAACTCGTCCGAAGCAAAACTGCCGCCCCGCTCGCATAGCTGGTAGCGGCGATCGGCGTCAATTTAACATCATCCTTACGCACACGAAAATTATTACAATACCCGATCCCTAAATAATGAAATGAATTGCCTGAGGTATTAATAAGATTAGTTTCCGGGTAAAGCATCACGAGCGACTGCGCTGCGCCGATAGAGGGATCTGCCTCCATGGCCTCAACCAACGGCTCCAAAAAACTGGCCGCTACAAAACCGTCATCATTGTGCAGGTAGACATAGTCAAAACCATGCTGAATGGCCCAGTTCATGCCGGCATTATTCCCGCCGGAAAAACCGAGATTTTTCTCTTGCGGCAAGAGCGTAACGTGCGGCAACTCTTTGCCGGAAAAAGGCATAATCGTCTCCTCAATGAAACGCACCGAGCTGCCAAAAATCGGATGCGGATTATCAACTATCACCAGCTCTACCAGGTCTTTCGCATAGGTAATTTTTTTGAGCGCGCTGACAACATCATCCAGATACGGTTCAGAATGAAACGACAGATAGACAATAGCTACTTTAGGGGCGAGTGCCATAATATTTATAATTTCCACGCCACTTCCACATATATTTGAGCCAGCTCACGAGGTGCACCCGGGCGAGCTTGTTTTTAATCAGGGCCTTAAAAATACCGGGCACTTTGGCGGAACCGCGGCCATGCACATGCTCTAACAGCATATCATGAGCATAATATACCGGCCAGCCGGCTTCCCACATCCGCCGGCACCAATCGCTATCCTCGTAATACATCCAAAACCGCTCGTCAAACCAGCCCACCTGTCTCACGGCCGCCCCGCGGACAAACATCGCGGAACCCATTACCCAATCCACCGGCCGGGTTTTCTTATGATCAAAATCCTTCATGAGGGCAACATCATTTACCTTCTTTCCCCTCCCCTCTTGGCCAAAATGCGTGCGGCTGAAAATCGGCTGCCAAAATGTCGGGAAGCGGTAACACGAATATTGGAGCGTGCCGTCCGGATAGACAATCTTTGGACCCAACACGCCAATCTTCGGGTGCGCCTCCATATAGTCAAACAGCCGCCGAACGAGGCGCCTGCCGGGAAAAAAATACGTATCCGGATTCAGCGCAAAATAATATTTTGCTTCCACCGATCTGAGCCCGACATTTTGCGCCGCGCCAAAACCGCTATTGGTTTCTTGCCTAAGGCAGGCAACCGACGGAAACTTTTCCTGTAAAAACTCCTTGATGTCGTCACCGGAGGCGTTATCAACCACCACCACCTTGACCGAGAGTGGATCGGAAACAAGATCGGCAAAAAGCGACGCCAAACAGCGCTCAATATCCGCCTTCATTTTATAGTTAACGATTACGACCGCAACGTCATACATATTCGTTATTTTTTTCGCTCCACCACTTCCGCATCTCCCGCCAACTCGCTTTCCGTAAATTTTTAATCTGCGCTCTTTTGTTTTTCAAATCCCGCCTCGTTTGCCAAACCTCTTTCAGGCCTTTCAACACGGCCCGATCGAAAAGCAAAAAATAGCAGAACTTCTTGATCTCATACCCGGCAATCCAGAAAAAATCCAGAAAGAAATTCTGCCCGTACTCATTTTTATACAAGGTGCGCAGATGATTTTTATAGCTATGATGCTTTACCCAGCCGGCCTGTTTTTGTTTATTAAACGCCGCGGACAAATCATCTTCCTCCTTCGGCCCGGCGCCGCCGCGATCATGATAGGCAATGGCATTTAAAATCACATAGGCTTGGCACCCGCGTGCGCGCAAGCGCCAGGCCAGATCAAGGTCTTCTTTGTATGAATGATACGTTTCATCAAACATCGCGCCATCGGAAAACACCACTTCAGCGATAGCCGCTCTACGGAAAAGCGGAAACGCGCCTGACACTCCGAATACCTCCAGAACTCCAGAACTAGGCATGATCTTTTTAACGACTACCCAGGCTTGTTGGGTAAACTGCTCAATGGCCCGTCGGTTGCGGAATACCTTTATCCCTAACGCGTCAATGTAGGTGCTGAAACTAGCCTGCAGCCCCTTTTCCGCCACGTCCGCAAAATTCCATTTCATAAGCCGCGGAGCCACTGCCGCCGCGGCCGGGTGCGTGTCCAACCAAGCCGCCATTTTTGAGAGACAGTCGGCTTCCAGATACATATCCTGATTCAGAAGCAAACAGTAGTCCGATACCCCTTCGCGAAAAAGTATATTATGGCCAACAGCAAAACCCGAATTTTTAGTATTCTTTATCAACCGATGCGGCCGCGGGAAATTGGCCAGCTCTTTGGAGAGCAGCGCTACCGTTTCATCGCCGGAGGCATTATCAAGCACGACCAATTCCCAGTCAGTAAATGTTTGTTTCCGCAGAGACTGGAAGAGAAAGGGAATATATTTCGCCCCATTCCAGGTCACGAGTTGTACCGTCATTTTTGCCATAACATTTACCGGGACAGACTATACACCCACGCGAGCGCGATGCCGACCGGCCGGGCTAAAGTAATTATGAGCGTCGCATACCATGGTTCCCATTTTCGGAAATACGCCACCAGGCTTCGGGAAAATTGTTTTTGTTTCCAGACGCTCGGCCGCTGTTTGAAACTTTGTCCGACATGATCAACGCATTTGATGACCGGCGTATGCATCACAGCCCATCCCAGCCGCCACACCTCGCGGCACAAATCAACATCCTCAAACCAGATAAAATACCGTGGGTCAAACGCGAAACCTAATTTTTCGTAGACCGCGCGGCGCATGAGCATAAACGATCCGCGCACGCTATCCACCATTTGCTCTTTGGCCGGATCAAAATCTTTAAATAAATAAGTATCAATCAATTTTGGAAAAAGATGGTGCAACTTTAATAAAATAATCAGCTGATCGCGCCAGGTGGGAAACCGCCGCGGCTGGGCCCCCGGATTAGCCTCGCCTTCTTCGTTAACCAATAAACAACTGGCGAGCCCGACTGGCGGATGGGCGCGCATCCAGCCAAGCATGATATCCAAACTCCCCGGGGTAACGCGCATATCCGGATTTAAAAACAAGAGGTATCCCCCTCTCGCTTCCTTGGCCGCTTGGTTGTTGGCCGCCCCAAACCCGTTATTTTTCCGGTTCTGAATTAGTGTAACTTCCGGAAATTCTTTCTTGATATACTCACCTGTTCCATCGCTGGAAGCGTTATCCACGATACAGTGCTCATAGGAAATCACCCGGCACCCAGCCTGAACTGAGCGAATCTGTTCGCCAATACAATTTTTGGAATTCCAAGTAACAGTGATCACCGACAAGTCCATAGCAACCTATTTCTGGAGCGCCGCCTTAAAATAATCCACAAACGGTATGGCCGTTGGGTCAAGCCCCTCTAAAAGGGCGGAATAATAACTGGTATAGCTGGAAAGCACGAGACACTCCATCGCCTGTAAAAATTTAGTCGGAGCGGCGCAGGAGTAGACGACAAATGGAATATTATTTTTAGCCAGAATTTCTTTTGTTACCGAAAAACGTTTTTGAATTTTTTCATCATACCGGTCGGACTCAACCAGGACCCACGCCATGTTCTCCGGATTGGCCTTCGGAAAAATCATGCCCTCCAAAAGATGATGGTTTAATTCCGGAATAACAAACCAACCGGCAAAACGCTTGGCGTTTTCATTCATCTGGTTTGCCGCCGCGTGGACCGACCCGGTCAGATGCTCCGCCCCGATATACCAGACGGTCTTGCCCAGCAACGCCGCCGCGAACTGTTTGGCGGTATTGGTTTCCGTGGACGCGGCGACACCAAATTTTTCCCCAAATTCTTCAATAGTGGCAACCACGCGGCCGAGTTCAGAGAAATCAAACGGAATAAATCCGCATTTGGCAAAAAACAGAAGCGGCCCGATGAGCGAGTATCCGAGACCCATCCGCGGGCTGCCGCACGGATTGTGATCGGTGGTAAAGACAATAGCGGGCAGATTATTTTTCTGCGCTTCAACGCGCAGAGCGCCGCCCGAGGTAATCACCGCCGCCAGGCTTCCGCGCGCCGTTGCTTCGGAAAAAGCCGAGAGCGACTCTTCGGTTGTACCGGAATAGCTCGCCACCAGCACCAGGGTATTTTTACCGACCCAGGCCGGAATATGGTAATTATTAACAATCTCAAACGGGATGGAAAGCTGTTCGGCAAATACCGTCTTCAAAATGTGCGCCCCCAGCGTGGAGCCGCCCATACCGCAGACAAGGATAGCGCTGGCCTGTTTGTATTTTTCCGGCAACGCCAATGCTTCCACCGCCCGACGCACCTCAGTCACCTGCTCGGCAAGCTGCTCAAGCGAGCCCAGCATATTCCGCGAGTCCAGCCGCCGCATTGTTGCCTTATCATCAAGAATTGAAGTCATACATTAAAATGATTGGGTCGCCGGACGGGAAAAATCACCCGCTCTAGCGGTTTGAGTATTAAACGCATAGCCAAAATCTTGTTCCAAATATTCCTCCAAAGCCTCCTGCCATGGGCGCATTCGCGACAGTCGCTCCTTAATCAAACGCTCATTTACCAGGCACTCCGACGCCGACCGGGGCGTCGTGAACGTGGCGGAAAAAAAGCCCGACGTAACCGGAGTAACCCGTACCTGATCTTTGTATCCCAAAATTTCCACAATCTGACGAGCTACATCATAACGCGTGGCGTAACCAAGACAGGCCATATTATAGGTTCCGCGTCCCCCCGCCAAAAGAAGCAGCTCCAGATTCTTCGCGACATCCCGAGTGTAGGAAATTGACCCGGATTTATCGGTCAACGCGTGTAACTCCTTCTTGCCGCTGACTATTTGTTGAACAATTTTAGCGACAAATTTAGTATCCTTAAGCGCCCCGCCGCCCATGAGCCACCCCAACCGCAGAATCAGACAATCACGCGCGTAATACTCAGCCAGCAGCGCGCCCATCTGTTTGGTCAAGCCGTAAACATTGCGCGGATTGGGCTCATCCGTATCGGTATAATATTTTTTTTCGCCGTCAAAAACATTGCTGGAACTGACGTACACCAGTTTCGCGCCATAGCGCGTAGAGAGCTCGGCGGCATGCCTCACCGGAAGAGTATTCACGGCGTACGCCTCCGGCAAGTGCTTCTCACACCACTCCAGATCAGTCATGGCGGGAAGATGTAAAATGTACGCTGGACGCCACTCCGATACAACTTTTTCAAACGCGCTCCGGTCACGCACGTCCAGAGGTTGCATCCACGATTCAGTTTGGTTGAGACTGGTGGCTAACACCGGATACTCTCTAGAAAAATATTCATACATCGCCGAGCCGAGCATCCCGCCCGCGCCGGTGATGAGTATTTTTTTGCGCTCTACCACTCGCGGGCTCCACAGCGGTATTATTTTAACCACCGCCTGCGGGGCCACCCGTTTCACCAACTTAAAAAATTCATAGGCGATGCGATCCCAGCTATACACAATCATGGCCCGCTCGGCTGAACGGAGCCCCTGCTGAATCGCGCGCTCCGGCTGCCGTGACAGTTCGGCCATTCGCTCCGCGAGATGAGCGACATGCAAATGATAGAAAATGCCGGTATCCTGAAGGGGTTCGCGATTCTCCGGCCGGTCGTTGGCCACCACGCAGACACCCTGTCCCATCGCTTCAACGACCGCCGGAGAAATTCCCCCGACTTCCGCGGCGCGAATATAGGCCAAGGCGCCTTTGAGGATCTGCTTATAGGCCGAGCCAAACAGATAGCCCAAAAACAAAACTTTCTTATCCCCGGCCGCGCGTTTCACCTCGGCGACATACTTTTGGTTATAACGATTGTCCCCAATCATGACGAGCGGGTACTCACTCCCCGACCTTACATAGGCCGCTACCACCAAAAGCGGATTATTTTCCGGTTCAAAACGCGCCACATAGATAAAATACTTTTTCGCGGTCAAACCATACTGAGAGAGAGCGTCGGGAGCGCCTGTTCCGATATCAATATCCGTTCCATACGGAATGTGAACAGTCCCCCGATGCCGCGCGGCTTTATAATATTCCTGGACACTCTCGGCATCGGTCACCATAATATGCGCAGCGGCTCCGGCAACAAACGAACACGCCTGCAAATACCAGCGAGCGAACATGTTCCACTTTTTACGCTGCCAATCAAGCCCGTCAACACAAAGAATAACTTTTTTGCCAAACAACTTGGCCAGAAAAGCAAACGGCGCGTTTCCGACGTTGACAATGATAACGACTTGAGCGGTGTTCCTCAAAATAACATGTAAAACACTTTTCAGAGTATGCCACGGCGTATCAAGGGATTGGCAGCGGATGGTGGAGAGATACACCAACCGAGCGCCCTTATAGACCGCCGGTCGCTCCTTAAAATACTGCGCCCGGCAATACACCGTCACCGACGCGCCAAAACCGGCCAAACGCTCGGCAATGGCTTCGGTCAGTGTTTCAAAACCGCCATAGCTGTTCGGAATTCCGCGCACCCCGAGAATGGCAACGCGGGGGCCAGCCGGCGGCGGAGGTGTAATTTTTTTCTTATGTGGCATACTCGGTTAGGGCTTCTTGCCATGAACGTGCCGGTGGCAGTTTGGTGTTCAATAACACGGAATGGAGCGGACGCTTGGCGGGGCGCGGATACTCGCTGCTTAAAATTGGGGTAAGCTTAACCGGCAACTGCTTCAACTCAAAAATTTTCTTGGCTAATCCATACCAGCTGCAACTGCCGCTATTGGCGCCATGATAAATGCCGTATGGATACTGCCCCGCCACCAGTTGACGGACCCGCCGAGCCAAATCAACGCTGTACGTCGGCGAACTGATTTCTTCATCAACTAATTTTAATTCTTTCTTACCCTGTTTCTCCGCCAAATCAATCATAATATCCACAAAACTTTTTTTGGCCCGGGCACTCGCCCCATGGTGACCAAACAATCTAGATAAACGAACAAGATAATATTGATTGGTGTTTTCCTGAAGCAACCGCTCCCCGAGAAATTTAGTGTGCCCATACTTATTAAGCGGAGCCGGCGCCGCTTCTTCGGCATAGCCCTCAACATTTTCACCGTCAAATACGTAGTCAGTGGAAAAGTGAACTAGAGGAATGTTTTCTTGCGCTGACAGCTTGGCCAAATTACCGACGGCCTCGCCATTAATGGCTTCAGCCGCTTGATAGGCATCAGCATTTTCCTCCGTTAAGTCAACGCCGTTAAAAGCGGCGGCATTAATTATCACGTCCGATTCGCTCTGGTAAATATTCTTTTCCAGAACAGCGTAGTTCGTTATATCAAAAGCATCCTTGACGCCAGAAATAACATGATAATCGGTACTAAATGCCCGCACCAAAGCGCTGCCGAGAATCCCGCTGCTACCTAAAATGAGGACCTTTTTCATAGACTAGCGCAGTTTGGCATCTCTGATTTTGAGGTACGCCGTATAATCTTCTATGTAATCACTGCGGTCGTCGGCATAATTAGTGGAACTCACCGCCAAAATAAGACAATCAGGTGTGGCGTCTTTAAAGCCATGCCAGACAAAATTTGGCAGATAGATAGCGTCCCCCGGACTGTTCAAGCGTATTTCCTCTTTTCCGTTTCCCCGATCAATAATGGCTGTCGCGCTTCCCTGAACCTGAAAAAAAACTTCTTGCTCGGTCTTGTGGCAATGCTCACCGGTCTTGCCCCCCGGACCCACATTAAAATAATAGAGCCTCTTGACTTTAAAAGGAACGACTTGATCAAACTCTACCGGCGTTAAATGAGACTTGTGCGCGGTATGCAGCGTTTTGAGGGTTATTTTTTTAAACATTTTTTTCATACAACGAACATTAGGTGGCCGAGCGCATTCGCCGCGCCGAGCGTTTTAATGATTTCTGAAAGATATTCATTTCTTTATGTTTCTTTTCCCACAGCTTCTCCACCCAGGCCGTGTTTGCCTCGTACCAATCAATGGTTTCTCTCAAACCCTGCTCAAATTTATCTCTAGCATACGCCGGCTTCCAACCCAGCGCCCTAATTTTTGACGCGTCAATGGCATAGCGACGATCATGGCCCGGACGGTCAGTCACGTATTCAATTCTGTCTTCCCCATAACCCATAATTTTGAGAATGAACCTGGTGACTTCCAAATTGTCCCGCTCGTTATCCGCCCCGATATTATAGACCTCTCCCGCCTGGCCTTTCTGAAGCAGCAAGTCCAGCGCGGCGGCATGATCCATCACATGAACCCAGTCGCGGACATTCAAACCGTCACCATAGACCGGCACTTTCTCGCCTTGCAAAAGTTTGAAGATAAAAAAAGGAATAAGTTTTTCCGGAAACTGATAAGGACCATAGTTGTTGGAACAGTGCGTCACAACGACCGGCGCCCCATGCGTCACAAAATAGGCGCGGCACATGAGATCCCCCCCGGCCTTGGCGGCGGCATAGGGCATATTCGGCGCGATTGGCGTTTCTTCGGTAAACTTACTCCGGTTGTCAAGCGCGAGCGAACCGTACACCTCATCGGTAGAAACATTTATGAATTTTTGAATACCATTAAAGCGCACCGCGTCCAAAATCATCTGCACGCCCAGGGTATTAGTGAGCACAAATTCTTTCGCCCCGCCGTGAATAGAGCGGTCAACGTGTGTTTCGGCGGCAAAATTAATGACGTGAGTGATACGCCATTTTTTCATTACCCGATTCAATAAAGCCAGGTCAGTGATATCGCCGCGCACAAAGGCATAACGCTTATCATTCTTCACTTCGGACAAATTATCCAGATTACCGGCGTAGGTCAATTTATCATAATTAACCACTACCCCGTCCAAATGGGTCTTGAGGTAATAGCGGATAAAATTGGAACCGATAAACCCGGCCCCGCCGCACACCAGTAAACGCCTAGACATACTCAAAAATCGTTAGACCCGCGCCTGTCGGCTGACACTTACCACAATTCCGGCCGCCGCCAGGGCGGCGGTGAGCGCCGATCCCCCATGGCTCACAAACGGCAAAGGCACACCAGTCAAAGGCAAAGCCCCAACCATAGCGCCGATATTCAAAAAAGACTGCCACACCCACCATACCATAATGGCGCTGACCAGTAAATAACCAAAACTATCGGGGGCGTGTTTGGCGATGGCAAAGCCGCGCCAGGACAGCAAAAGGATAAGCGCCACCAGGGCGAACGATACCAGAAAACCGTTTTCTTCGGCAATGACGGCAAAAATAGAATCAGCGCTCACCTCGGGTAAATATTGGAATTTCTGGCGCGAATGGCCAAACCCCAGACCCCAGAACCCGCCCGACCCGATCGCCAAAAAAGCCTGGTTCATCTGGTAACCGACCCCCTTGGGGTCAAGCTCCGGATGCAAAAAAGTGGTAAGCCGCGCGGCCCGATACGGCGCGGCAATAACGAGCCCGATAAAACACGCTGCGCCCGCCGCGCCGAGCCACACCAGATACTTGTTTGGCACTTTAGCTATAAAGAGCGCCATAAATACAATCGTAACAAGAATTGACAAGGTGCCAACATCCGGCTGAAGCAATACTAAAAAAAGAATGGGCGCAATAATTGCCAGAACGGGGACTAAGCTCGTCTGCCAGTTCGTCCAATCACGCTTTCCGTCCGAGAGCAGAATCGCCAAAACGATGGCAAGCGCGAGCTTGCCAATCTCTACCGGCTGGAAATTATGCCCGGCCACGGCCAGCCAGCTGCGTGAATGATTGATGGTCACGCCAATGCCCGGCACAAAGACTAGCGACAGCAACAGCAAAGTAACGCCATATAAAACCCACCCCAACTTGCGCCAAACGTGATAATCAAGTTTCGCGAACAAAAAGAAAAGAACCGATCCCGGGATGAGCCCCAACAATACCTGCCTCTTTACGAAAAAATAGGCATCGCCAAACTTAGCATAACCAACCGGGGTACTCGCCGACATCAGCGCCATGAGCCCAAACACCGCCAAAATGCCGAGATAAAGTAAGAAAAGCCGGTCGGCCCGACGAGCCGGAGTGTGAGATACCATCATAGTGGCATACTCAGTTGATTTAAGTGTTAATTCCCACTAAAAGCGCCGCGGCCAGCAAAAGAAAAACAGCCAGAATGAGTGTCGCCACTGGAAGCAGGCGCGCTAAGAAACGATTGCTGCCGTAAATAAGCCAGCTCACGGTAAAATTAATACCGACTATGATGAGCCCGCTGATCGCCGGCAACAGAATACCGCGCCACGGGCCAATCAAATCAACGCCAAAAATAATGGTATAATGCAAAAAAACCTGATCGCTGGTCGGGTGTACCCGGCTGACAATATACCACCAGGTAAAAGCAATGAGCCCCAATACGCCAAGACCGGGGATATATATCCACCGATCACGAATATAGAGCCAGGGGGAATAGAGTTTTAGCATAGGGCTGTGCGCCTATTTTAGCAGCTTTTTTAACTCTTGACAACGGCGTGATTTTACCGTATACTGTTCTCACCCTGCTACCTTTAAAAGTTTTTACTATGTCACACAAAAAAGCCGGTGGCTCTACCCGTTTGGGCCGAGATTCCAATGCCCAACGCCTCGGGGTAAAAATCCACGACGGCCAAATAATCAAAAAAGGCATGATTATCGTGCGCCAGCGCGGCACTCGGGTTCACCCGGGACAAAACGTCAAAAAAGGCAAAGATGACACGCTTTTTGCTGTCGCTAATGGCACGGTCAAGTTCTCCGAACACAAACGCTACCGTTTTGACAGTGGCCTTAAAAAGGCTAAATTCGTCGCCGTAGTCACCGCCTAACAAAAAACCAATTTAAAAACCCCGTACCGTTTGGCATGGGGATTTTTAGTTTTATTAAAC